>JACRNU010000060.1:7929-20677 GCA_016234805.1 Elusimicrobiota bacterium
GCCACGACAGCGGGGCCTTCGAGGGCGTCGTAGCCGGTGAAGACCGTGGCCGCGGCTGAAAGCTCGGCGTCCTCGAACTTGATCTTGACGCCCGAGCCCTTCCAGCTCGAGCGCGCGAGCTCGGAGGCGGCCTCGGAGGCCTCCTTGTAGCCCTTCTCATCCACGGACACGCCGCGGGACGCGCAGATCTCGCGCGTGAGCTCCAAGGGGAAGCCGAAGGTCTCATAGAGCGCGAAGGCCCGGGCTCCGGGCAGGACCTTGCCGGCCTGGCCGAGGACCGCGGAGAGCTCGCGCTCCCCGGCCTCGAGGGTGGAGAGGAAGCGCTCCTCTTCCATCTTGAGCGTGCCCGCGATGTTGGCCGCCGCGTCCGCGATCCCGGGGTAGACTCCCTGGAAGATGCCCACGGCGGGCTTGATGAGGCCGTGGAGGAAGGGGCCCTTGTGGCCGAGCAGCTGTCCGTAGCGCACGGCCCTGCGGATGAGACGGCGCAGGACATAGCCTCTTTCCACGTTGGATGGGATGATGCCCTCGGACATCAGGAACACGATGGCCCGGGCATGGTCCGCGATGATGCGGAAGGCCAGGCCCGACTGGGGGTCGGCCTCCGGCGAGGCCTTGAGCAGGCCCGCCGCGGCCGTCACGATGGGGGAGAAGAGGTCCGTGTCGAAGGGCGAGGCCTTGCCCTGGGTGACGAAGGCCAGGCGCTCAAGGCCCATGCCCGTGTCGATGTTCTTGCGCGGCAGGGGCTTCAAGGAGCCGTCAGTCTGGCGGTCGAACTGGGTGAAGACGAGGTTCCAGACTTCGATGTAGCGGTCGCAGTCGCAGCCCGCCGCGCAGGAGGGGTTGCCCAGGGAGCAGGGGATGCCGCGGTCGAAGTAGATCTCCGAGCACGGGCCGCAGGGGCCGGTGGGGCCCATGTTCCAGAAGTTGCTGTCCTCGCCGAGCCGGGTCGGCGCGTTGGGTACACCCAGCTTCTTCCAGAGCCCCAAGGCCTCGTCATCGTCCTTGAACACGCTCGGGTGGAGGCGCTTGGGGTCCAGGCCCATGGTCTTGGTGAGGAACTCCCAGGCCCACGGGATGGATTCTTCCTTGAAATAGTCGCCGAAGGAGAAGTTCCCGAGCATCTCGAAGAAGGTGAGGTGGCGGATGGTGTGGCCCACGCGGTCGATGTCGGTCGTGCGGAAGCACTTCTGGCAGCTCGCGGCGCGGGAGAGGTCGGTCTTCAGGCCCAGGAAGTAGGGCTTGAAGGGGACCATGCCCGCGGAGTTGAACATGAGGGTGGCGTCGCCCTGGGGCACGATGGGGGTCGATGGCCGCACCGCGTGGCCGCGGGAGGCGAAGAAATCGAGGTAGGACTGCCGGATCGCGGCGCTTTGCATGGTGAGTGACTCCTCTCAGGGCTTCGTGCCAGCGGGAGCGGCGAACTGCACGGCGGAGGCCAGGTCCCAGAGTTTGACGGTGTTGTCCCCGGACCCGGAAATCACGGAGGCTCCGTCCCGCGAGATTGCCAGGGACGTCACCCAGCTCGAGTGGCCTTTCCAGTCGGCCAGGACGGCGCCTGCGGCCGCGTCCCATATCTTGATGGTGTTGTCGAAGCTGGCGGAGATGGCGACCTTGCCGTTGGGCGCGAAAGCCACGGCCTGGACGTAGTTGGCGTGCCCCTTCCAGACCCCGAGGCACTGGTTCGAGGCCACGTCCCAAAGCCGGATCGTGTTGTCGCCGGAGCCGGACAGGAGCCGGGAGCCGTCCGGGGAGAACGCGACCGAGAGGATCGCGTCGGTGTGCCCCTCCCACGTGGCCTCGTCCCTTCCGGAGCGCACCTCCCATATCTTGATGGTGTTGTCAAAGCTGCCCGAGGCCGCGATCCCTCCGTCCGGGGAGAAGGCCACGGCGTAGACCGGCTTGGTGTGCCGCTTCCAGGTCCCGGCCTCCCGGCGCGCCCGGAGGTCCCAGAGCCGGAGCGTGGCGTCCCTGCCGGCGGAAAGAGCCAGCGTGCCGTCGGAGTTGACGGCGAGCCCGTGGACCTGGTCGGCGTGGCCTTTCCATTCGTCGAGGCAGCGGCTCGTGGCAAGGTCCCACAGCTTGACGAGGCCGTCGGCTCCGGCCGAGAGGGCCCAGTTGCCGTCCGGGAGGAACGCGACCGCGTTGACCTGGCCGCCGTGGCCCTCCCACGAGGCCAAGGGCTTGCCGGTCTTGACCTCCCAGACCTTGAGGGTCTTGTCCGCGCCGCCGGAGAGGGCCTTGCGGCCGTCCGGCGAGAATGCGACCGCCAAGACCCAGTGGCTGTGGCCCAGCCAGGTCACGGGCTCCGTGGCCCGGGAGACCCGCAGGGCTTCCTTCCTGCGGCGGAGGTCCTTGATGATGAAGAAGACGATGGTGAAGGCGATGGCCCCGATCCCGCCGGCCACGGCGAGCAGGTTGCGCAGGGCGTCCGCCTTCTTGCGCTCGCCTGCGGCCTTGATCCGGGCCGCCTCCTCCGCGGCCTCGGTCTTGGCGCGCTGCTCCGCGGCCTTGACCGCGGCGTCCACGGCCTCGCGGAAGTTGAAGAACCTCAGCGTGCGGTCGCGGCCCGCGGTCAGGATCCAGTCCTCGTCCGGGGAGAAGGCCGCGCTGATCACGGCGTCTTCGTGGCCCGACCAGGAGGCGATCTGCCTGCCGGACTTGGTCTGGCGCACATGGACGTTCTTATCCGCGGAGCAGGAGACGACGTGGGAGCCGTCGGCCGAGAACATCGCGTGAAGGACCCAGCCCTTGTGGCTCGTCCAGGTCGTCAGCAGGGTGCCCTCGGGGCTGAGCGAGGCCGTGTCCCAGAGCTTGACGCTGTAGTCCGCCCCGCCCGAGAGCGCCCTGGTCCCGTCCGGCGAGAACGCCACGGAAAGCACCGCGTCGGTGTGGCCCAGCCAGACTCCCAGGCTGCGGCCGGAGGCGGTCTCCCAGAGCCGGACCGTGTTGTCCCGGCCTCCGGACAGGGCCTGGGAGCCGTCCGGCGAGAACGCGACCGAGTGGACGAAGCTGGTGTGTCCGCTCCAGACCGCGAGGGCTTTGCCCGTCTCGAGGTCCCAGAGAGTGACGTTGTTGTCCATGCCTCCGGAGAGCGCGTGGGAGCCGTCGGGCGAGATCGCCAGGCACAGGGCCGTGGACGCCCCTGCGTCCCAGGAGCGGACGAGCTTGAAGGGGTCGACCTCCCAGAGGTGGAACTTCCGGCTGGCGTCGGTCGCCAGGGCAAGGCGCATGTCCGCGGAGAAGGTGAGCACCTGGATGGGATAGGCTCCCAGCGAATAGGACCCCACGGAGGTGCTGGCCTGGATGTCCCAGTGCTTGAGGGTGTTGTCGAGGCTCGCCGAGTAGGCCCGGGGCTTCTCGCTGTTGAACCCGGCGGCCACGACCCAGTTCACGTGGCCGCGCCACACGATGTCCTCGGCTTCAGGGATGATCGCGCCTTCGTCCTTGGTGCGGGAGCCTTTGATCTCCACGACCTGGGCGGGTGAGATGCCGGCGGCCACGGCGCAGACCGCGCAGATGAAAACGGTCTTTTTCCAGGAGATATCCATTGTCCTCATGGTCGCGGTCCGATAGTGTAGCTGATTCGGCGGCCGTTTGTCATGTCCGTTGACAGGGTATCCCCATTCTTATAAACTTCTACCTTGGTTTTGCTGGACAGATTCCGAAAGTTCATCGGGGACTGGGACCACACGATCACGGTCCTGGTCCTCCCTCAGACCGCGGCGTTCAAGCCGCGGCAGGTCCGATTCTCCCTTTCCTTCGCGCTCTTCTTGGCCGCCCTGTGGGGAGGGGTCACGGCCTGGGCCGTGATCCTGGCGGGCCGCCACGTGGACTACGCCATCACCAAGGTGGACAACCGGGTCATGGCCGCCAAGATGGCCTACCTTTCCGATGAGATGGACAAGTCGCGGGAGATGCTCGATCTCGTGAAGAAGACCGACCTCCAGCTCAGGGTCCTGCTGGGGATGACGAGTCGCGACGCGGTCGTCCGGGCCGGGGCGGCCATCGGCGGGCCCTCGGTTTCGGACCGGGTCAGCCTCAACGGCCTGCTGGCCACCGTGTCCTCGCGCATGGACCAGGCCCTCTGGCACCGCAATATAACGGCGATCCGGCTGGAGTCGGCCCAGCGTCTGGCCAGCTTCCAGGAGATCTCCTGGTACGTGGGCAATCAGCGCAGCGCCTACCGGGCCACGCCCAGCATCCGGCCCTGCGCCGGCCAGATCACGTCCCGTTTCGGCTACCGCCTCAGTCCGTTCCACTATGACGCCGAACTCGGGGAATACCATCAGGGCCTCGATATCGCCGGCCCGCCGGACACGATCATCACCGCGACCGCGGACGGCACGGTGCGTTATGCCGGCTGGGGTCCCGGCTACGGCCGCATGGTCGTCATCGACCACGGCAACGGGGTCTCGACCCTTTACGGCCACGCCTCGAAGACGCTGGCCAAGGCCGGCGACCGGGTCTCGCGAGGACAGGCGATCGCCTACATGGGCACGACGGGCAGGGCCACGGGTCCGCACCTGCACTACGAGGTCTGGTCGCACGGCAGGCCGGTCAATCCGATGGGGTACCTGAAGGAGGGCGCCGTCGGGGGGGTCTTCATGGCCTCGGCGGGGCCGGCTGGCGCGGCGGGGGGCAGGTGACGAGCATGTTCAACGGCAACGGCAAGGGGTCGCGGTCCTCGGGGGCCGCGGACAGCTTCACGGTCATCGGCGGGGAGGCGCGGTTCCACGGGGTCCTCAGCGTCAAGGGCGCGGTCCGCGTCGAAGGCGCCGTCGAGGGGGACATCACGGACGCGACCACGGTCGAGATCGGCAAGGCCGGCCGGGTGAAGGGGAACATCGCGGCCGAGGCCCTCTCCATCGCGGGCGAGGTCGTCGGCGACGTGACCGCGTCCCGCAGCGTGGAGCTCCTCAAGGAGTCCCGCGTCCAGGGCAAGATCAAGGCGCCGCGCTTGCGCATCGATGAGGGGGCCGTCTTCAATGGGCAGTGCTCCATGGGGGCGGAGACGGAGCTCGTCGACGAGCCTGCCCTGCCGTCTCGGAAGCATGACGCGTTGGCGGGACACCCGAAGGAGAGCCCTTTAGGGCACCCGAAGGAGAGCCCTTTAGGGCGCAAGTCATGATCCGCTTCCTCCGCAAGCACCGCAAGGCCCTCTTCATCGCCACGGCCACGATCTTCCTCGTCGGCATCTTCGTCGGCCTGGGCGGATACCTCTTCACGAGCTCCGACGTGACCGAGTCGGTGGCCACGGTCGGCGCTGCCAAGATCTCCTACCGCGGCTTCACCGTCCGGGTGAACCAGTACCTCGACGCCGCCCGCCAGCAGGGGGCGGACCTCTCCGACGCCGACGTCAAGAAGGTCAAGGAGGGCATCCTCCGGGAGCTCATCATCGAGGAGATCCTCTCCGGCAAGGCCGACGAGTTCGGGCTCACGGTCACGGACACGGAGCTCGCCCGCGACATCCGCAACACCCCCGCCTTCCAGCGCGGCGGGGCCTTCAGCGAGGACGCCTACTTCCAGGCGGTGCGGACGGTCTACCACGACTCGCACCAGGCCTACGAGGAGTCGCGCCGCCGCGCCATCAAGACCAACAAGCTCAAGCAGGTCTTCCTGCAGGCTGCGAAGCTGACCCCGGTCGAGGTGCGCGAGGCCTACGCGGTCGAGAACAAGGGGTCCATGAAGGATTTCGACAAGGACCGGGAGCAGTTCGAGTGGAAGCTCCAGCAGAACCGCGCCATCGAGCTCATCAACTACTTCCTGAAGCAGACCGGCAGCCAGAAGGAGATCCGCACCTTCCTCGACCAGCGCGAATCCGGGGCGTGACCCCCGCGTCCGCGTGATCCGCATCCAGGGGCTCGTCAAGCGCTTCGGCCCTTTGGAGGCCGTCAAGAAGCTCGACCTCGAGGTCCGGCCGGGCGAGATCTTCGGCTTCCTGGGCCCCAACGGGGCGGGCAAGACCACCACGGTGAAGATGCTCTGCGGCCTCATCAAGCCGACCGAGGGCCGAGTGGAGGTCGCGGGGTTCGACGTGGCCTCCCGGACCCTGGACGCGAAGCGCTCCATCGGGCTGGTCCCGGACGAGCCCTTCGTCTACCCCAAGCTCTCCGGGGCGGAGTATCTGCGCTTCATCGGCGAGCTCTACGGCGTGCCCCTCGCGGAGCAGAAGAGACGCATCCCGGAGCTCCTCGAGATGTTCGAGCTCGAGAAGTGGGGGGGGGAGCTCATCGAGTCCTACTCCCACGGCATGCGCCAGAAGCTCGTCATCGCAGGCGTCATCCTGCACTCGCCCAAGGTGCTCCTCCTCGACGAGCCCATGGTGGGACTCGACCCCAAGAGCGCGCGGATGGCCAAGGACATCTTCCTGACCCTGGCGAAGCGAGGGACGACCATCTTCATGTGCACGCACATCCTGGAGATCGCGGAGAAGCTCTGCAGCCGCATCGGGATCATGATCTCGGGCGAGCTGACCGCGGTCGGGACGCTCGCGGACCTGCGGGCCCGCTCCCAAGGTGCTCCGCTCACCGGAGGGGGCTGGCGGCAAGGGACCGCCGTCCCCGGAGGCGCGGGAAGTTCTCCTCTCGCCGGAGGGGGCTCGGGGCTCGAAGACGTGTTCCTCAGCCTCACGGGCGGCCGCGAGTACGCCGATCTCCTCAGGAATCTATAGCGCCATGATGGTGGGACTGCTGCTGCGGCGCAAGGCCACCGGCCTCGTCAACGGACTCCGGTCCCTGTCGGCCTACGAATGGGTCAGGAACCTCGCGTTCACGGCCGCGGGGCTGGGCCTGCTCTACGGCCTCTACTCCGGCTTTCACCGTCTGCTCGCCTACCTGACCACGGTCGAGCTCATCGGCCGGCTCCTCATCTGGAAGCTCACGGCCATGATGATGCTGACCACTTTCTCCATGGTGTCGGTGTCGGGCATGCTGGTCTCCCTGACCACCCTGTACTTCTCCTTCGACCTGCGCTTCCTCATGCAGGCCCCCCTGGAGATCTCGGACATCTTCATTGAGAAGTCCCTGGAGAGCATCTTCTTCTCCTCGTGGATGATCGGCCTGGTGCTCCTGCCCTTCATCACGGCTCTGGCCCAGGTCTCCGGCTATGGATGGGATTTCCACGCGGCCTTCATCGTCCTGCTCCTGCCCTTCCTGGCCCTGGCCGCCTCGATGGGCATCGCCTTCACCCTGATCCTCCTCTACCTGTTCCCATCCTCCCGGACCCGGGACGCGATCTACGTCATCGCCACCCTGTCGTTGACCCTCGTCTACGCCCTCATCCGCTTCGCCGAGCCGGAGAAGCTCATCCGGCCGGACGCCCTGCACGTGGTGGCCGATTACCTGAACTTCCTCCAGGCTCCCACGGCCCGCTACGCGCCTTCGTGGTGGCTGACCAAGGGGCTCTCCTCCTACGCGTCCGGCAAGACCGCCGTCTTCTGGCGGTGCTGCGGCCTGCTCTACGCCTCTGCGTCCTGCGTCTACGGCCTTCTCCTCCTGCTGGCCTCCCGGGTCTACTTCGCGGGCTACTCCGGGGCGCAGGAGGGGTTCCTGCGGCGGCTCAAGGCCCCGCTCGGGCCTCTGCTCGAGACCCGCGTCGGCCGCTGGCTGGGCGCGGACCAGGCAGTCTCCATCCTCTTCTGGAGGGAGCGGAAGTGCTTCTTCCGGGACGTGAAGCACTGGTCTCAGATACTCCTCATCCTCGGGCTCATCTTCGTCTACATCTACAGCGTCAAGCGCCTTCCTCTCGACAATCAGGACCTGCGCTCGGCCATCTCGTTCTTGAACGTGGGCGTGGCGGGGTTCGTCATCGCGGCCCTGGGCCTGCGCTTCACCTTCCCGGCCATCAGCCTCGAGGGCCGGAGCTGGTGGGTGGTGCGGTCTTCGCCCGTGAGCCTGCCCGGGTTGATGCGGCAGAAGTACCTGTTCTCCGCCATCCCCATGACCCTGGTGGCCCTGGCCCTCGGGGTCATGACCAACATCCTGCTCGAAGCCGACCCGTTCACCTCGCTGCTCTCCCTTTCGACCCTGCTGGTGATGACCTGGGCCATCGTGGCCATGGGCATCGGCTATGGGGCGCTCTTCCCCATGTTCAACGTGGAGAACATCCATCAGATCGAGTCGTCCCTCGGCGGGTTCGTCTACATGACGTCCTCCCTGGCCTACGTGGGCTTCTCGATCATGATCCTTTCTTGGCCCATGCAGATGCACTTCAGGGAGCGATTCGGAAAGGTCGCGGCCTGGGACTGGAGGATCGCGGCCGTGTGCGCCGCGGCCATGGTCCTGCTCAACGGGGCGGCTTTCCTCGTGCCGTGGGCCATGGGAAGGAGGAAACTGGAGGCTTATGAAGGCACTGCTTGAGGCTGTCTGCTTCGTGCTTCTCGCCGCTCCGTCGTCCGCTGTCTGGGCCGTGGAGCTCCCCTCCGCGGGCGCGGGAAAGCCCAGGATCGCGGTCGTGCTCGACGACTTCGGCCTGACCTACAAGAAGAACGTCCCGGACGACAAGTGGATGGCGCTCAAATGGCCGGTCACCTTCGCGGTCATGCCTTCATCGCCGCGGACGAAGTCCGCGGCGAAAGAGACCCTGGAGAACGGTCATGAGCTCATCATCCATTTTCCTTTCGACCCATTCCTCGGTCTCGATCTCCCGAAGGATCGTGTTTCCCCAGAGGACTTGGAGAAGGTGACGAAGCTCTGGAAGAAGTGCCTCGTTGATATCCCCGGCGCCGTGGGCGTCAACAACCACCGCTCTTATAACGCCACGAAGAACCGCCCGCTCATGGCCGCTTTCATGGAGCTCGTGAAGGCCAAGGGTATGTACTTCGTGGACAGCGGCGTCTCAGCCAAGAGTGTGGCCAAGGACTCGGCGGCCGAGGCCGGGGTGAGGACCGCCCGGGGCACGCTCTTCATTGACGAGGCCCGCAAGCACGACAAGCCGTTCTGCGTCAAGATGCTCCGCCGCGCCGCGCGCCGCGCGAAGAAAGACGGGCGGGCGCTCGTCATCGGCCACCATTACTTCCAGGGGACCTACGACTGCCTGGTCGAAGAGGTGCCCAAGCTTTCGGCCGAGGGGTTCGAGTTCGTGACTGCGTCCGCCGTGGTTCAGTAGCCGATAGCGCGCGAAGCGCGCTAGAGGGTATCCCGTTGGGAACGGGTCAGCACGCCCTCTACGCGGATGGGTTCGGAGGCGAAGAAGCCTGAACGGTCCTCATATTGGAACACGATCCTGTCCGCCCCGTCAGGCTTCAGGAAGACGAGGTGCTGTCCCTGTTTGCCCTCGTAGGAGACCACCGCGACGCGGTCGAATCGGGAGGCCTCGGCCGCGGCTGCCGGGAGCCCGCCCAATCGCACCCCGGCCTTGAGCGGCTTGGCCCGGCCGTCCCAGAACAGCAGCCGCACTTCGGCGTCGTACTTCCCGCGGCTCCACCTCGGCCTGGCCTTGGCGTAGACCGCGGTCTCGCCATAGGTCCGGTAGTTCTTGACCTGGAACACGGCCTCGAGGGTCCTGCCCTTGACCTTCTCGACCTGCGCGAAGACCTCGTAGCGGAGGTTGCCGAAGACGACGACGCCTTCCCACTTGCCCAGCAGGGGCCCGGGGTCGGAGAGCTTCTTGTCCGCCTTCTTGGGCGGGAGGTCCGAGCCTGCCAGGGGCGCTCCGGTGTCGGGACGGTCCTCGAGGTTCTCCGGGCAGTCGAGAGGGATGAAGGGGTGTCCGTTGAAGGCTCCGACGGAGAGGTCCGCGCACCGGGGGGCGCGTAGCTCCTGCCCCTGGACCGCTGAAGCCAGCCCCGCGAGGAGGCACGCGGCGGCGAGCACGGAGGGGATGTTCTTCATGTCGTCAGCACCTCGTCGAGAACGAGAGATCATTTGCCGGCGGAGGGACTTGAACCCCCAAGGTGCGGAGCACCGAGCGATTTTGAGTCGCTTGCGTCTGCCAGTTCCGCCACGCCGGCTCGTAAGACAATTCTCTAAGCTCTCCAGCACGGTCGGGCTCCGCCCTCGACCCCGCGCCGGTTCGCTATGATTTCAGCATTTTTCGAGGCGGCGTGGGAAACGCGGAGTCCATGAAACGATTCCTCTCCGCCCCGCCGGCCATGAGCGGGAACTAATTCCTTCCTCACTCGTATATGGATGAGTGCTTGTCCACGCCGTGGTCTCGGACGGCCTGTTCCAGGAGACAAAGAATATCCTCGGCCAATCCAAGCTCGAGTTCCATCGATCTCCGGCTCCGACCGATGAAGACATCGCCAGACTCACCGAGAAGCTCCGCAGGAGGATCATCAAGCGGTTCGTGTCCTTGGGCGCCCTGACTCCGGAGAAAGCCGACATGATGCGCTCCTGGGATTGGTCGGGCTTTTCCCTGCATGCCAAGACCAGCATCCAGGCCCTTGACAGGAAAGGCCTCGAGAACCTGCTGAGATATTGCGCAAGACCTGGCCTCAGGACCAAGAGGCTGACCTATTCCAAGGAGAACAACGAGGTCCAATACCGCACCGAGACCGTTCAGGGCAGGAACAAGCTCCTCGTGCACTACTATGGAGCCCTGGCCCCCAATTCACCATTGAGAGAACTCACCGTCAAGGAGGCCAGGAAGGCCGCGGAGAGGGAGAGGAGAAAAGCGAAGACTCCGAATCAGGCTGTCGAGCGCTTGAAAGAAGAAGTGTCGGTCCGGTCCAGGTCCTGGGCCGCGCTCTTGAGCCGGATATTCGAGATAGAGCCCCTTGTCTGCTCGCAGTGCGGAGCCAACCTCGTCCCAGTCGCTGCCATCATGGATGACCGCGAGCTCGAGCGCCTCGCGAAGCACTTAGGGCTTCCCTCCGACCTGCCCAAGACCGTCCCAGCCAAGTCGCGTCCGCCGCCCTTAGAAGGGGACTCCTGCGACGAGGACTCGCAGGTCGATCCCCGAGCCGACTTATGACCGAAGCGTTCGCAGCCGAACGCGAGGAAATGGTCGAGCCAAGCGGGCGAGACCATACGCAGGCATTGATGCCCTTCCCGCCGACTAACCAGCCCGGCGCAGCCGGGCTCTGCCCGGCCAGCTGACCGGCCTCGAAGAACCAGCCTTTCCCGCCCCGATCAGCCCATTCCAATGGCATCGGACTCATGATATCATAGGGAATGGCCCGGCCGGCGTGGATTTTTCTGGGGGCGGCACTTACGATAACGCCCATTCATTATGTTATGCGCGGGCGCTTATGATTCCTACGTATCCTGACCCAGGACCTGCCGGCCCTGCCGGCCTGGCAGCCGTGACCGCCGGACTGGCGGCCGTCGCTTGGCTGGGGGCGTCGGCGCTTGGGGCCTCAGCCGCGACCCTGGACCCCGGGCAAGCGGCCCGCGCTCGCTGCCGCCTCTCGGACGCGGCGGAGTTCACGGAGGCTTTCGGGGCTCCCTTATCCTCGAGCACGAGAAGGGATGGCGACCTGGAGCTCCTCGACCTGTTCTACGACAACGGCCAGGCCGTCTTCAGAAGACCCGCCGACAAGACGCAACGTCCCTTCCTCCTCGCGGGCATGAGGATCGCCGACGAAGAGATGGACATCGGATGCGGCGGCAAACTGGCCTTGGCCAGGCTTTCCGACCTCGAAAGGATCGAGAGGTTCGCGGGTCTATCTGGCGTCTCGCTCAAAGCCTTGGATCTCTCGACCCAGAAAGACCTGCTCCGGTCCCTGCCGTTCGATACCGAGACCCAATGGCCGGACCGGGTTCCCGCCGGGTTCGACCCGGACCGCATCCTGGAAACAGGCAAGGACCCGGGCATGGGAGTCCGTTCCCTGCATCGGGAGGGGATCGACGGCCGGGGAACGAGCATCGCCATCATCGACCAGCCGCTCCTGTTGGGTCACGTCGAGTATCGGGATCGCATCGTCTTTTATGACGCGACCGCGACGCCGGGAGTCGAACCTCAGATGCACGGCTCCCCAGTGGCCAGCATCGCGGTAGGCAAGACCTTGGGCGTGGCCCCTTCGGCGCGCCTCTACTACTTCGCCGTCCCCTCCTGGAAGCAGGACAACCGCTACTACGCGCAAGGCTTGGAGGATGTGCTGCGCCTCAACGCTTCCCTGCCGAAAGAGGACCGCATCCGAGTCGTCAGCATCTCCTTCGGCGGGTTCAAGAACATCCCCAACTACCCGCTGTGGGAGAAGGCCTTGCGCAAGGCGACCCGGCAGGGCCTCTACGTGTCCACCTGCTCCAGGGAACCCTTGAGCTATCTCAACCTTGCGCTTGATTTCCAAAAGGACCCTGACCAGCCCTCCAGTTGGACGCCCACGGACTGGGCCTCGAAGGCCCCTCCCAATCCGGACCGACTCTACGTGCCTGGCGGCAATCGCACCGTCGCTAGCCACCGCGGCCCCGAGGTCTACCAGTCCGACCGCGACGCGGGCTTGAGTTGGAGTGCTCCCTACCTGGCGGGCCTGGCGGCCCTGGCCTTCCAGGCCTGCCCCGGAATCACGCCGGAGAAGATCGCGTTGCTCCTCAAGGAGACCGCCACGCCGATGCCCTTCGGGAGGGTCGTCGCCCCGAGGGCGCTCATCGAACGCTGCCGGGCTCCGCTCCGCTAGCCTGAAAAGCCGGGAAGCTCCCCTGGTGGACCCCATCGACACAGGGGTTTCGATAAGGACGGGCGACTGGATTTTGCAGGCTAGAAAGCCTGGCCGGTGAGGATGGAGAGGGACCACCGCGAAGGCATGCCGTTCTCCTTGAAGGCGTAGGCCATGTCGACGCGCAGGGGGCTGCCCCCGGTCCCG
>JACRNU010000101.1 GCA_016234805.1 Elusimicrobiota bacterium
CCGCCGCCGGAGCCGAGGTCGGCGGGGTTTGTGATGCTGCCGTAGGCGGCTCCGCCCGATGGGTTGTTCCCTCCGTTGCCGCCCGACCCGCCGTGACCTCCTCCGCTGCCGCACGCGGCGTAATAACCTCCCGCCCCGGGCCCGTAGCCCACATGTTGGTCGTACCCGCCCGCGTAGCCCAGGCCGCTCGCCGCAATGGTCGCGCCTGCTTGCAAGGTGAAGTCGCCCGATACGTTCAAATTGAGCGCGTACTGTCGGGTTGAGCCGTTGGTTCCATGCGTGAGCGTCCCGCCGGGCTCGACCAGGACGGACGTGAAATTCAATGTCGAGACGTTCATCTGCTGGAAGATGCCGCCGCTGCGCACGTTGAGCGATCCTCCCGTGGTGGATTGCGCCGCAAGCTTCAAAGTCGCCCCGCCTTTCACTTCAACGGGCGAATTCGTCCCAAAAACCATGCTGTTGGCCGTCAAGTTCAATACGGCCCCGCCGCTGAGCATGAGCGGATAATTGGGGCCAAAGCTGAGGCCGGCGGCAGTCACAGTGGAGACCCCGGCCGCGATGAACGAGTTGACCTGCGCCACGCTGCCAGCGTCGAAGCCGACGATGCCGTTGTTCAAGGTGATCGTGGAGAAGCTCGGGGTCGCGCCGCTGATCGGCGTCGCGCTCTGCGGGCTCGACGTCAAGTTGCCGATGGTCAGGCTGTAGTCCGCGGCCCCCGGCCCCATGTAGGCGATGACGCCCGCTCCGCCGCTGGTCGCGTCGGAACCGCCGCCCGCCCCGTTGTCGGCTTGCAGATTGAGGCTGGATCCGTCATTGGAAGCCGCGATTGCGACCCGGCCTCCTCCTCCCCCGCCGCCGGCGTTGTTGCCGCTGCCGCCGGAGCCTCCGTTCGCCGTAATGGTTCCGCTGCCGGCCAGCGCGGCGGCCCTCAGGTTGACCGTGCCGCCGGCGCCTCCCCCGGACCCGTAAGGGATGCCGCTTCGGACCCCGTTGCCGCCGTCGGCAGCGATCAGGCCGTTGAGCGTCATGGCCCCGCCTGCGCTGATGATCACCGCGCCCCCGCCCCAGCCGCCATAGACGTTCTGGTAGGCTCCACCGCCGCCGGAGCCGAGGTCGGCGGGGTTTGTGATGCTGCCGTAGGCGGCTCCGCCCGATGGGTTGTTCCCTCCGTTGCCGCCCGACCCGCCGTGACCTCCTCCGCTGCCGCACGCGGCGTAATAACCTCCCGCCCCGGGC
>JACRNU010000099.1 GCA_016234805.1 Elusimicrobiota bacterium
GGTCGAGTCATGGGGCTGGTGGCAGGAACCGCAGTCCATGTCCTTGAAAGGGGAATGGACCCCGGCCTTCTTCATGTCCTCGGCCCTCTTGGGGTGGCAGGAAAGGCAGAGTTCCTTGTACTCCATGACGAGCTTCTTGGGATCCCTGGGATCCGCGTGGCAATTGGAGCAGGCACCCTCGCGGGCCGGGGCATGGGCACCTTCCTTTCCTTTGAGTTCCTTGGCCTTTTCGGCATGCGCGGCGAGGAAGGCGTCCTCCGTTTTCTCGCCGGTCTTCTTGCCGAAGAATCCCGCCCTGGCGGACCCGGAGCAGACGAGGACCAGAGCCGCGGCCACGGCAAGGGTCCTGAGCCCGAACTTCTCCATCCTGCGCCGCATTGCGTCGCGGCTCAGGCCCAGGAGCTGGGCGGCCTTGGCCTGGTTGGAGCCGCTGTGCTCGAGAGCCTGCTGGACCAGGGCTTTCTCGACATCGTCGAGCCGCACGCCCTCAGCAGGCAGGACGATGGCGCCCGCCTTGGGGCCTGTTCCGGCCGGAGCCAAGGACGCGGGCCTGGGATGGCGGCTGGGTTCGAACACGGTCTCCTCGAGGATCATCATGCGCTCCAGGACATTGCGGAGTTCGCGGACATTACCGGGCCAGGCGTACTCCAGCATGGCGGCCCGGGTCTCGGCAGGAAGCACGGGCCTGGGCTTGCCGAGATCCCTGCTCAGGGTCTCCGAGAGCCGGTCGATGAGGGCAGGGATGTCCTCGCGCCGTTCGCGGAGCGGGGTGAGCCGGATGGTCAGGACATTGATGCGGTAGTAGAGGTCTGCCCGGAAGCGGCCCTCGGCCACGGCCTTCTCGAGGTCCTCGTTGGTGGCGGCCATGATCCGGACATCCACCGTGATGTCCTCGCGCCCGCCGACACGCTTGAAGGTCTTGTCCTCGAGCACCCTCAGGATCTTGGCCTGCAGGCCCATGGGCATGTGGCCGATCTCGTTGAGGAACACGGTCCCGCCCTCGGCGCGCTCGAAGAGCCCCTTCTTCTGCTGGGACGCGCCCGTGAACGCCCCCTTCTCGTAGCCGAAGAGCTCGCTTTCCAGGAGGTTCTCAGGGATGGCGGTGCAGCCGATCTCCATCAGGGGCTCGGCCGCCCTGGGGCCGGCGTAGTGGATGGAGCGGGCCAGGCGGTCCTTGCCGCACCCGCTCTCGCCCAAGAGCAGGACGGTGCCGTGCGGGCTGGCCGCGATCTTGCGGGCCATGGCCACGGCATCGCGCATGGAAGGGCTCTCGCACACGATGGTCTCGAAGTTGTAGCGTTCCCTGCGCTTCTGCTGGGCGTGCTGGAGCCTGCTGCGCAGGACCGCTGTCTCGAGCACCCGCTGGAGCGTGATCTTCAAGCCCGCCAGTTGGAGGGGCTTGGAGATGTAGTCCGCCGCGCCCTCCCGCAGGGCCGAGACTGCGCTGGCAAGGTCCGCGTACGCGGTCATGAGGATGACCGGCATGCCCGGGTCCGCCTGCCGGGCGGCCCTGAGGACCTCGAGGCCGGTCCCGCCGCCGGGCCCCAACCTCAGGTCCGTGAGCACGATGTCGGGGCTCTCCTTGTTGATGAGCGCCACGGCTGACGGCACGTCATCGGCGGTCAGGGTCTTGTAGCCCGCGGCCGTGAGGTCCTCGGAGAGCGACCAGCGGATGAGCTCCTCGTCGTCCACGATCAGGATCTTGGAGGACATGACTCTAGGAGGCGCCAGCTACGGCGGGTTTTTGAGCGCCGGATGCAAGCGCGCTCGAGCAGGGGAGCCTCACGTAAACGGTCGTCCCCTTCTCCGGGATGCTCTCGATCCATATCTCACCGTCGTGCGACATCACGATCTGCCTGGACACGGGCAGGCCCAGGCCGCTGCCCTGGTCGCGGGTGGTGAAGAAGGGCTTGAAGACCTTGTCGAGGCAGTCCGCGGGGATGCCGTGGCCGGTGTCCGCGAACTCGAGGAGCACCTTGTCGTCCCTGTCCTTCTTCGCGGACAGGGTCAGGACCCCTCCTGAGGGCATGGCCTGGACCGAGTTGAGGCATAGGTTGAGGAAGACCTGCTCGAGCTGGCTTGGGTCGCCGATGACGGCCGGAAGGTCTTCCGGGACGCGGCGCTCCAGCCGGATCTTCTGCGAGCGCAGGCGCGGCTCCACGAGGAACAGGACGCGGCCCAGCGGCTCGGCCACTCCGAAGGGACGGACCACGCCTTCCGGCATCCGGGCGTAGTTGAGGAAGTTGGCCATGGTCTGGTCCATGCGGTTGAGCTGGCCCAGGAGCTTGCCGATGATCTCCCGGCGCGGGCTCCCCTCCGGCGTCTCGCGCTGCATGACCTGCAGGGCAGAGCCGATCCCGGTCAGGGGGTTGCGCACCTCGTGGGCCAGCTGGGCCGCGAGCTCGCCCAGGGACACGAGCCGCTCCATGTGCGCCACCTCGCGCCGGTGCAGGTCCATGATCTCCTTGCGCTCCCTGGCGATCTCGTTGACCATGGCGTTGAACCCCGTGGCGATGGTGCGGAAGTCGCTCTCCGGGACCTCCTCGATGCGCGTGTCGAAGCGGCCCGCGGCCACCCCTTTCATGGCTCCCGCGACGCGGACCAGGGGCTCGTGGATCATCCGCCGGGTGATGGCCTCGGCGCAGAAGAACGTCAGGGCCAAGGTGGCGAACAAGATGAGCCCATGCCCCCGAATGTGCGCCGTAATCGCCTCAGCCTTCGCTGGATTGAAAGAGGCGACCCGGACATAGCCCAGGACCTGCTTGCCCGAACCGTGGCAGGGCACGCAGGAGGGCTTCACGACCATGGGGAGGTCCATGACGAGGAACCGCTTCGGGTCGAAAGACGGGGCCTGCAAACGGCGCGGGACGCGGCCGGTTCCCAGGGCCGAGGTATCCACGACCCTCTTGTCAGCGTCGAGCAGGAACATATGCCCCGGGAAACCCCCTCCCCCTGAGGTGGAGAAAAGAGCCTGGATGTGTCCGGCGGATTTGTGGAGCATGGAGCTTTCCACGATGGACTGGATCAGGGGGAATACCGCGTCCATGGTGGAGACTTCCATGGCGGTGAAGCGGCGGCTGGTCGAATGGAGGTCGTAGACGAAATACACGGAGATCACGGCCCACATGGAGCAGAACATGGCGAGGAAGAGCTGCCTCGCCAGGGGGATCCTCCTCCAAGCGGACAAGAAACGGTCCGAGATGCCTTCCAACAGTCGCACGCTATTGATTGGTAAAACCTATATGCAACGGTTTGGCTGGTGGCATTTTACCATACATTCAGCTATTGACAATTCACGGTACCGGGTCTACACTAGTCCCGAAGGGCCGGAGCCTTTCATGAAACGCCGAAAGAAGACGCTCGTCGCACTGCTCCTGGCAGCGGTCACCGCAGGGCTCTGTCTTCATCGCTGGTTCGCCGGGACCGATTGGCGCGACTCCCTCAATGAATTCACCGCTGTCGCTCCAGGAGACCCGCACGCCTCGCTCGCGTCCGACCCTGCCGAGACCTGCGTCTTCTGCCATACCGCTAAGAGCGCCTCAGCCGTGAGCCCCAAGTGGGGTGGCGGCGGCTGGTCTTCCGAGGACTCCCCTTCTGCCGGCCGGGGCGCGCCCAAGTCAGCAGTCTGCATGTCCTGCCATGACGGCTCCCTTGCCGGAGGGTCGCAATCCTTTACGGACATCGGGTCCGGGAACCACGCCGGCAAGGCGCTCGACCCGGGAAGAAGCCACCCGATCGGCATGCGCTACGATTCAGCCTTCCTCTCCAGGGCCGGCGAGTTCAGGAATCCTCAAGCCAATTCGGACATCAGGCTCGAGGACGGGAAAGTGGGCTGTGTCTCCTGCCACACGGTCCACGGCGCGCGGCCGGCCAACAGCAGGCAGGGCATCATCGAATCAGCCTGCCAAGCCTGCCACATCCGCTAAGGACTCGCCACCCCGCCTCCCCAGCCTGAGCGATTCCGCGCACTCCCACGCAGCATCGCGCACAGCTCACGACATCGACCCGCTACAACGAATCATACACCTGAAACTTTTGTTGCATATAAGATCATGTGGGAACCGAATTGACGGTCATCGGGTTCAACCACGCGACCGCCCCGGTCAGCATCCGGGAAGGGGTCGCTCCCAAGCTCGCTGAGAACGGCCGCATCAACTCCATCATCCAGCAGGATTGCGGGCTGAGTGATGTCGTGGTCCTGGCAACCTGCAGCCGCTTCGAGGTCTACGCCGGCCTCGACGAAAAAGACATCCGGACCGTGACCTCTTGGCTGGCAGGGCGAGCCTCTTCCGCGGAGGAGGACGCGGACCTGGGCTCCATGCTCTATGTCCACCAGGGCGCCAAGGCTGTGGCCCACCTCTTCCGGGTGGCCGCAGGCCTGGACTCGTGGGTCCTCGGAGAGACCGAGATCCTGGGCCAGGTCAAGGCCGCTTACCAGGCGGCCTGCGCCGAGAAGACGGCCGGCCGGGCCGAGCACCTCACTTTCCAGCGCGCGCTTTTCGCGGGCAAGAAGGTCCGCACCGAGACCCGCATCGTGGGAGGCATCAACTCCATTGGAGGCGCGGCCGGCGCGCTGGCTCGCCGGATCTTCGCTGACCTCAGGGAGAGGCGCGTCCTCGTGTTCGGAGCCGGGGCCATGGCCGCGGCCACGGTCCGCCACCTCTGCGCCAAGGGCGTCAGCGGGGTCTGGGTGGCCAACCGGAGCCCTGAGAAGGCTCGGGCCCTGGCCGGGGACCTGGGCGGCATCCCCATGTCTTTGGACCACGGCATGGCCCGGCTGGCTGAAGCGGACATCGCGGTCTTCTCCACCAGCGCGGAGCGGTTCCTCCTGACAGGCCCGGCAGCCCGGGAACTCGCGGAACGGAGAGGAGGACGGCCCCTCTTCATCATCGACCTCGCTGTTCCCCGCAACGTGGACCCTGAAGTCTCACGCGCCCCGGGCGTCTACCTCTACGACATCGACGACCTCAGGAACGTGGTCCAGGAGAGCCTCTCCAACCGGAGCGAGGACCTGCTCAGCGCAGAGGCGATCGTGGCCGCGGAATGCCGCGACTGCTGGGAGCGCATCTCCAACCCGCCAATAGCCTCCGGGGTCGAGGAGAACGGACGGTTCAGGCCGCTTCCCTTGCCAGTTGGTGGCGCACCACGTTGACCGTGCGCCGAGAAACGCTGATGTTGTGCTCGTTCTTGAGCCTGAGCACGAGGACCGCATCAGTCTCCTGAGGATTCTCCGACAGCCACCGGGATATCAGTTCCTTCAGCACGCGCCTGCGGCCGGGCAGGAGGGTGATCAGCGGCGTTTCCTCGCCCCACGGCATGCGCACTGCCCTGCCGGCGATGGCACGGCTCACCGTGCTGGGCGCGAGTTCCAGGCGGTCTGCGAGCTTGCGCAGGCTGATGGGCCGCATGAGCTCGGGCCGGCGGGTCTGCAGGAACTTCTCCTGGAGCCGGATAAGGCTCTCCAGGACCCGGTAGATGGCGTTCTGGCGCAGGTTGACCGTTTCCAACCGCTTGAGGAATTGCGGAAGCCGCTTGCGCTCCGAAGCCTCCAGGCACCCCTGTTTTTTCCAGTCCTCGAGAAGCTCGTAGCGGATCAGGTAGCGTCCGCGCGCCCAGTAGGGCGCGGAGAACTCCAAGGCAGGGCCGTCATCCTCGAGCACGATCCCGGCAAAGCAGGTGAAGGAGCTGACAGGCGTTTCCGCGGCAGGACCCGCGAACTCGGCGTGCGAGCCGACCTCCAGAAGCAGGTCGCTGATCTCCGAGGCCTCCTCCACGCTCACGCCCGTGCGCCGGGCGATCTCAGGCAAGGCCAGGACCTCCTCGGCATAGAGGAAGTAGCGCTCGAAGGCCTCCTGCCCCATCTTCGCGATCTTTGGGAGAAGGTCCTCCCGCCTGCCGAGGATCTCGTCGACCGGGACGCGCTGTCTGTCCGGGACGAGATGCTCGCTCACCTCGAAGAGGCTGTTGCTGAAACTCCCCTCGGACCAGCGCTTCCTGCCGATGACTCCTGGGAGGCCTGCGGAGCCGAAGCGGAGCTTCCGGAACAGAGGGTCCTTCTCGAGCTTCTCGACCTCGCGGGCGAACTCCGCCTCCGGCATCTCGATCCATTCGGCCATCTGGAGGCGGCCGACCAGGGCCATCCGCTGGTCCACCTCCACCGCGGCGCGGAGATTGGGTTGGGTTCTCGCCATTCCTTCAGATTATAGCCAAATGGGAAGTGGAATGCGCCCCGTTCTCAGGACAGTTTGAAGCCATTTTTGTGTAGGGCTTGACCGGTCTCCATATTGAACTCTAATTGCCGCTCGAATTCCACCGGGGTCTGGTAACCCAGCGACGAATGCAGCCTCTTCTTGTTGTA
>JACRNU010000100.1 GCA_016234805.1 Elusimicrobiota bacterium
GGAGCGGATCGCACCCAGGTTCCCCTTTGATGCACCCTCGTTCGACTTCCTGATGAGCTCGGCGAACTTCGGGATGGCGATAGCCGCCAAGATACCTATGATGGCAACCACGATCATCAGCTCGATGAGCGTGAAACCCGATTTGCCGGACTTCTTTGCCTTGTTCATTACTGTCCCCCTTGGATATGGTCCGTCCGGCACAATCTATCGAATATCCGGCGCTTTGTCAACCGGGATGCCCCAGATGTCCTTGGCGTATTCCCGGATGGTGCGGTCGCTCGAGAAGCGGCCGGACTTGGCGACATTGACGATGGAGGCCTTGGTCCACGCGGAAGGGTCCCGGTAGAGAGCCTCCGCCTCGTCCTGCGCGCGGACGTAGTCCGAGAAGTCCGCCAGGACCAGGAACGGGTCGTGGTGGGTCAGCGAGTCGAAGATGGGCTGGAAGATGCCGGGCTCCATCCTGGAGAAGAAGTCGTTCTTGATGAGGCGCATGATCTCGGCTAAGGGCGGCGATTGGCGGATCTTCTCCTCGGGCCGGTAGCCGGAGGCCTTGAGCTTGGCGACCTGCTCCGCCTGGAGCCCGAAGATGAACATGTTGGGGCGCCCCGCCTCCCGGGCGATCTCGATGTTCGCCCCGTCGAGGGTCCCGATCGTGAGGGCGCCGTTCATCATGAACTTCATGCAGCCCGTGCCCGAGGCTTCGGTCCCCGCCGTGGAGATCTGCTCGGAGAGGTCGCTGGCCGGGAAGATCCGCTGGGCCAGGCTCACCCGGTAATCCTCGAGGTACACGATCTTCAGCCGGTCGCGCACCGAATGGTCGGCGTTGACCACCGAGGCCACGCTGTTGATGAACTTGATGATGAGCTTGGCCATCTCGTAGCCCGGCGCGGCCTTGCCGCCGAACAGGGCCGTCCTGGGGACGCGGGGGGCGCCGGGGTCGCGCTTGAGGCGCAGGTAGTGGTGGATGAGGAAGAAGGCGAACAGGAGCTGGCGCTTATACTCGTGGATGCGCTTGATCTGGACGTCGAAGATCGAGTCCGGCGAGACCGAGACGCCCGTCGTCCTCTTGACGAACGCCGCGAGGGACTCCTTGTTCTGGCGCTTGACCCGCGCCCACGACTCGCGGAAGCCCTGGTCCTCGCGCATGGGCAGCAGTCCCGAGAGCCGTTCCGTGTCGGTCTGCCAGCCCTCGCCCACGGCGCCGGTGATGAGCTTCGAGAGCTTCGGGTTGGCTTCGACGAGCCAGCGCCGCGGGGTGACGCCGTTGGTCTTGTTGTTGAACCGCTCCGGCCACATCTCGAAGAAGTCCTTGAAGAGGGTCTTCTTGAGGAGGTCCGAGTGGAGCTCCGAGACGCCGTTGACCGAGTGACTCGCGACGATGGCCAGGTACGCCATGCGGACCTGCTTGGCCCCGGACTCGTCCACGAGCGACATCCGGCGGATGCGGTCGGGGTCCCCGAGGAAGCGGCGGGACACCTCGGCGAGGAACCGGGAGTTGATCTCGTAGATGATCTCGAGGTGCCGGGGCAGGACCCGCTGGAAGAGGTGGACAGGCCAGGTTTCGAGGGCCTCGGGCATCAGCGTGTGGTTCGTGTAGCCGAAGGTCTGGCGGGTGATGTCCCAGGCGGGGTCCCACTCCAGGCCCGCGTCGTCGAGCAGGATGCGCATGAGCTCGGCCGTGGCCAGGGCGGGGTGGGTGTCGTTGAGCTGAAGGGCGACCTTCTTGGGCAGGTCCTCCCACCGCTCGTTGTGGACCCGGAAGCGCCGGGTGATGTCGGCCAGGGAGGCGGCCACGAAGAAATACTCCTGCTTGAGGCGGAGCTCCGCCCCGGCGCTCACCTTGTCGTTGGGGTAGAGGACCTTGGAGATGTTCTCGGAGGCGAGCTTGTTCTCATAGGCCTTGATGTAGTCCCCGTGGTTGAAATACTCCAGGCCGAACTCCTCGGTGCCCTTGGCGGACCAGAGCCGCAGGGTGTTGACCACGTCGTTGTGGAAGCCGGGGACCGGGATGTCGAGCGGCATGGCCATGATGTCGTCGGTGTCCAGCCAGCGGACGTTGATCCGGCCGGAGGGCTCGCGGTTGTGCTGGGTGCGGCCGCCGAAGCGGACCCGGATCTGGTACTCGGGCCGTTCGATGGCCCAGGGGGTGCCGAGCTTGCGCCAGTGGTCCGGGGCCTCCACCTGGAAGCCGTTGATGAGCTTCTGCTGGAAGATGCCGAAGTCGTACATGATGCCGTACCCGACGGCGGGGATGCCCAGGGTGGCCATGGAGTCCAGGAAGCAGGCCGCCAGCCGTCCCAGACCGCCGTTGCCCAGGCCCGCGTCGGGCTCCATCTCCAGGACCATGTCCAGGTTGATGCCGTAGGTCTTGAGGGCCTCGCGGACCTGCGTTTCGACGCCGAGGTTCTGGATGCCGTGCATGAGGAGCCGGCCGATGAGGAACTCCATCGAGAGGTAGTACACGCGCTTGACGTTGTGTTTGTGGTAGCGCTGCTGGGTCTCGATCCACCGCTCGATCATCCTGTCCCGGATGGTGTAGGCGAGGGTCATGAAGTTGTCGTGGGGGGTGGCGGTGTACTCGTCCTTGGCCAGGGAGAAGGTCCGCCTCTCCGTGAAGGACTGCTCGATGCAGTCCTTCGACATGCCGTTGCGCAGCTTGCGCGCTTCCTTGTTCATGGATTCGTTCTCCGGGCTGTCTTCATGGGGTCACTTCTCGGCCAGGGAGGCGCCTTTCCTCGCCAGGGTCCGGCACACCTTGCGCGCCACGGCCTCGGTCTGATCCTCGACGGAAGGGGAGAGGACCGTCACTGCGGCCCCGACCGGCCAGATGATCCAGGTGAGCCACCGCTTCATCCCGCCCGCCCGGTGAGTGACGGTCCACTCGATGAGCCCGGTCTTGGTGTTGACCAGGCGCGCGGCGAGGGCGATCCTCGCGGGGGGGAACATGAGGAGCCGCCGCGGCCGGTACTCGGTGACGGCGCCGAGCAGCACGGCGTCCGCGCCGAGGAGCTTGCCGATCTCCACGGCCTTGTTCTCGTCGATCATGCCGCTGAAGGAGAGCTTCTGCTCCCTGAGGACCTCCTCCAGGGCGCCCCGCTCGATGACGTCGTATTCCTTCACCTCCAGGATGTTGGCGGTGAAGGATTCATAGACCAGGCCGCCGGACTCGGGGTGGTCCGGGGCGCTCTTGAAGGGCATGACCGCCACGCGCACGCGCCGGTCCTTCGGCCA
>JACRNU010000105.1 GCA_016234805.1 Elusimicrobiota bacterium
CTGCGCGTGACGCCCGACCAGCTCGACGAGCTCCTGCACCCCATCGTGGACCCCAAGGCCGAGGCGGTCACCAAGCCCTTCGCCAAGGGCCTGCCCGCGGGCCCGGGAGGCGCCAAGGGCCGGATCGTGTTCACCGCGGCCGAGGCGGTCGCGTGGGCCAAGCGGGGCGAGAAGGTCATCCTCGTGCGCGAGGAGACCAACCCCGAGGACGTGGAGGGCATGCGCGCTGCGCAGGCCATCCTCACGGCCCGCGGCGGCATGACCTCTCACGCGGCGCTCGTGGCCCGCGGCTGGGGCAAGTGCTGCGTGGTCGGCTGCGGCGCGCTCGAGATCTCGCTCCACTCCAAGACCGCCACGGTCAACGGCGTGACTCTTAAAGAGGGCGACTGGATCACCTTGAACGGCTCCAAAGGAACGGTCTACGGCGGCCAGCTCCCCATGAAGGACGCGAGCGAGGCCAACAAGGAGCTCGACGACTACGTCAAGGTCTGCAACGGAGTGCGGCGCCTGGGCGTGCGCGCCAACGCCGACACCCCGGAGGACGCGTCCCGGGCGCGGCGCTTCGGAGCCGAGGGCATCGGCCTGTTCCGCACCGAGCACATGTTCTACGGCAAGGGCTCGGAGAAGCCGCTCTTCATCCTGCGCAAGATGATCATGTCCAAGTCCGTGGAGGAGCGCAGGAAGGTCCTCGAGGAGCTCTTTCCCTTCGTGAAGGCCGACGTCAAGGCCACCATGAAGGCCATGCACGACCTGCCGGTGACCATCCGGACCATCGATCCGCCCCTGCACGAGTTCGTCCCGCACCAGGAGGAGGGCCTCCGGGAGCTCGGCAAGAGCCTGGGCATCGACATGGAGGAGCTCGAGAAGCGCGCGCACTCCCTGCGCGAGAGCAACCCCATGATGGGACACCGCGGGGTGCGCCTGGGCGTGACCTACCCCGAGATCACCGAGATGCAGGTCCGCGCCATCTTCGAGGCCGCGGCCGAGCTCCAGAAGGAGGGCGTCAAGTCCTTCCCCGAGATCATGATCCCGGTCGTGTGCAATGAGAACGAACTGACCGACCAGTTCGCGCTCGTGGACAAGGTCTATAAGGAAGTCCTGGCGCGCAAGGGCGTGAAGTCCATCCCGCACCTCGTGGGGACCATGATCGAGATCCCGAGGGCGTGCCTGGTGTCCAACAAGATCGCGGAGGTCGCGCAGTTCTTCTCGTTCGGCACCAACGACCTGACCCAGATGACCTTCGGGTTCTCCCGCGACGACATGGGCGGGTTCCTCAACCCGTACATCGACAAGAAGATCCTGGCGGCCGACCCGTTCCAGACCATCGACCAGGAAGGCGTGGGCGAGCTGGTGAAGATCTCGGTCGAGCGGGGCCGCAAGACCCGCAAGGACCTCAAGATCGGCATCTGCGGCGAGCACGGCGGCGAGCCGGCCTCGGTGGAGTTCTGCCACCGCACGGGCTTGAACTACGTGTCCTGCTCGCCCTTCCGGGTGCCCATCGCCATCCACGCCGCGGCGCAGGCCTCGGCGAAGGAGAAGAAGAAGTAGGAGGCCCTGCGGGACCCTCACCGGGCGTATGGCGGCTGAAGCTCGGGTCTTGACCAGGCCCGTCACTTGGCACAATCCGTACCGGTTGGAGTACAGCTCGCTGCTCTTCAGGCTGCACCGCGCCAGCTTCAGCGGATCGGATCGGCTGCGCTGGCGCCTCCTGCGGTATCCCTTCTTCAGCCTCTTCTCTTACGCTTACCGCTGCGGCTTCCAGGGAACCATCCGGCTGAATCTCCGGGTGCGCGGGAAGGAGACAGCCATCGCGCTCCGGACGCGGAATCTCCAGTTCTCGAGCCTCTACCTGCCCCAGCACGCCGCGGGCTATGAGCCCGAGACCGCGGCCCTGCTCGACGTCCTGGTCGCCCCGGATGGGGTCTTCTACGATGTGGGCAGCAATTGGGGCTATTATGCGCTCTGGCTCGCGGGCCGCGAAGGGTTCCACGGCAAGGCGCACGCGTTCGAGCCGGAGCCTTCCAGCCTGGAGGACCTGCGGGCGGCGGTGGCGCAGGCCGGCCTGGAAGGGACCGTGGCCTGCCACGGACTAGGACTCAGCGACTCCGCGGGTACGGGGAGACTGGCGATCCCCGACGGGATGCACAGCGGGACCGCGACGATCTCTCCGGCGGGAGGCCAAGAGGTGCGCCTTGCCAAGCTCGACGACCTCGGGATCGATCCCCCGACCGTCATCAAGCTGGACGTCGAGGGACAGGAAGAACAGGTGCTGCGGGGAGCGGCGAAGACTCTTGAGGCGCACCGCCCGCACATCGTCTTTGAGAGCTGGGCCCGACCCGACCAGCTTGCGGCGACGACCGGGATCCTGCAGGCCTTGAGAGGGCTCCGATATCGATTCTTTCATCCCGCGTGGGCCGTGCGAAAGGGCGGCTCGGTCTCCTATGCGCAGTCCGCCGCCTTGAGCGAGGGAGCCGTCTTGGAGCTGGCTTTGGTCCCGTTCGCGCCTGAGCAGAGGTCCCTGCTGCGGGAGCATCTCAATGTCTTTGCCTGCCATGAAGACCGGCTCCCGATGCTCGAGGGGATGTTCCGGAGCTGAAGCGGCTGTTCCGTCCCTACTTGGGCCCGGTTCCGGGGCGACGCGGCAGGATGTCCCGGAGTTTCCGGCCGATGGTGCGCCATTGCTCTGCTGCCGGGAGTTCCAGGAACAGGTACAGCTTGACGCTCAGCCAGATCAGCGCGGCGATGCCGCGCAGGGCGATGAGAAAGAGCCGGTCGGGGATGGTCCGCATGCCTCGAGGGATGCGTTCCATCAGGCTGGCCAGCTGGTCGTGGCGTCCAGGCTCGGACTTGAAGCGCCCGAACACCATGCCGCTCAAGCAGCCCCTTTTCCACTGGTCGACATAGTCGCTCGGGAACACGCGGCTGAATCTCGTCCGCAACAGCCGATCATAGCGGTCGATGTTCTCGACGCTGGCTTGGAAATCCCTGGAGGAGGTGTAGGCGTGTCCCTTGAAAGACTGTCTCCAAACGGTCAGAGGCTCGGGGATGAAGCAGATGCCGTGCTGGGCGGCCATGATCTGCAGCCACGGCCCGTCATTGGAGGGGATCACCGTCGGGTCATCCGCCCTGAGCGCCTGCACGACTTCCCGCTTGGAGATGACCGAGTAGACCGAGATCCAATTGCCGTGCTTCCTGAGCGATGCCAGCGCCTCGGCCGGAGGAAGGAAGCATGGCTGCTCGGAGACGACCGGCGTGGGGAAGATGTCGAGGTCCTTGCCGTCCTCGTCCATGAACATGGACAGAGCGGTGCAGACGGCGGCCCGCGGGTATCGTTCCAGCATCGCCAGGCTCTTCTCGAAGAACGGGCGCAGCAGATTGTCGTCGGCTGAGAGCACGTGGACGTAGTCGCAGCTCGCCGTGTCGAGCAGGCGGCTGGTGGAATAGACGACCCCCCTGTTGCGGTCGTTGCGCAGGAGTCTGAGGGTCGGCTGGCTTTTGGCGATGTCCTCCAGGATCCGCACGCTGTCGTCCGTCGAGCCATCGTCAAGGACCAGGACTTCCTGCGCGGGCCTGGATTGGCTGAACACGGTCCCGAGCGTCTCGCGGAGGTAGTGGCCGTGGTTGAAGTTCGTGATCAGGAGGGAAAGAGTGGCGTGACCCATGGGGCGTCCTTATGGTGCCATGAATCCCGTCCGGTTTGCAAGCGCTCCTAACGAAGCTGTAGAAAAACCTCTTTCTTGACGCGTCCCCGCCCCGCGGCGGCGGGTCTTTTCTCTGGCGGCTCAGCTTGCTGCCGCCGTCCTTCCTCCATTCTATCCGGGTTCTACCCGTCTTTCAATCCCTTTGTCC
>JACRNU010000066.1 GCA_016234805.1 Elusimicrobiota bacterium
CGGCCACGGTCACCACCGCGCCCGAGTCGAAATGCAGGAAGTCCTCCTCGATGCCGTCCGAGAACACGGCTCCGCCCGAAGGCATGCGGGACTCCGCGACCAGGGTCTCCCCCTTGCCGATGAGCCCGGCAGAGAGAGCGACCCCGGACTGCAGGCTGGCGAAGGGCTCGCGCACCACGAAGGCCAGGCGCGGGTCCTCCCACTCGAGCTTCAGGCGCTCCACCCTCCCCCCTCCGAAGGCCGCGGCCACCCCGGCCGCCATGTTGAAGCACGATGAAAGCCACCCGGTCGACCCCGCCCCGGTCGCGACCAGGACCCCGCTCGAGGATTGCTGCTCACTGCGTCCCCCGCATCGGAGCAGGTAGCGGGCGCTCACATGGGAGCGCGCTCCGATGAAGAAGTCATTGAACGCGAGCAGTCTCGACCCGTCAGCGAGCCGGGCCTCTGCCATGGTGACCTCCCGTATCCTGGCCCTGCCCTCGATGGCGTCCGCGGCCGCTGCCCTGGCCCCGGCCACGCTGAACGGATTGAGAATGCCGTCGATGCGGCCAGGGTCCGGGTTCACGCCGATGATGGGCTGCCCTCCCGCGTACTTCGCGGTGTTGGCCACGAGACCGTCCTGGCCCGCAGTGACCACGAGGTCGGTCCGGGTGAACATGTAGGTGGGCACGATGGCGCGGTCGATGAGATGCACGGGAGGCCCCAGTTCCAGGGAGCGCCGCAGGATGCCCACCGCGGCATGATAGGCGTCGTGCTCCGCCTCATAGAGGCCGTAGTCCCCGCCTTCAGCCTCCAGGTAGAACCGCGCCTGCGCCCGGGTGGGGAACCGCTCGAGCAGCCCCTCCAACCGGGTGCGGCGCGTGACCAGCACGATCTTCTCGCAGTCCATGCCGCAGGCTCCCTCAGGCGCCCTTCTTCCCCTCGTCCAGCAAGGAGCGCAGGAGGTCGGGCGAGATATTGAGCTCGCCGATCTTGCCCGCGTTCTCAGCCAGGTCCCTGAAGGCCGAGGCGATCATGAGCTTGGGGTCGAGCTCGCCTGAGGATGCGGCCAGCAGGAGCCTCCAATCCATGTCCCGCACAGGCTTGAGCACTGCTTCCAGGCCGTACGCTCTTCCGTCCGCGGCCTTGCGGTCATTGACGGCCTGCCGCTCCACGAGCGCGGCCCGCGCGTCCTCCACCGCGATGTCCGCCGCCATCTTGCGCTCCCTGATGGCGCGGCGCTTCTCCTCCACCGCGACCTCGGTGTTGAGCTCGTTCTCCTTGATGCGCCGCTCCTGGTCCACGGCCGAGTCGCGGCGGTCGTAGACCGCGTCGTCCGCCTCCTGCTTGAGCTTTTCGCGCGCCGAAGCCTCGAGGGCTTTGGCCATCTCAGGCATGGGGCGGATAGAGAGGACCGTGACCCCGAGCACCGAGACCCCCAGCATGGCCACGACCTCGTCGCCGGGCAGGCCAAGCCGCAGGGCTTCCATGATGCGGTCCGCGCTCCCGAGCGCTTCCCTCAGGGAAAGCTTCTGTATCTCGGAGCGGGTGCGGCCCTGAGCGGCCTGCACGATCCTCGCGGCCAGGACCTCGGGCGCGTCCGTGGCGAAGCCGCCCTCGGGCTTCAAGCGGAAGTCCAGCAGGCCGGCCAGTTTCTTGGGATCCAGGACTCTATAGGAGAGCTCTCCCTGGATCGTCACCTCCTGGAAGTCCGCGGTGACCTCCATGAACGCGAAGGGCAGGTCCGTGCTTTCGAGCGGGACCTGGACCACCGTGGCCAGGGGCGCGAAGTACAGGAACGAGAGCCCCGCTCCCTCGGCCGAGAGCTTCCCGGCCGAGTAGTGCATCACGAACGAAGTCGGCGGCGCCTTGTGATATCTAAACCCGAACATATTACCTCCTTGCGATCAGTTCGTTCCGCCGGCGTTCCAGGCCGGCTTCAAGCTCGACAGGATAGGATTCCGGCTTCACGAAACGGCGCACCCCTTCGGCCAGGGACTTCACCTGCGACAGGCCCCGCTCCCGAATCTTCGCGAGGCTCTCCTCCGGGGATACGCGCATGCCGCCGCGGAACACGGGAACGAGGAGGTCCTTGGCGCCGGCCCCGGCTGGGAGCGGGCGGCGGACATCGTAGATGACGTCGCGGCACGGTCTGCCGTTCTCCACGGACCGCCGGACCTGCAGGATGCCTGGATAGGAAGCTTTGGCGCCGTCGTCCGCTGTCTTGACCTTGTCCTTCCATTCCCCGCTCGGCCCGGCCAGGCACGACAGCTTGTACACCCCGCCCAATGCGGGTTGGTCATGGCCCGTGACCAGGCGCGTGCCCACTCCCCAGACAGCGATGGGGGCTCCCTGCTCCCGCAAGCCCGCGATGGCAGATTCATCGAGGTCGCTCGAGGCTGTGATGACGCAGTCCATCAGCCCGGCCTCGTCGAGCATGCGGCGGGCTGCCTTGCTCAGGCCAACCAGGTCGCCTGAGTCGAGCCTGATGCCCGCAAGCCTGCGGCCTTGCGCCTTGAGCTTCAAGCCGGTCTTGATGGCCTTGGCCACCCCTTCCAGCGTGTCGTAAGTGTCCACCAGAAGCACGCACTCAGCCGTGGAGGCCCCGGACCAGGCTTCGAACGCCTCGGCCTCGTCCGCGAACGCCATGACCCAGGAGTGCGCGTGGGTTCCCCGCACAGGGATGCCGAAGAGCTTTCCTGCCAGCACGTTCGAGGTCGCGGCGCAGCCCCCGACATAGGCTGCCCTGCTGGCGGACACGCCTCCATCCATGCCCTGGGCCCTGCGCAGGCCGAACTCCAGGACCGGAGCTCCTCCGGCTGCCAGCGCGACCCGGGACGCTTTGGTTGCGATCAGGGTCTGGAAGTTCACGATGTTGAGGAGCGCTGTCTCGAGGAGCTGGCACTGGAGCAAGGGGCCCCGCACCCGCACGAGCGGCTCAGGCGCGAACACCACTGTGCCCTCAGGGACCGCGTCCACGTCCAGGGAGAGCCGCATGTCCTCCAGATGGCCCAGGAAGGAGCTCTCGAAGAGATGACCTCCCTCCTGGCCGGGAAGCCCGGCCAGGTAATCCAGGTCATCCGGGCTGAACCGGAACCGCTCCACGAACTCGGCTGCCAGACCCAGACCGCAGGCCAGGGCATAACCCCCGTCAAAGGGGTTCCTGCGGAAGTAATGATGGAAGACCGCTTCATGCCGGTCCAGCCCGGCCTTCCAGTATCCTTGAGCCATGGTCAGTTGATACAGGTCCGTAAGGAGCGTCAGCGAGCCTCCATAAAGGGCCTCCAGCAGTCCCTTCCCCTGCGTCGCCGTCATCCCTCCCTGGTTGGTCATGGCAATTCCTCCTCGCTTTACGGCGTTGCGAACCCTCCCATCGCGGTCCCGGAGAACAGGCCCGCGCCCGAGCTGGCCCGCACCGCGGACTGGGAGAACACCGCGAAGGCCCGCCTGATGTCGGTCGCCTTGGCGCCCGGGGTCAGGATCCAGCGGTCCTCGATGCCCATCTCCCGGAAGATGGCCCGGAAATCCGTGCGCGTGTCGTCCACCCCAAGGCCGGCCACGATGTGGCGCTCGGCCCTGCGCATGTCGTCGACGATCGCGGCCACGTCCTTGGCCCTTGACCGCATCGAACCCTCGTCCGCCCCGTCCGTGATGATGAGGGTCACGGTGCGGGCCGGGACGCCTGCGTCCGCGAACTCCCGCGCCTTGGCCAGCACGGTCCCGAGCAGGACCACGGACTGGTCGTAAAGCGGGGTGCCGCCCATGGGATCGTAGTTCTTGCCGTCCATGCGCACGGCCCCGGCCAGGGCGCAGTACGGGTAGAGCACGGTCCCGTTGAGGTAGCGCGTGTGGACCAGGACCCCGTCACGCTGCTTGGACGCTGCCAGGGACTCGAGCACCAGGTTGTGCCCGTCGCGCACGGCCTGGGCGTTGGACGCGAACCTGATGGACCCGGAGTCGTCCGGCATCATGCTGACCAGGACCACCTCGCTGGCGGGCACGTCGTCCGGGTGCACGCCCAGGCCCGCCTGGATCTGGGCGCCCAGGTCCGGGACCGAGAGCGCGGCCATGGCCGCGTCGGAGAGCTCGCCGTCTTCGTGCGACGCTTTCAACAGCTCGTTGGGATCGACTTTGGGATCGTTCATAATGCCTCCTAGATCTTGATTCCCGGCCACGACTCGACGGGGTCCGTGGACTTGACCAGGTTCATGCCCGCGTCCGCGAACCGCTGGAACGCCGACTCCGCCTCGGGCGTGAAGTCCGCGACAAAGCCCCCCTTGCCGTCCGGCACCGTGACCGAGGACATGCAGTCGGTCATGATGTAGACCTTGCGCGCCAGGGCCGGGTCCTGGGCCACGATCTCGCCCAAGAGGTCGTCGATGGAGCTCTTCACGCAGTGGCTCGCGGCCTGGCCCGCGATGACCACCGCGTCGGAGGCCAGCAGGGTCTTGAGGAACAGGGCGTTCCTCTGGCCGAGCGGGGCCCCGTCGTGCCGGGTCAGCACCTCGGGCCTGAGCACCGAGTAGTTCTCGGTGAGCGGGTTGCCGCCCTTGACCTCCACCCAGGACTGCGCGCCCCGGACGAAGGAGTGAAACAGCCGCGCCTCGTGGATGACCCCGGCCAGGGCGTGCCCGTCGCTGCCGAGCAGGCAGTGCGGAGGCCAGAGGTAGAGCTTGTACTTCCCGGACTTCTCGAGCTCGCGGCAGTAGTGCAGGGCCTGCTTGACCAGCCAACCGTAGTTGCCGCCGCAGAGCCACTTCGCCATGACCGGCGCGGGCACGACCTCGCCGCGGGCCACCTGGTCGTGTGTGATCTCCCTGAAGGGACCCACCGGGCCCCCGTCCTTCGTCAGCCAGAACGCGGGGAAGAAGATCTGGTAGGCGAAGTGCGTGTCCATGGTGGTCGTCAGGCTCGTGAGGCGCTCGAGGTTCTTGTAGACGAACTCCGCGATGCGGCGGCTGTCCTCGATGGCGCCCTTGCCGGAGCGGCCCGCCACGTAGAGCGCCCCGCTCGGGAAGCAGAAGTCCTTTTGCGCGTCGATGAGCAGCAGGTGCACCGCGAAGCGGTCGGTCGCGGACGGCAGGATCCCCCGGTCCTTGCGCCACTCTCCGGCCAGGGTGAAGAGCTTCCCCTGGTCCGGAGCGTACTCCCACCGGCCCGCGTTGGCCGGGTCGAAGAACGACGGCACGGCGGACTGCGTTCTGACGGTCATATGCCTCCCTCCTTTTTGATGCTGAGCTTCACGACCTCGTGCCGGCCGGCGACGAGGATGCCGTCGTCGCCGGCAGCGAGGAGCGACCCCGCGTCCACGAACGGTTCGGTCTCCGGGAACTCCACGCACGCCGAAAGCGACTCTTCCACGCGGACCAGGCCCTTGTCCGTTGGAACGAATAGGAACGGCCCGGCCGCGCAGGCCCCGTGGATGGACTCGAGCCAGGCAGGCGCGTCCGCGGCCGCGGCCACGGTCCCGTCCCGGCGGATCACCACGCACCGCTTCCAGATCCGGCCCGCCTCCTCCATCTCCAGGAACAGCCAAGCCCGGCCTGGCCCGAACACGCAAAGGCTGTCCAGCACGCGGCCCCTCAGGGTCGGGAGGGGCACGCCGTCGCACAGGCCGCGCCGAGTGCCCTCGAACACGAAGGCCACCGTGACCCCGCCGGCGCGATAGAAGCCGAACCCGAACTCAGGACCGACCCAGAACCGCGTCCTGCCCGCGAGGACCTCGCCCACGCGCTCATCGCCCAGGGGCCCCTCGTGCCAGAGCGCGCCGTCGCGCTCCCACCAGGACCGCCCGCCGGCGAAAGCGAAGGCTTCCTCAGGGCCCACGGCCACGGTGGAGCGGTTCTCCAGGAAATAGCGCGTCCCGGGCCGGAGGGGACCGCTCAAAGCCACGCTCCCGTCCTCGCGCCGGAACTCGCCGGCCTTGAAGACCAGCCATCCCCCTTGCGCCAGGCCCCCCCCGGTCACGGCAACGACCTCGCCCTCGGTCACGAGCAGGCGCGTCACCGTGAGCGAACCCCGGGAGGTCGCCACCGCGACCATCTGCCGAACAGAACCGCCGACCGCTGCTCCGGCGCAGGTGGGGCACAAGAGCCTGGCATGAACAGCCTTGCAGGAAGGGCAGACCGTCCAGCGCAGGGACTCCAGCAGCGGCCGAGGGAACGGACTCCTCTGATCGTCAACGAAGGTCTGGTAGAACCTCTGGAGGACTTCGTCCGGCAGGACCCGCCAGTGGATCGCGGGCCTGGGGTAGCGCACCCTGGGGTCCAGGACCGTGACGCGGTTGAGCACGCGCTCGCTGTGCGGAGCCCCGCCCGCGAGCACCCCGCCGTAGGGGTGAACGAGGAGCAGGGCCTGGAAGAGCAGTGCGTCGAAAGCGTACCAGTCCGAGGCGCTCGTGTGCGGCCGCACAGGCCGCAAGTCCCTCGGCCCGCAGGAAGTGGGATCCACGAAGCGCTCGGTGTAGGCCGGGCACCGGTGAGCCCCGAACTGGAAGCTGTCAGCGTCGATGAGGTGCGCCAGCCCGCTCGAGACCAGGACATTGAGGTCGTTGAAATCCCCGATCACGACCCCTGCCTCGTGGACCCGGGACACCGTGGCGTGAAGGTCCAGGAAGAGAGGCGCGGTCAGCGCGAGCGGGACCGCGCGCCGAAACCCCGGCTCGGACCAGCGCAGCAGGGATTCGGCGTTCGGGACGATCTTCATTGCATAGCCGACCACGCGGCCCGCCCGGTCCTTCGCGGTCTCAAGCGGCGCCACCACCCTAGGCGGCATGGAAGGGAACTCCTTGAGCTTGGCCGGCCTGGTCCGGAGGCGCTCGCGGGCCGCGTCCACCTCGCCGGGAAGCCCGCGGTAGTCCGGGTGGTCGGGCCCCTTGTAGACCTTGAGCGCCATGCCGGACCCTATGTCGTAGACCTCGGCCTCCCCTCCCGCGCCCAGCATCCGGCTCGGGTCGAGCTTGATCCTGCGGCCGTTGAGGAACACATCAGCCATGGCGCTCCTCCTTAATGAGGGCGACCGTGGCATCGTCAGCCGGACGGCTCAAGGCCAGGCGCCGGCGCACGATATCCGGGTTGGTCCAGCAGCGTGGGTCCCCACACAGGGAGGCCAAGTCCATGTCCGCCGCGCCGTCCGTGCCGATGGCCACCAGGCCGGCGGGCCCGTCGTGGATAAGTTCGAACTCCGCTCCCCCCCCTTCGAGGCCGTACGCGAGATAGGGAGGGGCGTTGCCAGGGAAGGGCCCAAGCACCCGGACCTTCCCGTCCACCATGACCATCCCGTCCCCGCAGGAGAATACCGTGGCGCGTCCATCCGAAACCGCAGCGGCCACGATGGTGAAAAGAAGGCATTCCCGGACCCCGATCCCGGCTGTCCAGGAGATCGAGGCAAGGCCCGCCAGCAGTTCGGCGCGAAGGTCCGACAGGTCCAGGCCCTCTCCCCGGGCCAGGCCCCCGCCCCGAGCCATGCGCCGCATGATGGCCCGGGCCGTCATGGAAGCTCCGAGAAGGGCTCCTGCTCCGCTGTGGGGCTCGGAACCGCACCCGTCGCAGACCACCGCGACCGCCTTGGCGCCGTCTTTAAGGAGCCGGAAGGCGTCCTGGCAGGGGCGGTTGCCGAGGAGGTGGTCCCGTCCGAGCACGGAGCCCGCGGCCAGTAAGTGTGTCATTGACTATAGTATAGTGTCTTTCTGACACTTTGTCAAGACCCAACGCTTCTCTCCTGGATCCGGTCCGGCGATCGAGGAAATGTCCGGTTGGCGCGGGCTTTGGAGACAGTCCCCTACCTCATGCCGCATCGAGCGGCTGTGGAGTTTCCCCAGAACCGATTGAGCCGGGCCTAGGCGAGCTCCTAGGGGGTCGGAGGAGTCTTCTTCTCGGCCTTGATCATCCGGCCCAGGGTCTGCACGCGCTCGAGCGGGTCCGGGTGGGAGAGGAAGAGCCGGTAGAGCCAGCTTCCCTCGCGGTGGGGCATCTTGTCCGACACCATGCCGAGCAGGGCGAGCTTGCGCAGGCCCGTGGCCAAGCCCCGGGCATCGCCCGTGACCTTGGCTCCGCCTGCGTCAGCCATGCGCTCATTGGCCCGGGTCAGGCCGAGCACCGCGATGGTCCAGAGGATGGGGGCCCAGTACATCAGGGCCATGTGGAAGATGGAGATGGACCCAATGCTCAGGACCTGAAGGAAGGGTATGGCCAGGAAGAAGCTCAGCATGTGCCGGAACTTCACGTGGCTGAGCTCGTGGCCGAGGATGCCGCGCATCTCGCGCACGGTCATCATCCTGGAGATCATGCCCACCACAGCCACCACGGCCAAGTGGTAGAGGGCGCCGGCAGCGAAGGCATTGGGCGCTCCGGTGGTCTTGCCCGCGTGCACCTTGGGCATGGGCAATCCGGCCTTGTCCGCGAGCTCGCGGACCGTGTCCACATAAGGGCCGGCCGCGACCTTCTTGACCTTCATGAAGATGGTGACCAGGAACCCGCCGAGCAGGCCCATGGGGATCAGGAATTTGATGGACGAGAGGAGCTTGGGGCCGGCGATGGCCAGGGCCGCGATCAGGGAGAACTGATGCAGGGCGAGTATCCCGATGGCCCCCACCACGATGGCCACGGACCACAGGGCAGCCTGGATCCGGCTGCGGCGAAGCTGCTCAGCCGGGGTCGTGGCAGGACCTTCCACGAGGTCGAGCCTCCAGGTCTTTTCCTCGACGACCGCGGGCTTGGGCTCGGCGTGAGCCGCGGTCATGGCCGCGAGCATTTTCTGGCTCCGGAAGTAGGTCATGATGGCAGCGTAAATCGCCAGGGTGCCGAGCATCCCGGGCAGACCGCCTGAAAGAGCCACGAAGAACTGGATGGGGCTCAGGACCGCGCTGAAAAGCATCACCTTGTACATGAATGGGATGGGCAGGTCAGGGTCGGTCTTGGTCTTGTTCTTGAGGCCCCAAGCCACATGGCCCGCGCCGTAGAGCACGGGCAGGCTGGCCATGAACCCGAACACTCCCAGGAGAGGGGCCAGGCTCACGATGCCCGAACCCTTCTGGAACGCGCCGATGAGGGCGGCCGGCAGGTCGAGGTTGAAGACTCCCAGTCCCGTGACCGCGGCAGCGCCGAGCAGTACGCCCATGAGGACGTCAGCGTAGCGAACCAGGGGAGCCAGGGCCGGGTCGTTCTGCCGGACCAGGGCCCGGCGCGTGAGCGCCAGGGCCGGGATCGCGAATCCACCGAGCCCGACCGTGACCCACAGGCCCGCGCCAGGCACGAACCCGAACACCGCTGGCATCAGGAGTCTGGCCGAGAAATCAGCGCCGACCGTCAGGGCCGTGGCGACCGTCACGCGCATGCCGGACGGAAGGGCCGCCCAAGCGCGGGTGACGGGAGAGAACACGATGGAAATTGATTTTCGGACCGCGCCGATCACGGTGGCGATGCCCTGGAGGACCGTCGAGACCACTCTTCCGACGAGTGAGGGCCGGGAGACATCGGCTCCGGCCGCGCCTCGGCCAACGGTCTCGACCGCGGGAGGGCCGCGCGTCTTGGGCTGATCCTTCGCCCTGCGCGGCAGGACCTGCGCCTTTCCCTTGCCAACGGTCTGCGAGGTCTCGACCGGATCCGGAAGGGAGGCAGTCCCTGAATCGAGGCCCCAGACCTGGTCCGCGGTCTTCCGAAGCTCCTCGTCATTGACATTGCCGTCGTTCTCCGCCTTCTCGAGCTTGATGGAGATTTCGAGCACGCGGTCGATGGTCTTCTGCTCTTTGGCGCGCTCCGAAGCATCCTTCACGGCCTGCTCCCTAGCCTTCTCGAGCCGCTTCTTGATGTCCGTATTTCCGGAGGAGCGCCGGAACAGGCCGAAGAAAGACCGGCCCTGTGTCTCGACGCCGGGATCCTGAGACTTGGCTTCAGGAGCAGCGAGCGCCGCTGGAGATTCCGCGCTGACCGGCGCGGCCGGCACGGCCGGGGAGATATCCTTCATCTCGACGCTCGGGGCGCCGATGCCCGGAAGGGTCGGCAGGACCGGAGCCTCGAACCGGACATGAGTGGAGCCGGCCTGACCAGGCATCCCAGGAGCGTGGATCGTGCCCAAGCTGCCCAGCGGAGCATCCATGCGGCCCGCAGGGATGGGCCGGACCGCGGCCATGCCTGCGGCCAGGGCATCAGGGCCAGGAGCGTTCAGAAGGATGACAGCAGCAAGGAATGCGGCCAGACAACGGGAAAATGGATGATGTCTCATGATCAGACATCCATCATACAGCAAGCCAGCCTGCTGCCGTATGGGCCGAAGAACCTGAAAAAGCGCTGGGAAAGGCCCTAGATGCCCAGGGCCCATAGTCCGACCGCGGTCCTACCGCGAGGAACGAGGCTGTTCCCTGGCCGTGAAACCGCGCAGAACAGGGGGACCGAAAGGCAGATGCTCGGCAAGGAACTGCTGGTACCCATCCAGGGTGAACCACCCGCCGGGACCGCGGCCAGGGTCGGCCCGCTCCACATGCAGGTTCTGGGCAGGCATGAACCCGAATCCCATCAGGAAAACCCTGATGCCCTGGCTGTCCTCGGCCGCGTCAAGCACGATGGAGGTGTGTCCCACCCCGCCCGTCTCGTTCTGAACGAGGATATCGCCGGGCAGAAGGCCTGCCTCGCCGCTGATCCGGCGCAAGCCTTGCTTCTGTGAATGGGAATTGGCGTTCGACGCTGCCCAGCGGAAGAAGGCGTCAGGGGAAGCGCCTCTCCTTGCCTTCTTCCAGTCCCCGTACCGGACATGGCGGCCGTTGTAATCCAGGAGCCAGGCATCGTCTCCTGCCCCGGCTTCTGATTGGTACTCGTGCCACAGGCGGAACGCCCAATCCGCGCACTGCTCGAGGTCCTGCCGGAACTTGAGGGGCAGGGCCGAGACCCGCCAGACCCGGTAGAACTTCTGCGGAGCCTTCCTGCCGTCCCAGGTCATGACCTCGGCTCCTTCGGCCTGGACCGGGAGACGGCGCACCCACGCGGCAAAGGAACCCTCCTCCAAGCGGAACCTGCGGAATCCCGGAGGGACCGGCACCGCGTCGCACAGGACCTCCCGGACCGCCTCAGACCGGACCATCGGAGCGCCCGCAGCCATGGCCGTGACTCCGAAGACGAGGAAGACCGCGGAAGCCAAGCCGTGTTTCACGCCCGCTATGATATAATTTCTCCATGATAAGGTCCCTGCTCCGGGTCGTCCCCCTCCTGACGATCGCTCTTCCGGTCTTCGCGAGGATGCCGGCTTTCAACGACCTGGCCTCCCCGAGTCTCAAGAGCCTCTCGGACCTCGAGGCTCCGGGCCGGGACCACCCCGTCCCCCCTCCGCCCCAGCCCGTGGAGCTCGCGACCTACGCGACGGACTCGGAGTTCACCTTCGAGAGCGACGCCAAGCCCGCCCTGGAAGAAAGGCTCGCCGCGTTCCGGAACGCGGGCATCACGACCCTGGGCGGCCGCGTGTTCGTCAAGCCCAACCGCCGCTGGACCTTCGTGGTCGAGTACATCCCCGTCGTGCAGCACGGGACGCAGACCCCTCCTGCCGTCCTCCTGCAGACCTACCGCAGCGGGACAGCCTACTGGCGCGACAGCGACGCCGAGGCAGCCATGAACGCCGCGGCCTCCAACCTCAGGAACGCGGGCCTGAGCGTCTTCGGCGCATCCCTTGTGGACGCCGGCAGGGACCACTCCTTTGACGTGGAATATTTCGTGCCCAACATGCTCCGGCCCTCCCAGCAGTACGAACCGCGCATCGAGAAGCACGTCACCGGCAAGTTCACCTTCGAGAGCCAGGCCGAGGCCGCGGTGGCGGACTTCACCAGCCTCCTGGCCCAGGCCGGGGTCCCGGTGCTCCACGGCAGGGCGGTCAAGCGGCCGGACCGCGACTACTCGGTGGAGCTCGAATACGTGGTCAGGACCAACCGCTTTGGGCCGCGGCCCCTGTACTCCATCAGCCGCTACGACAGCCGCGACATCTTCCCCTTCGAGGATGACGCGGTCAAGGCCGCCGCGGAGAAACTCCCGGCCTTCGGCGCCGCCGGCGTGCCCCCTGTCCATGGGTTCAGCCGCAAGGTCAACAGGGACTACTCCTTCAGCGTGGATTTCCTCGTGAAGACCCTCTACCAGAGCGGTGGATCCTATCCCTCCGCTGTGGTGAAGACCTACCAGGCGCAAGAGACCTTCACCTTCGAGAGCGAAGCACGGACCGCCCTGGAGGAGAAGACCGCCTACTTCAACAACGCGGGCTTCTCCGTGGTCGGATCCAAGGTCCTGCCTTCCGGGCGGGACTACACCTACGTCCTCGACTACATCGCCAAGGCCCAGCCCGGCGCAAAAGACGCGCGCCCTCGATAACGCCATCCCCGCCACCGAGATGAAACTGGTTTCCGTCGTCGACGCGCTCTCTGCCAAGGCCCCTCTCGGAGAAAAGGTCGTGGTGCAGGGCTGGGTCCGCTCGCGCCGGGATTCCAAGGCCGGGTTCTCCTTCATCCACCTGCACGACGGGTCCTGCTTCGACGCCATACAGGTCATCGCCCCCAAGGATCTGGTCAACTACGCCTCGGATGTCATGAAGCTCACGGCCGGGTGCAGCCTCAAGGCCACGGGCACCCTGGCGAAATCCCCGGCAGCGGGCCAGGCGGTCGAGCTCACGGCCGAGACGGTCGAGGTCGTGGGCTGGGTGGATGACCCCGAAACCTACCCCATCTCCCCGAAGAAGCACACCTTCGAGTATCTGCGCGAGGTCGCGCACCTCCGGGTGCGCACCAACACCTTCGGCGCGGTGGCCAGGGTGCGGCACTGCCTGAGCATGGCGGTCCACCGATTCTTCCACGAGCGCGGGTTCTACTGGGTCCACACGCCCATCGTCACGGCCTCGGACTGCGAGGGCGCGGGCACCATGTTCCGCGTCTCGACCCTGGACCTGGCCAACCTGCCGCGCACGCCGGATGGCAAGGTGGACGATTCCAAGGACTTCTTCGGCAAGTCCTCCTTCCTGACCGTGTCCGGCCAGCTCAATGTCGAGACCTACTGCCTCGCGCTCAGCAAGGTCTACACCTTCGGCCCCACCTTCCGGGCCGAGCACTCCACGACCCCGCGCCACCTCGCCGAGTTCTGGATGATCGAGCCCGAGATCGCCTTCGCGGACCTCGCGGCCGACGCGACGCTGGCGGAGGACTTCCTCAAATACATCTTCACCGCCGTGCTCACGGAGCGGGCCGACGACATGAAGTTCTTCGCCGAACGCGTGGACAAGGAGTGCGTCAGCCGTGTCTCGGGGTTCCTCAAGTCGAGCTTTGAACGTATGACCTACGACGACGCCATTCATGCCCTGGAGAAGTCCGGCAAGCAGTTCCAGTACCCGGTGTCCTGGGGCATGGACCTGCAGACCGAGCACGAGCGCTACCTCACCGAGGAGCTCGTCAAGCGCCCGGTCGTGGTCATGAACTACCCAAAGACCATCAAGCCCTTCTACATGCGCGTCAACGACGACGGCCGCACCGTGGCCGCCATGGACGTGCTCGTGCCCGGCATCGGGGAGATCATCGGCGGGTCCCAGCGCGAGGAGCGTCTCGACGTCCTCGACGCCCGGCTCGCGGAGATGAAGCTCGACAGGGCCGCCTACGGCTGGTACCGGGACCTCCGGCGCTACGGCACCGTGCCGCACGCGGGCTTCGGCCTGGGCCTGGAGCGCACCATCCAGTACGCCACGGGCATGGCCAACATCCGCGACGTCATCCCCTTTCCAAGGACTCCCGGCAATGCCACTTTTTAAAGGAACCCCATGAGATTACTGATCGTCGCGCTGGCCGTACTCGCCCTAGGGTGCAAGAAGGCCCAGGTGGCGGAAGTCAAGAAAGCCGCGGCGGACGCGAGGGCCGGAGACACGGCCGCGACCCGCTACGTCGAGACCCTCCAGAACGACGTCAAGAAAGCCCAGGACGTGGCGGGCAAGGCCAACGCCTCCATCGAGGCTACGAACCAGGCCGTGGACCAGGTCCAGAAGGCCGAAGAAGGCCAATAGCTAGGGCTTGGTCTCCGGCTTGCCCTTCCTCTCCGCCTTCGAGAAGTACATCCAGGGCGCGGCCAGCCTGACCGCGTTGAGGATCGTGGTCGCGACCGCGGCCAGCAGCAGGGCCGTGGCGATCGGGATGCCTCCGAGCGCGAACCCGTAGAGGTACGTGGACAGGATAGCAGCCAGGATGCCGAGCAGGGACTCCGCGGCCAGGATCTTGGTGATCTCCCGATCCGAATATTTCCCCAGGGCCTTCTGGTGGAGTCCCGCGATGAGGATGGCCGAGAACCCGGTCGCCAGCGAAGTCAGGCCGTAGAGCCCCAGCACCAACCACATGTTGGTGGCGCTGATGAGCGCCCAGAAGAGCGGCACCTCGATGACGGCCAGGGCGTAGAAGGGGATGGTGAGCGCCTCCTCGGTCTTGAACCCGAGCCTCTGGAACAGCCTCTTCAAGGGCTCCATGAGCAGGGTGGCGAGGATGCTGCCCGCGCTGAAGAAAGCCACGAGCATGCCGTAGTAGCCCATGGGCGTGCTGACCAGGCCCTTGAGGAACCAGCCGATGACCGGGACATTGAGGATGGCGCCGACAGTGCCGGATTGGGCCGCGATGAGGTTCTCCACGAACTCCGGCAGGACATTGAAGATCAGCGGGTCCGAGAACAGGGACACCACCAGGGTCAGGATGGTCACGGTCCGCAGGAACCTGTTCCGGAACACGAGCTTGACCCCGTCGCGCAGGGAGGCGTAGAGGTCCTTGAGGATGCCCTTGAGGGAGAAGGGCGCCTTGGCCGCGGCCTCCTCCGCGCCCGCCGCCGGTTCGGCCGCGGCCGCTTTCGCGTCCTTGGCCCGCCTGCCGATGATGCTGATGGTGGCGTAGATGAGGCCCGCGACGCCGGCCGCGATGCCGTAGATGCCGTAGATGACGGCCCCGCCCACCCCGGTCTTGCCGAAGAGCTGCTGGATGAGGGAGATCTGCCCGGCCAGCGCGGGGCCGATGATGGCCACCAGAGCCCCGAGGAAGGTCAGGATGGAGTTGGCCTTGGTGCGCTCCGCGTCGGTCACGCTCGCGTCGCCCATGATGCGGGCCGTGGCCGCGCTCTCCATGGTCACGGAAAGGCCCTGGAAGAAGGACTGGGCCGCGATGAGCCCGAAGAGGGTCCAGAGCGCGGCAGACAGGGAGAAGAGCCCTGAAGCGAAGAACAGGGTCGGGATGAGCATGATGATGGCCGAGCGGATGAGGAAGGACCGCACGAGCCACTTCTTGGGGCCCTGCTCGGGGTTCCGGGTGAAGATGGGGGTGCTCGCGTAGCTGAACGCCTGGGACACCCAGTGCGCGATGCGGGCAAGGCTGCGGTTCTCGCGGACGAGGTCCCGCACGGCCTCCTCGCCGGCCAGGCGCGCGTCGTTGTTCTCCTTCATGAGGTTGCGCGTGAAGGAGGAGATGAGGTACGGCAGGCCCACCACGTACATCTCGATGCCGAAGATGTAGACCGCGTAGCCCGAGACGTAGCGCCAGAAGGACTTGTTGCGCTCCGGGTCATGGAAAACCTTGAGCCAGCCCTTCTTGACCGGCTGAGTCTCCGCCCGGGCCTGCGGGGCCGGCGTCTCAGGAGCCTTCGCTTCCGCCATCGAAGGCTGAGTGGCTTCAAGGCCTGACCGCGAGGCAGCCGAGGCCTGCGCCGCTGAAGCATCGTCGCCGGGCTCGGCCCACCGCTCGCCCGTGAGCCTGTTGAACTGGACCGCGGCCGCGCGGCTGGCGCCCTCGACGGGCGCCTTCCGGAGGGTCTCGACCTCCTGAGACACTCCTTCGGACACGGAGGTCAGGGCTGGCGCGAGTTCCGCGGCTGTCTCGGACACGGTCTGCGGAGCCGCAAGAGCCGGCGCCACGGAGGGAAGGACCGCGGGAGAACCAGGGACTGGAACAGCGACCAGGACAGGGGCAGGAACCGCGGAAGGGACCTTCGCGGTCTCAGAGAGCTTGATCGAGGGAGCGCCTTGGATGCCCGGAAGCGAGGAGAACGAGATTGGGAGCGCTGTCACAGGCAGGCGCAGGTCGGACCCGGGGATCCTGCCGATGTGGGCCGCTGCTACGGACACGCCTCCGGCGCCTGCCACGGGCCCGGAGGGGGCGCGCAGCTGCACGGTCTGGGCCGCGATGATGCCCGGCTCGGAGCCGAGGCAGATGGCGAGAAAGAGCGCGAGGGATCGGGTCATGTTCCGCATGGGGATATTATATGCGAGGCCCCCTTCCGGCCTTAGCGGTCCTTTGGCACCCGGAAGCGCGGCTTTTCGGCCCAACCCGACATGGGCCTTAGGACGCAGCAGCCAGGATCAGAGAGCCGAGGTGCTCCGCACCCGGCGGGCGGTCCTGGCCAGGAAGTCATTGACTTCCTCGAGCGACTTGAAGGTGAAGGTCTCCTGCTTGGCATCCTTGATGAAGACGCGGGTGAACGCGTATTGGACCACGATGAAGGAGCCTCCGTCCTTGGACAGGTAGAGGTCCACACCGTCGAGCCTGGGCAGCACCACCCCGATGCGCTTGCGGTCCACGGCATTGACGGAGACCAGCTCCACCGCGGTGGTCTTCCTCAGGCCGCGGCTGACAAGATGGCTGTTGAGTTCCTCGATGGTCTTGAAAGACTTGGTCCCGAGCAGGGCCTCGCTCAGGAAGGGCTCCGACGCGCGGTAGGAATCCGCCTGAAAGCCGGTCTCATTCTTGTGAACGTGCAGGTCCTCCCCGCCGTAGACCTGGAGCACGGCGCCGGTCTTGACCGAAGGGCAGGACACGCCGTTGATGAAGCAGGGCCCGGTCAGGTCGGATTCGTCCACCTGCGTGACCTGGTACGACGCGCGAGCGCCCACGTCCAGGCAGAGCAGAGCCGTCCCGAGCACGAGCGCGCTCCCGATCTTCCTCATGGCCGCCTCCTCGATTGGTATGGCGGCTCTCACCGCCCTTCCGCACATCGTACAAAAAATCGTAGGATATCTTCCGATGCGCCGAGACACCCTGGACCGGCCCGGCCCCGGGGAAGTCCTTTCACCCGCTGACGCTCCTGACGCCTACCTCCTCCTCGAGGACGGGACCGCCTTCAAGGGGAGCGCTTTCGGAGCCCGTCGCGCCACGACCGGCGAGGTGGTGTTCAACACCGGGATGGTGGGCTACCCAGAGAGCTTCACGGACCCGTCCTACCGCGGCCAGATCCTCGCGCTCACCTACCCCCTCATCGGCAACTACGGCGTGCCCGCGGATTTCGCGGGAGAGCTCTCCACCTTCTACGAGTCGGGCCGCATCCACCTCGAGGGCCTCGTGGTCTCCGAATACTCCCACTACCACCACCACTGGACCGCGGCCCGCGGCCTCTCCGACCTGCTCGTGGAGCAGGGCGTGCCCGGCATCGAGGGCGTGGACACCCGGGCGCTGACCAAGCACCTACGGGCCCGCGGCCCCATGGCCGGCCGCATCTCGGACGCTCCGGGCGGAGCCGCGATCGTGCTTCCCAAGCGCCACGTCGTCTCCGAGGTGTCGGTGAATTCGGTGAAAGCCTACGGGGACGGCGCCAAGACCGTGGCTGTCGTGGACTGCGGGTGCAAGAACACCATCATCCGCAGCCTCCTCAACCGCAAGACCAGGGTCCTGCGCGTGCCGTGGGACTTCGATGCCGCGACCCTGGAAGCGGACGGGTTCCTCTTCTCCAACGGACCGGGCGACCCCCTTGACTGCGGCCCCACCATCGAGACCGCGAAGAAAGCCCTGGCCACAGGAAAACCTGCGTTCGGCATCTGCCTCGGCAACCAGATCCTGGCCCTGGCCTCCGGCGGCCGGACCTACAAGCTCAAGTTCGGCCACCGCGGCCAGAACCAGCCGTGCCTTCTGGAGGGCACCCAGAGGTGCTTCATCACCTCTCAGAACCACGGGTACGCCGTGGATACCGCGGCCCTGCCCGAAGGATGGGAGCCATGGTTCACCAACCTCAATGACGGCACCAACGAGGGCCTGCGCCACCGGGCCAAGCCCCACATGAGCGTCCAGTTCCACCCTGAGGCCATGCCCGGGCCCGTGGACACCGGCCACCTCTTCGACGAGTTCGTCTCCCTCCTATGACCCTCCACCCCCTGCCCAAGAAGGTCCTGGTCCTCGGGTCCGGCGCGCTCAAGATCGGCGAAGCGGGCGAGTTCGACTACTCCGGCAGCCAGGCCATCAAGGCCCTCAAGGAAGAGGGCGTGGCCACGGTCCTCGTCAACCCCAACATCGCCACCATCCAGACCTCCGAGGGCTTCGCGGACAGGGTATACTTCCTGCCCGTCACCCCCTCCTACGTCGGCCAAGTCATCGAGCGCGAGCGGCCCGACGGCATCCTCCTCTCCTTCGGGGGCCAGACCGCGCTCAACTGCGGGGTGGCGCTCTCGCGCTCCGGGGTCCTTGAGCGCGCGGGCATCCGCGTGCTGGGCACGCCCGTGTCCGCCATCGAGGACACCGAGGACCGCGACCGCTTCACGGCCCGCCTGCGCGAGATCGGCGTGCTCACGCCCCGCGGCAAGGCCGCCTCCTCAGTGGAGGAGGCCAAGGCCGCGGCCGCGGAGATCGGCTACCCCATCATGATCCGCATCGCCTACGCCCTCGGCGGCCTCGGGTCCGGCCTGTGCGTCGACGAGGAGCAGCTCGTCTCCAGGGTCACCGCTGCCCTCTCTCACGCCTCCCTGGCCATGGGAGGCCCGGTCCCCGAAGGGGGGCCGTTCTCCTCTCCCGGAGGAGGCCTGACCATGGGAGGCCAGGTCCTGGTGGAGGAGTTCCTCCTTGGCTGGAAGGAGGTGGAGTACGAGGTCGTCCGCGACCGGGTCGACAACTGCATCACGGTCTGCAACATGGAGAACTTCGACCCCCTGGGCATCCACACCGGGGAGAGCATCGTGGTCGCCCCCTCCCAGACCCTGACCAACGAGGAGTACCACCGCCTGCGCGAGATCGCCATCCGCGTGGTCCGGCACCTCGGCATCGTGGGCGAGTGCAACGTCCAATACGCCCTCGACCCCCGCTCCGGGGACTACCGGGTCATCGAGGTCAACGCCCGCCTCTCGCGCAGTTCCGCCCTGGCCTCCAAGGCCACCGGCTACCCCCTGGCCTCGGTCGCGGCCAAGCTCGCTCTCGGCAAGACCCTGCTCGAGGTGGACAACGCCGTCACCCGCGCGACCAAGGCCTGCTTCGAGCCCGCCCTCGACTACCTCGTGGTCAAGATCCCGCGCTGGGACCTCAAGAAGTTCCGCAGGGTGACCAAGACCATCGATTCCGGCATGAAGTCCGTGGGCGAGATCATGGCCATCGGCCGGACCTTCGAGGAGGCCCTGCAGAAGGGCCTGCGCATGCTCGACATCGGCGCCGACGGCCTGGCCGGAGGCGCGGACATCTCCTTCGAGGACCTCTCCGAGGAGATCCGCCGGCCGACCGACGAGCGCGTCTTCGCCGTGTACCAGGGCCTGCGCGACGGCATGTCCATCAGCCGCGTCAACGAACTCTCCCACATCGACCCCTGGTTCCTCGCCAAGATCGCCAACATCGCCGTCATCGAGAAAGAGCTCGGCGGGCAGGCCGGCGCCCCCTGCGGCGAAAGGGAGACCGACCGCGCCTCCGAGGGCCTGGCCTCCCATGGCCAGGAACCCTCCGAAAAGCTCCTCCGCCGCGCCAAGCGCATGGGCTTCTCCGACCGCCAGGTGGCCGGGGCCGCGGGCATGACCGTTGGAGCCGTGACCGCCCTGCGCTCGCGCCTCGGGATCCGGCCCTGCGTCAAGCAGATCGACACCCTGGCCGCGGAGTACCCGGCCAAGACCAACTACCTCTACCTCACCTACTCGGGCACCGAAGACGACGTCCAGCCCGAGCCCCGGCCGCCCGTGCTCGTGCTCGGCTCGGGCGCGTACCGCATCGGGAGCTCGGTCGAGTTCGACTGGTGCTGCGTCAACACGGTCAGGACCCTGCGGCGGCTGGGCATGAGCGTGGTCCTCGTCAACTGTAACCCCGAGACCGTGTCCACGGACTTCGACGAGTGCGACCGCCTCTACTTCGAGGAGCTCACACTCGAGACCGTGCTCGAGATCCACGACCGCGAGAAGCCCCTGGGCGCGATCCTCTCCGTGGGCGGACAGGCCGCCAACAACCTCGCCCTGCGCCTCTCCAAGGCCGGGGTGCGCATCCTCGGGACCACGGCCGAGTCCATCGACATGGCCGAGGACCGCCATAAGTTCTCACAGCTCCTCGACCGGCTCGGCGTGGCCCAGCCGCCCTGGAGAGAGCTCTCCACCGTCGAGGAGGCCTCTTCCTTCGCGGCCAAGGCCGGCTACCCCGTGCTGGTGCGGCCCTCCTACGTGCTCTCCGGAGCGGCCATGGCCGTGGCCATGACCGACGAGGAGCTGCGCCGCTTCCTCGACAAGGCCGCGCGCGTCTCCCCCGAGCACCCCGTGGTCCTGAGCAAGTTCATCCTCGGCGCCAAGGAGGTCGAGTTCGACGGCGTGGCACGCCGGGGAGAGATCCTCGCGCACGTCATCTCCGAGCACGTGGAGAACGCGGGCGTGCACTCAGGCGACGCCACCATGGTGGTGCCGCCCCAGCGCACCTACCTCGAGACCATGCGCCAGGTCCAGGGCATCGCGGCCCGGGTCGCCAAAGCCCTGTCCATCCACGGCCCATTCAACATCCAGTTCCTCGCCAAGGACAACGAGGTCAGCGTCATCGAGTGCAACCTGCGCGCCTCGCGGAGCTTTCCATTCGTCTCCAAGGTCTGCGGGACCAACCTCATCGAGCTCGCGGCCAAGGTCATGCTCGACTGGCCCGTGCCCCCTCCCCGCCAGGAGCCCTTCCACCTCGACTACGTGGGGGTGAAGGCCCCCCAGTTCTCCTTCACGCGCCTTAAGGGCGCGGACCCCACCCTGTCCGTGGAGATGGCCTCCACCGGCGAGGTGGCCTGCCTCGGAAGCGACTTCGAGGAGGCCTTCCTCAAGGCCCTGACCGCGGTGGGCTTCAAGTTCCCCCTCAAGAAGGTCCTGCTCTCCACCGGTCCCCAGGAGAGCAAGGTCGATTTCCTGCCCGCGGCCCGGCGCCTGTGCGAGATGGGCGTCGCGCTCCTCGGCACGCCCGGCACCGCCGCGTTCCTAAAGGCCCAGGGACTCGACATCCAGAGCGTGGACTGGCCGCTCGCGGGCGGGCCCAACGCCGCCGACACCCACATCAGCCGCGGCGGCGTGGACCTCGTGGTCAACATCCCCAAGGACTACCGGACCGAGGAGCTCACCAACGGCTACCGCATCCGCAGGGCCTCCGCGGACTTCGGGGTGCCCCTGGTCACGAACATCCAGCAGGCCAAGCGCATCGTGGAGTCCGTGTCCCGCAAGGGCGCCAAGGACCTCGCCATCAAGTCCTGGCAGGAATACGTCCGCACCTAAAACGCGTCCCGCGCGACCTTGCCCCTGCCGTGTCGCAGAGCAGGCTTCCACTCGGTGCGGGACCAGGCGAAGAGCCACTGCTGGGCGTAGCCTGCCCACGGGCCGAACCTCTCTCTGGCCCAGAGCCGCAGTTCCCTGTCCTTGAGCTTGACCCTGTAAAGGTCGCGCAGCACCCGGCGGATCCAGGTGTCCACCGGGAAGGAAGCGTGGTCGCCGTACCCGAAGAGGCGGACGCAGTCCTTCACCTTGGGCCCGGTACCGAGGATGCCGTCCATGGCCTCGGGCCCTGCCTTCCGCCAGTCCTCCAACCCGAGCCGCTTCACGCGAAGAGCCGCTGAATCCAGGAATCGCCACCGGAAGCCCAGTCCCAATCGTTTGAGTGCCGCGGGCTTCATCCTGCCAGGCTCGAAGCCCGTCTTCTCAAAAACCGACAGGAGGTTGCCTTGGATGCGCGGGATGTTCGAGACCGGAGTCAGCAGGAAGGCCACCAGGCACTCCCAGGGGTCCTGCCGGAGCAGGCGCAGCCGGCCAAAAGACCGATAGGCTCGGTCGAGCCATGGGTCCTCCGGCATGGAAGACCGGATGGCAGCCGGGTCGTGGTCCAGAGAGAAGAAGCTCCTGATGAAGAGGCTGTCCGCCCCGGTGAACACCAGGCTGCCGCCTTCCTGACGCACGTCGAAGACCCGTCCGTGCGCCCGGACGCGATAGCCAGGGGTCCCGACGCGCCCGCCATGGTCGAGCCTCAGCCAGTTGAAGAACTGGCCGCACTCCATGGTCTGCCGCAGGTCGAACCGAGCCGTTTTGATGGTTCCAGCCACGCATCATCATACCACAAGGCCATGGACTCGTCATCCACCCCCCACGACGAGCCGCATCAAGCCCGGACTATCCCTGGAGGTCACGCATCGAGTCCAGCGGACTTCGCACCTCCGCTCCGGGTTTGCTCAGGACGTGCGTGTAGATCATCGTGGTCGAGACGTCGCGATGCCCGAGCAGTTCCTGCGCGGTGCGGATGTCATAGCCTGCCTCGATCAGGTGCGTCGCGAAGCAGTGCCTCAGCGTGTGCGGCCCGACCGGCTTGTCCAGCCCCGCCTGCCGGCTGGCCCTCCCCACGGCTTTTTGCAGAGGGCTTTCATGGCAATGGTGCCGCTTCCAGAGCCCGTCGCGCGGGTCCTGCCAGAGGGACGGCCCTGGAAAGACGAACTGCCAGCCCCAAGCCTTCTCAGCGGACGGGCACTTCTCCTTGAAGGCGAACGGCAGCCAGACCATGCCGCCCCCCCGCCGAAGATCGCTTTCGTGCAGGGTCTGGACATACGCCAGATGCCTCTTCAACGGTTCCTCCAACCGCTTCGGCAGCATCGTGACCCGGTCCTTCATGCCCTTGCCGCCGCGCACCATGACATGCCCGGCGCCGAAGTCCACGTCCTTGACGCGAAGCTCCAAACACTCGCCCAGCCGCATCCCCGTGCCATAGAGCAGTTCAGCCATGAGCCGGTACGTCCCGCTCATGGCCGAGAGCAGGCGTCCCACTTCCTCCCGCGTCAGCACGACCGGCAGCTTGGCCGGCCGTTTGGCCCTTGCGATCTCCCCCAGATCTCCCAATTCCACCCTCAGCACCTCATGATATAGGAAAGCAAGCGCGTTGAGCGCCTGGTTCTGGCTGCTGGCCGACAGATTCCGGTCCGTCGCCAAGTGGCTCAGGAACCGCTCGACCTCCGGCGGGCCCATCTCCCGCGGATGGCGCATGTCGTGAAAGCGGATGAAACGCTTGATCCAGTGCTCGTATGCCTGCTCCGTGCGGAAGGAGTAATGCCTGAGCCGGATGGCATCCCGGAACTTCTCCAGCAGTCTTGGCGGCCGCGCCGGAACCTGCGCCTTGCGACTCGGGTCTTCCATGGGTCCACCTCCGAGGGTTCTCCCCCACATACATATACGATGGCCGCCCGAAAAAGTTCCACCAGTTCGCGGCTATCAGCGGTCCATCACGGGAGCCCGAAGCCCGCCCCAGCGCGAGAAGGTCAGGTTTTTATGGCAGATTTTTATCTTCAATCCATTCCAATAATAAATTCTCTACCCCGCCGTTTCGCGGTATAATACCTGTTATGGCTGCTTTTCGATGGCGAAGAGAATCGCCGCCGAATCGACTTGACGACTGGTCGCCGAAACGATAGAAAGAGGGCGACGGACGGCATTACGGCAGGAGGACGGCAAGATGGATGTCGAGA
>JACRNU010000030.1 GCA_016234805.1 Elusimicrobiota bacterium
CAGGTCCAAGGCCCAGCGGTTCGCCATGGACATCCGCAAGTCCTACCCCATCTTCCTGCCAGGACGCGTCTTCGGCCCCAACCCCAAGGTCAAGGCCTGGATCGCTGACCTGGAAAAGCAGGTCTACGACGAGCTCGGAGCTCCGACCTTCAAGGAGAAGGTCCTGTCCGCGGCTTCCCTGGGCATGGCTGCCTACACAGGCGCCGCGCTCAAGCTCAACATCGCCCAGCACCCCAAGCTCACGCGCACGCCTTATCGCATGCCCGAGCCCAGCTGGAAGGACTTCCACGTCTGGGAAGCCCTGCCCGGCAAGTTCTCGACCCCTGAGTTCAACCTTAAGGTCGAGTTCGAGCACGCGCGCCAGCGCGTGTGGCTGAGGCTCGAAGGCCGCCTCCACGGCAGCCAGGCCGAAGCCTTCTGGACCCAGGTGGGCGAAGCCATGGCCCAGCGCAGGACCCAGCTCGTGTTCGACTTCAAGAAGCTCCAGATCTCCGAGGCCAAGACCTTGAAGGCCATGCGCGAGAAGCTCTCCCGGTACCGCGACACCGTGCGCGTTGTCATGCCCAAGCTCGCGCACGCCCATCCGGAACTCCTCATCCTGGCCAAGATCTTCCAGCAGTACAGGAACTCCGGCGGCATGGGGATGCAGTAGCCGCGGGCGCGGCTGATCAGCTTTGAAAAAGCTCGAAAAAAGGGGAAGACCATGAAACTGTATAAGAACCTCGGCGGCAAATCCGAAGTCACCAGGTATGAGATAGCGAAGGACACCGTGACCATCCGATTCGCGACCTGTTCCGTCTACAAGTACAGCAACCAGAGCGCGGGCCCTGAGAACATCAGTAAGATGAAGACCCTGGCTCTCGCCGGAAAAGGCCTGGGCTCGTTCATCAAATCGGACCTGAAAGACCGGTTCGCCCGCAAAGTCAGGTAGCTGAACTCTCTCGCTGGATCGGCGCGCCTGGCCGGCCTGTCCTGGTCGGATCCGCGGGAAGGAGACACTGTATGCCTGTGAGCTTGTTCGTCGGCGGTATCCCCTACGAGATGACGCAGGCCGCATTGACGGAGCTCTTCTCCGCCTGCGGCAGCGTGACCAATGTCAAGCTCATCATGGACCGGGATACCGGCCGTTCCAAGGGCTTCGGCTTCGTGGACATGGCCTCGGAGGCCGAGGCTCAGGCCGCGATCGCCAAGTTCAACGGCGCCGACATCGAAGGCCGCAAGGTCTTCGTCAGCGTGGCCCGGCCTCAGGTGAAGCGCCCCGTGGACCCGGCCGGCGCTCCCGGGGCGCCTGGGACGTCCGGGAGGCCGGGCTTCGTCGAAAGACGCTCAGGCCTCAGGGACCGCCGCCGCCCTCAGCCTGGCGCCGAGGAAGGACGGAGGCCGGCTGACAAGCCCTGGAAGGACTCCGGCAAGCGCGAGGGCTTCGCCGGCCCCAGGAAATGGGGGCCCAAGCCCGGCGGTTTCGCAGGCCACAAGAAGTGGGAGAGCAAGCCTGGCGGCTTCAGCGGGCCAAAGAAGTGGGGCGACAAACCAGCCGGTGGCGGCGAGAAGTGTCGTGACTTCTCCGGTCCCAAGAAGTGGGGCGGCAAACCCGGCGGCTCCGGCCGCAAAGGCGGCGGGCCTCGGTCCGCCTGAGATCCGACAGCCGGCGTTCACCCTGCCGCAGCTTCCTGGTTAAGCAGCCTCATGAATGAGGCGAAGGTGCGCAATGACGGCGTGTTGGACGGCTGGAGCATCTTGTGCACGTACTGTTGCGACACGTGAAGTGCCCTCGCGGCGTGTGTGCGATTCAGTACGCGCAGGTGCGCCCTGTAGATCTCAATGACGGCTTCAAAATCTCCCTCCAACACCGCTTGCAGGATCGCCTTCTGGACGAATCTGGGATTGCTCAGGCTTGCGGAGGGATCATAGCGAGTTCAGGCGTTGAGAGGATGTTTGTCATAAATGTAAACTAAAGATGACACATTGTCACGGGGTATGCTGTATCCTAAATATACGAGCGAGGGCTGAAAAAGATCCCTGACTGCCCAACAATAAGTGCGTATTGTGTCGGCCCAAGAAGTAGAATCTGACTGTCAGGACGCATGGATGGCTGTGGGTTTGCGAGGGCGGATCGGAGGTGGATGATGGGCGGGTGCTGCGGACAGAAGAACTGCGGAGCGTGCATTTACTATTCCATCGAGCCCAAGACGAAGAAGGGCTGGTGCGACATGAAGGACAAGACGGTGGCGGCCGGTGATCAGGTCTGCCCCTGGTTCCGGCCCACAGAAGGGAAGTGCGGCTGTTAAGGACACGGGCCAGCGCCGGCGCGGCTGCGCTGTTGATCGCTCTTGCGGGGCCCATCCTCGCGCAAGCCCCGGACAAGGCGAGCGTCCCTGCCGCCTCCAGGGACGACTCTCTGAGCATCGTCGATTTCGTCCCTTCCGCGGGTCATTTCCGGCGCGGGCAATGGCGGAAAGGCTCGTCCGACGTCTGGAACGCCATCTCGGTCCTTTGGTTCATCCTCGAACCCAGCACGTCCATCGACAAGATGGAGAAGGACCGCAACGGCTACCGGCCGGGAAGCCGGAGAGGAACATCAAGGTCTATCGCGAGCTGCAGTACTTCCTGCTCGCGACGACTCTGGTGAACTACATCAACAGCATCCTGGACCTCTCGACGAGCGATGACGACGAGAGCTTCTTCAGCGCCTTCGCGGCCTTCAACGCCTTCCGATACGATACGCACATGACCATGAGCGACGGCTACCGGGCCGTCGATGTCGCGAAAGCGGGGACCTACAGCGGGCTGAATTTCGGGTACCGCGGCATCTTCGAGGTCTACGCGAAAATGTTCCTTCCCATCCTGCCGGGGATGCGCATGCAGTACGCGAACTTCTACACCGACTACGTCATACCGTATCGGCCGCATGAACAGGTCGGCTTTTACGCGGGACTGGGCTTCAACGCGGGCGGCTACAACGCTCCGGACGTCATGTACGGCGGCGGGCTCGGACTTCACCCCCGGATCGGAGTCTCCTATGAGCCGCAGCGGAGCCACTATTTCAGGCTCAACCTGATCCCCCACATGTTCTGGAACGAGGTGATCACCAAGGACCCTTCGAGATCCGACATGCCGAAAGAGTACTATGACCTGCGGTTCGCCAGCCAGTCGTTCGGCGACAATTTCGGCGCCGAGCTCATCCATCGGCACAAGTATTCCAAGCGCTGGTTCATCCAGACCATGCTCGATTTCTCGCACGTCACCGAACCTGCCGGGGACTACATCGAGCTCAAGCCTGACAATTCGACGGTTTCCATCCATCGGCCCAAGGAATCTTCCGAAATGATCCGGCTCGACCTGTCGTTGAACTACCAATTCTGAGCCCGCGCCTGCCGCGCGGCGGGTTAGGGCTTGCTCGGGGCCTGAGCCGCGGGTTGCTTCTTGAGCCCGATCCCCTTGAGCCAGAAATCCAGCTCGCGTTTGAGCAGGGCTTTGGCTTCGTCGGGGTCGAAATCCATGTCAACGGCAGAGCCGGGCACGCCGTGGCCATCCGCCGTCAGCTTGCCTGTGGTTCTGTAGGCCTTTTCGATGCTTCCGTCAGGCTTGAGCCTGAACCACTCGTGCTCAGCCGCTCCCGGCAGAGTCCTCTTTGCCAGCAATATCACGCATGCGGGCTTAAGCTGATTCGAGCCGGGAACCTTCTCAACCACGACATCGACAGTCCTGTATCTTTTGTCTGCGCATTTGTCTTCAAGCTTCTCGAAGGCCTTTGTCTTGTGGCCTGGCTCAAGCCCCAGAACCTGTGCGGTGGCTGGTAAGAAATCGTTATCGTCTCCTTCAGTCAAGACCTTGTTGATGAATTCAGTCAGGGTTAGTCCTTGGGATTTCTTGCCAGGCTTCTTGGACTGCTTGGCCGCATCCGGTTTGGCCGCAGCATTGACAAAAGCTGGGCCAAAGGCGATACTTAAGCTGCAAAAGGCAATCAATGAGACGAGGCGAATCATGAGGGTGCAGAGAAATTGTAGCACAACAAGCTTGCTTGGGGCGGCCGTTGCAGTGCTTCTGATGCTCGGCCAGGTCCATGCCTACAAAGCGCAAGGGACTGAGGCCGAAATGCGCGCCACCGCTATCATCTCCACCTCGATAACCACGGCAAACTCCAACACTGAGGAAGCCAAGAAGCCGGACATCACCCCTGAGCGCCGCCAGGCGCTCGAGTCCTCCAACAAGAAGCTCGATTCCAGGGTGGAAACTCTGGCTGCCAAGTTCCCGGAGAGCCCGAAGGTGCAGGCCGCGGGCGGGGAATACTGGCTCTCCCGGCAGAACCTGGACAAGGCGGTCACCTCAGCCGACCGCGCTCTGGAGCTGGCCAGGCCTGACGGCGACCCCAAGCTCACCTCCAAGGCGCTCACGATCAAGGGCCTGGCGATCTTTCAGAAGCGCGACTTTGAGGCAGCCTACAAGGCGGGCAAGACCGCCCATGAGCTCGACCCCTCCAACCGCGCGGCTTTTGAGCTCATGATGTACTCGGAAAGCGCGCTCCATCTTCGCGGCGCGGCCGAGCTGGTGGTTGAGCGGACGAAAAGGGCTCTGGCCATGACGGACCCTGAGGTTGCGCACACGCCCCAGGAGTGGGCGAATCAGTACGAGAAACGTCCGACCGAGGCTGGCGGTCTGGTGATGAAAACGATCAAGAGCCGCTCTGAAGGGGACGCTGTCTCCATGCTTCGGTACGCGGATGCGGCAGTAAAGGCTGCGCCGGGTGATCCGATGGCTTACTTTCAACGCGGCAGGGCGCACAGTGAAACCAAGGATTACGCTGGCGCGATCCTGGACTTGAGCCAGGCCATGGTCATGGGCTGGACCGAGCCGTATATGTTCAAGCTGAGGGCTGAGGCGCTCTTGCAGGCGGGCAGGGCGACAGCGGCGTATCATGACGCGCACATGGCGATTGCGTATGATCCGAAGTTCGCCGCGGCTTATGTGCTTCGGGGCATGGCTTTGCTCAGCGCTCAGCAGAGCCCGGCGGAAGTTGTCCGGGCTAAGGCTGCCATCATGGCGGACTTGGAGAAGGGCATTCAGTTCGATCCAGGGGTGGCGTCGTTCCTGAAGGCTGTGCAGGACACCATTGCCAGGGCTGAGGATGCGGTTAAGATGCAGGAACTGGTGGCACAGCAGGCGCAATCAGGCCAGGGCGCGGCTGGTTCGGATACGGCGTCTGCTGGGGCAGGTGGGAATGCTGGTGGTTGGGGCCGGGGGGCGATCCTTCTGGCAGGCGTTGGCGGGCTGGCCATGTCCGTGCTGTTGGTGGGCATGTTGTTCGTGTTGGGACGCAGGGGGAGAGCTGCTTCTGGTTCCGGCGAAGAGGCTGGCGTTATTGCGGGTGCGGGGCAGGAGACTCCCAGCCGCGGGGGGGCTCGGCCCGCAGCTCAGGCAGTTGAGCAGAAGGGTTTGGAGGGGCAAGTGCTCTCCGGCCGCTACTCGATCCTTCGGTCCATCGGCCGGGGAGGGATGGGCGAGGTCTACGAAGCTCGCGATAAGAGGCTCGGCCGTCAGGTCGCAATCAAGCGGCTCATCGACAGCCTCTCCCAGGTCCCTGACAGCGGCGGCATGATCAAAGAAGCGCGCACAGTGGCTGGTTTGAAGCATGAGAATATCGTCGAAGTGCATGATCTGCTGGTCGAGGGAGATGCTGCCTATTGCGTCTTCGAGTTGATCAAGGGCTCGACCTTGGCTGAGCGCATCAGCGCCGGCCGCATGGGACCAAAGGACTGCCTGGCGTGCTTAAAGCCTGTGGCCGCGGCCCTGGACTACGCGCACAGCCGCAAGATCGTGCACCGGGATCTCAAGCCCGCCAATGTCATGATCGAGGACTCAGGCAGGGTCAAGGTCATGGACTTCGGGATCGCGCGCAAGCTCCATGGCGGCGGGGACACGATGACGCAAAGCGTTGCGGGCACTCCGGCCTACATGGCCCCGGAGATGGCCATGGGGCATGTCAGTCTGAAGTCGGACATATTCGCTTTGGCTGTCACGGCTTATGAGATGCTCGCGGGAAGCAGGCCTTTCTCCGGGGCGAACATGCATGAGGACAAGCTCTCGGGCCGCTTCGCGGAGGTTTCGACATTCGCTGAGGGGCTTAAAGGCGCGGACGCGGTGTTGAGAAAGGCGCTGGATGCCAAGCCTGAGAACCGCTACAGCAGCGCTGGCGAGTTCTGCTCTGCCTTGGCGAGCAGTCTCGGGATTCCCAGGTCCTGACCTCGGGACAAAGCGCGGGAGAAGATCAGGTGCTGTGGCTTGCGGCAGATTCCGGCGGCTTGCCCGAAATGACCTCGAGGAAAGCCGCCCCGTAACGTTCGAGTTTCCGGTCTCCAACGCCCTTTACGCCAGCCAAGGCATCCAGGGTCGTGGGCTTTAGGGCGGCCATCTCCACGAGAGCGCTGTCGTGGAAGACTACGTAGGGCGGTATCCCCAGTTTCTCCGAGATCAGGCGTCGAAGCCGGCGCAGGCGCTCGAAGAGTTCTTCGTCAGGCGGCAGATCGGAAGAGAGGCGCGCTTTCAAAGCCTTGGGCTTCTTCCTGCCGTGTGCCTTGGGAGGAGCCGGCACACCCAGCCGCACCGTCCCCTCATCGCGGCATAGGGCCTTCCCCGCCTCCGTGATGCGCAAAAGGGGATACTCCCGTTCCTCGAAGACCTCCAGGAAGCCTTGCACGATGAGCTGGTCTATCCACGAACGCACGGCCGTCTCTCCGGACTCTTTGAGGAGGCCGAAGACCTGGAGACAGGCGTGGCCGTTGCGATCCATGCGTTCATCGCCGCGTCCGAGGAGCAGGTTGACGACGTAGCCGGTTCCAAAGCGCCCGCCCGCGCGCCAGGCTCCGCTTAAGACTTTCTTGGCCGTAAGGAGGGCTTCCTCGGTTGAGAGGCTCTTGGTTTCACCGAGACAGACGTCGCAAGCGGCGCAGCCCTGTCCCGAGCCCCCCCGTGGGGGGGGCTCGGAGCGGGGGGGATATTTCGCCCCAAAATGCTCGGATAGAAGTTGGTGTCTGCACACCGGCGCCACGGCATAGCGGCCGATCTCGCGCAACTGACGTTCAAGCGTGCGTTGGCGCTCGGGAGTCAGAGGGCCGTCTTTGAGCGCCAGGCCCCTGTGCGCGGCGAGATCCGAGGCCGCGAACAGCAGGACGCAGTCGGCCTGCCCGCCGTCGCGGCCCGCGCGCCCCGATTCCTGCTGGTAGTGCTCCACCGACCGCGGCGTATTGGCGTGGACGACATAGCGGACGTTCGAGCGGTCGATGCCCATGCCGAATGCGATGGTCGCGACCACCACGTCCAGCCGTTCGTTGACGAAGTCGTCCTGGGCGCGCCTTCTCAAGTCCGCGGGCAGGCCCGCATGGTAGGCTGCGCAGGAAATCCCCGCGCCCGCAAGTCCCGCTGCCAAGCGCTCCACGTCCTTGCGCGTCTGGGCGTAGACGATGCCTCCCTCGCCGGGATGGCGGCGCACGACTTCCAGCACCTGAGCCGCCTGTTCGCGGCGAGGGAAGGCGCGATAGACCAGATTCGGGCGGTCGGGATGGCCGATGAAGCGCGCCGGGTCGCGCAGGCCGAGTTGGGCGCAGACATCCTCCTGGACCGCGGGCGTTGCGGTCGCGGTCAGGGCCATGCGCCCTGCCTTTGGGAAGCGCTCCAGGACTTCGGCCAAGCGGCGGTACTCGGGCCTGAATTCGTGGCCCCAATGCGAGACGCAGTGCGCCTCGTCCACCGCTATCAGGATCAGCCGCGAGGCTGCGTCCTCAAGCAGGTCTCCCACCAGGAGGCGTTCAGGGCTCACGTAGAGGAGGTCGGTCTTGCCCGCGGCCAGCCGCCTGTAGGCCTCGCCGCGGTGGTCTGCCGCGAGGTTCGAGTGGAGGGCGTCGGCGGCCAGGCCCGCCTCGCGCGCCGCCGCGACCTGGTCGTCCATGAGCGCGATGAGCGGAGAGACGACAAGGACGAGCCCGCGGCCCATGGCGGCAGGGAGCTGGTAGCAGAGGCTCTTGCCGCCGCCTGTCGGCAGCACCATCAGGCAGTCGCGCCCCGCGAGCGTCGCCTCCACCGCCTCCCGTTGGAGAGACTTGAACGAGTCGAATCCCCAATGACGCCGGAGGGCTTCCTCGGTCATCGGGCTGATGATAGCAAATGCGTCCACGACGGCTTGCCGGCGCGAGGGCTCCATAACCTATATACGAGCAAGGGCCGGAAAAGTTCCCCTCCCGTCCCCAGTCCCCTGCTGATTCAGGCGGCAGCGCGGGGTTCGGTATGGGCTGGTGCCCTGGGTGGTGACCGATCAGGTCCATCCGCGAGTTTGCGATGGGAATCGCGGGGCAATTCCAATCTCGTGGATGGAAAAATTGTTCTGTATGAGAACAATATGTATGATATACTGTTCTCTATGAGAACAATAGAACGGGGCCAGGAATCGCCATGAACGCTATCTTTGATGAATGGAACGCGTACGCGCTCAAAAAGACGCTGGTTTCAAGGGACCTGAACTTCGACCAGGTCATGGGCGATGCCAGGCTCAAAATCGTCGCGGTCACCGGCATCCGCCGCTGCGGCAAGTCGAGCGTCCTCATCCTGCTCCGGCAGAAACTCCAAAAGGAAGGCCTGAGCGCGGCTTACATAAACCTGGAGGACAGCCGGATCAAGGAATCCCCGTCCCTGCTTGATGACGCGCTCAAATGGTTCGGGGATTCGGGTTGCCTCTTGCTCGACGAGATCACGGCGGCGAAGGATTGGGAAGGATGGCTTGCCCGCAACCACGAGATGCTCAAGGGCCGGCTGCACCTTGTCGTCAGCTCATCCCGCGCCACGCTTTCCAGGCCCTCCAAGCCCCTCAGGGGCAGGGTAATGGCTCATGAGCTCTATCCCCTTTCATTCGCGGAGTTCCTGCGGTTCAAAGGGGTGAGCGTGGAGCCCACCACCGCCGGGATAGGCCGGGCGGAGAGGGCTCTTGCCGAGTATCTCGTTTACGGGGGGTTCCCCGAGGTCGCGCTTGCGGCCGACAAGACGGACAAGGTCCGGGTGATCGGTTCCTACTTTCGGGATATCGTCGGTCTCGACGTGGCCGAAATGGCCGAGTCCCAAATAACGACCGTGGAGCTGTTCGGGAAATACATCGTCGAGGCCTCATACTTCTCGGCTTCGAAGTGCCTGCGCTTCTTCCAGACCCTGGGGCACAAGATCGGCAAGGTCGCGCTCCTCAACCTTGAGAAATGCTCGCAGGACGGCTACCTGTTCTTCTTCGTCCCGATATTCTCGCACACCATCAAAGACCGGTCGCAGTACCCGCGGAAAGCCTATCTGGGAGACACGGGATTTCTCTACGCCATGAGCGGCAGAACCGACATGGGCCGGCTGCTGGAGAATGCCGTCTATCTCGAGCTGCGGCGACGGCTGCCGCCGCAGCAGGACATCCAATACTGGAAGAACCCCGCGGGTGTCGAGGCGGACTTCGTCATCCGGGAAGGGCTGCGGGTCAAGGAGATCGTTCAGGCCGCCTATTCCATCGAGGACGACAAGACGAAGAAGCGCGAGAGCCAGGGCCTGACGGCCTGCGCCGAGGAGTTCGGCTTGAAAAATGGGACCGTCATCACCTGGGGTGTGGAACAGGTGGAGAATATTTCCGGCATCAAGGTGCGGTTCGTGCCTCTCTGGAAGTGGCTCCTGGAATCGCCGGTCTAAGGCTCCGGGTGGCGTCCCATATGACGGCACGCGGCTTTTAGGAACCGGGAATAGGTAAAGTATAAGTAAAGTCGTGTTTTAAATCGCCAAGGAATCGCTGTCGGAGGATTTTACCTGCGCCATCGGCGATAGGCTTCGATCCATTCCGCCCCGGCCAGAGGCGGCGAAGGGATGGGGAGATCAAGAATAGGGACGCTTTGGCGATGATGTCCCGCACGTCCTGATGAACCTTGGGCTTGGGGACCGGGCAACTTGCTCATGTGGTTGCCTTATCAGGGGGCTGAACTCCTTCGGTGTCGGCGCCGGGAAGATAAGGTATCAGCCCCAAGCGGAACGCTTCCTCCTGGATTTCTCGCGGAGCGGAGCGAGCGTCCATGATGATGCCATTGACCGTGATCATCCAGGCGAGAGGATGGTCAGCCAAACGGCTGGGCAGGCACCAGCGCGGGTCAAGGGGCATGGCTCCCAAGATGTCGAGGATTTGACCTGACTTGGCCGAAGCGCTGGCCTGGCTGGCCTCCATGAGGCGGCATAGCTCGGCCGCGCCGAGATGCGGTTTCCGGCTCTTGTCGGACAGGAAGTTCACCTTGCCCACGGCGTAGACGATGGCGCAGGCCCATACCCGCGCCGTGCCGCCCGCCAGGGGCGACGGCCGTTTCCGGCATAGCGTGGCGGCCATCCTGCGGCATTCCTCTCGGGCGTTTCTTGAAGGTGTTCCCCGTCGTCCTGATTGCCGGGCCGAGGCAGTGCGGCAAGACCACTCTCGCGGCCGCGGCCCTCAAGGGGTGGCGGTACTTCGACCTGGAAAGGCCGCGCGACATCGATCTCGTCTCCGCCGACATCGAGGGGTTCCTCGAACAGCATCACTCGAAGGTCGTGATCGATGAGGTCCAGCGGCTGCCGGAGCTTTTCCCGGCCCTGCGAAGCGCCGTGGACCGCGGGGGGGCCAGGCCCGGCCAGTTCGTGCTGACCGGCTCTGCGCTGCCGTCCTGGCGCAACATGGCCGGCGAGAGCCTTGCGGGCAGGGTCGGGATACTGGAACTGACCCCTTTCAGGGCAGATGAGCTTTCGGGGCGGCCATCCTGGCTCGGCCAGCGTTGGTTCTGGGGCGGCTTCCCGCCGGTCTACAAACGGGTCGGCCGGGGGGCAAGGCGGCCTGGCTCGACGCGTATGTCGCCTCCTTCCTCAGCACCGACCTCCCCGGCTTGGGCGTCCGGGTGCCTGCCTTGCGCCTGAGGAAGCTCCTCATCATGCTGGCGCATTGCCATGGCGGCCTGCTCAATGCCTCCGAGCTCGGCCGGTCCCTGGGATTGAGCCACCATACGGTCGCGGACTACCTGGACATCCTGGAGAGCTCCTTTCTCATCCGGCGGCTCCAACCCTTCCACGCCGACATCGGCAAGCGTCTGGTCAAGAGCCCCAAGGTCTACGTGCGCGATACCGGGCTCCTGCATTCCCTGCTGGGCCTGCGGGCCCCGGAAGAGCTGGAATCCCACCCCAAGCGCGGCGCCTCCTGGGAGGGGCTCGTGGTCGAGGAGCTCATCGCCAGGGTGGGTTCGGCTTTGAAGGGCGCGGCCTTCTATTTCTGGCGCACCCAGGCCGGAGGCGAAGCGGACCTCCTGGTGGACCTCGGCGTCCGGAAGATCCCCGTCGAGATCAAGGCCGGCTATTCGGTGGACTCCGGCTCGCTCATCGGCATCAAGAACTGCATGCGCGACCTCGGGCTCAAGGAGGGCTGCGTCGTCTACCGCGGCAAGGACATCCTGCGCCTCGCGCCCGGACTCAAGGCTGTCCCCTGGGACCTCATGGCCAAGGGAACGCTGCCCTGGGAAGTGTGAGCCCTGCGAGATACCCGCTGGCAAACGCCCACTGCAGGTTGAATCCCCCGCAAGGTCCATCGAGGTCGAGCAGCTCGCCGCAGAGGTAAAGGCCGGGGCACAGCCGGCTCTCCAAGGTGTTCGGATCGACTTCCTTCAACGAGACGCCGCCGCGAGTGATGAAGGCCTGGTCATAGCCCGCGGTGTCGACGACGGTCAGCGGCGTCTCGACCAGGATGCCGATCAGCCTATTGCGCGGCTCGCCGCCGAGCGCGTGGACCGCGGTCCGCGCCTCAAGCCCCGCCAGCTCGCAGAGAACCTCCGCGAGAGCCGGCGGAAAGTGCTCCGCAAGGCGCTCCTGCACTATGCCGCCGCTCCCCTGCCGCCATTCCTTGATGATCGCCTGCCAGTCCTCTCGGTTCCTTCCGCGGCCGAGGTTCAACTGCAACGAGACCGTTCCGTGCTTCTTGAGGAGCGGGGAGATCTCACGGGACAGGTCGAGGATCACCGGCCCGGCGATTCCGCGCTCGGTGAAGATCACGTCGCCGGTCCGGGCGAGCTTCTTCTGCCCGCCGGCAGCGAACTGCACGACAGCCTTGCCGATCGTGTGCGCCGTGCAGCGGCCGGGCCACTTCTCGCGGGTCAAGAGGGGCACCCCTCCCGGATAGCAGGGCTTCACGCGGTGACCGAACGCGCGGGCGAACTTGTAGCCGTCGCCCGTGGTTCCGAGCCGCGGATAGGTCAGGCCGCCGGTGGCGAGGATCAGCTCCGTCGCCGCGATCGTGCCGGCTTCACAGGTCAGCTGGAAACAGCCGTCGGTGAAGAGCGCCGAGCGCACCTCGCAGCGCAGCTCGACGCGTACGCCGAGCCGTTTGACCTCCGCGAGGAGTCCCTCCAGCACCGTCTCCGACTGCCGCGTCGCCGGCCAAACGCGGAAGCCGTCGCGGCTGTCGGTCTCGATGCCAAGCTCGTGGAAGAAACTCCGCAGCTTCTCACTGCCGAGCTCCGCGAGCGCCGGCCCCATGAAGCGGCCTTCGCGCCCGAAACGCTCCATGAATGCCTCGGTGGATAGCGTGTTCGTCAGGTTGCAGCGCTGGCCGCCGGAGGCGAGCAGCTTCAGCCCCGGAGAGGGCATCTTCTCGCACAGGACGACGCGCCGCCTCCGTCTTGCCGCGGCGATCGCCGCGACCAGCCCCGACGCGCCCCCGCCGATGATGGCGAGGTCGTAGCGCTTGTTCAATAGCTCCTCCAGCCGATGATTGTATTGTAGGAATATTGAGCCCTCCCGCGAGTCCGGCGGACATTCTGTCGTGCGGGCAGTCTGGCTGGCGGGTGGATCAGGCAAAAATGGGGCTTGCCGCTTAGGCCGGTCACTGCGGCGCTCTGCTGAAGCTTGTGGACCACCTCCGAGGTATCCACGCCATCGCTCCACTTGACCTCGCAGAAAAGGTTTTCCTTCCCGCCCATGCCGATGAGGTCTCTCTCGGAGTCCTTGTCCCACCAGCGCCCGAGTTTTTCGAGCCGGAAGTGGAGGTCGATCAAGACCCCGAGATACTTCGCCACCACGCCTTTGTTCAGCCCCGTATCATTGATGATGTGTCCGATCCTGGTGTTTCCCTTGGCGATGGATCCCAGGATGGAGAAATAGGACCGCGGCTCGCGAACCTCCTGGCGCAGGACGAATTCCGCATCCCGGAAAAGGGAGCGCTCCGGACTCAGGATCTTTTTACGGATGTTGCTCCAGAGGTCTTTGCGCCGGTCGTATTCCATGAGATAGGCCGGCGTGCCCCCGAAAACCGCATAGGCCTCCACGGCCTGGCGCGCGTGCCCCAGGTGCGGGAGGGCGTCCGCGAACCGCAGGGGCTTGAGGAGCAGCTGCGAGGTCCTGCGGCCGTAGAGAGGAGACTTTGATCCCATCGTCGCGCGCGTCAAAGGCCGATCCATGGAGCCGCTGATCCCTGACGGGAGTTATTGCGTCTTTCGCAGCGAGCGCGGTGGGAGCCGAGACGGGAAGGTCGTCCTGGTCGAGTACGCGGGCCTACAAGACCCTGACACGGGGATGTGCTATACCGTGAAAAAGTACAGGAGCGAAAAGGAATATCTCGACCCTACATTCCGCAACTCGCGCACCGGCTTCTTTCGAATTTCGGAACCGCTGGTTCTGCTGATAGCGTCAGCATAATCCGTTATTCGTAGGAAACCCTCCTCCCTTGGATCTGCGCCCTCGCAATCTCGAGTTCTCGCTTTTCTTGACCCACTGGGCATCGGCACGACGGACGAACTTGCAGCGGCGCCGGCCGCCCTCCATATAGATCAAGAGGGTCTGGCGGTGGCCGGGCTTGGCCGCGCAATGACAGGACGGATTGCCGCAGCGGCGCATGACGTCGTAGACATTGCCCCCGATGAGGGGCTCGCCTTGTGCCAGCTTGCCAAGGATGGCGCGGCGTCGGGCCTGTAGCGCCGTGATCTTTCGGGCCAAGGATGCGCTTGCTTTGGGCATATCTAGTATGCTATATAGCAGTTACTATGCATACTAGTCAAGGGGGCGCGCACCTCAAAACCCATCTCCTGGGCCCCCACCCCATCATCCGCCACTTCATCGAGCGCCTCAACCTTCACGCCATCGTGCGCTCCGCGGTTGGCTCCGGCCGGGAACCCGTCATCGGCCACGGCGAGGCCCTCGCCGCCTTGGTCCACAACATCCTCGACTCCCCGGCTCCCCTCTACCGAATCGCCTCTTGGGCCGAGCCCATCGCATCCCAGGCGTTCGCCTTCACCTCCGACCAGAAGGCAAGCCTCAACGACGACCGCATCGCGCGCATGCTCGACGCCCTCGTGTCCGAGCGCGGCCGCGGCCTCTGGTTCCGGCTGGCCCTGCGCATCATCAAGCAGTTTGGCATCGCCAAGGCCCGCATGCATCACGACACCACCACGGTCACCTTTCACGGGCAGTATCGGGGCTCGGTGACCGCGCCGCGGCTTGCCCACGGCCACAACAAGGACCATAGGCCGGACCTCAAGCAGCTCGTTTTCGGCCTCACGGTGTCGGCGGACGGGGCGGTCCCCATCCATCACCAGGTCCTCAGCGGCAACCGAAGCGATGACACGGTGCACCGGGCAAACCTCGAAGACCTGCGCCAGATCCTGGGCCGCAGCGACTTCATCTACGTGGCGGACGGCAAGCTCGCCAGCTCGGCCAATCTGCGCGAGATCGCCCGCCACCGCGGCAAGTTCGTGACCGTGCTGCCCCGCACGCGGACGGAGGACAAGCGGTTCCGCCAGAAGCTCCGTCAGGAAGGCATCCGCTGGAAGAGGATATGGGCCATCCCGAACAAGCGGCGGGAAAACGATCCCCCGGACGTGTTCTATAGCTGCGCAGGGCCGCAGCGCACCTCGGACGGCTTCCGGATCATTTGGGTCCGATCGAGCGCCAAGGCCGAGCACGACGAGGCCATCCGCCTCAAACGCCTCGATCAGGCCCGGGCGGAGCTGCTCCTGCTTTCGCCGCGCCTCAACCGCCGTCAGCTTCGCTCGCGTCGCCAGATCCGGCAAGCCGTATCGGACATCCTGCGCCGCGCCGAGATGGAGCCCTTCATGCGCGTCGAGCTCCATCGCCAGATGCGCGAGGAGGTGCGGCGGCTCAAGCGCGGCCGGCCGAAGGCTTCGGACCCGGTGCGCGTCGAACGTAAGTCCACCTGGAGCCTGCGGGTCAAAGTCGATGACGCGGCCCTGCGTGCCGAGTGCCGCGTGGACGGGGTCTTCCCCCTGGGGACCAACCTGGACAAGACCAGCAAGCGGGCAGTCCTCGAGATCTACAAGTACCAGCCCTACGTCGAGAAGCGGTTCTCCCAGCTCAAGACCGACCTGGAGGTCGCGCCTGTCTACCTCAAGAAGCCGCTGCGGTGCGCCGGTTTGGTCCACGCATACTACGTGGCCCTCGCCGTGGCGGCGCTCATCGAGCGGTCCGTGCGCCAGGGGATGGCGCGGGACAAGATCGTGGACTTGGCCCTGCTTCCGGAAGGAAGGCCGACGGCGACGCCGACGTGCCCGAGGATTTTGGAGGCGTTCCGCTCAGTGAGCTGGCACGAGTTTCGCCGCGGGGAGGAGTTGGTCCACTTCCCCATCGAGCTCACCCCATTGCAAAAGCAGCTGCTCAGGCTGCTGGAGGTTCCCAGAGAGCTATACTCTTAGGACGCGACCCGTGGGCTCGGCCGGATAATTCCGGAAAGGCCTGCCCGCGAGTTGCGGAATGTAGGTCTCTGGATGCAAGGTTTGCAGATGGTCGGCGAACGCATACATCTGTGCCAAAGAGAACTGCTGGCCAAAGCGGTCGATGCAGGACATCATGTCAAGCAGCCATCCCTTCTGGGGCAGAAACTCCTTCTCGCGTAAGAAAAGCGTCTTGGCCCAGTTGCTTTGCACCTCCGACGCTGGGAATATCCTCCGGTCTTTGACATAGGCGATCTTGCCAGATTGGGGAATGCGATCTTCTTGCTCTTGAGCTCGTAACCCTCCCCGCAGCCCGGACAGGAGAAATCCAGCACGGGCTGGTTGTCGGGGGCTTTGTGGATGCCCGTGCCGCATGCTGGGCAAAAGGCCCATGCCTGGACCCAGGACTCGGTGAGCACCCTGATTTTCTGCGAAGCGTTTTGGTAAGCGTTCGCATCGGCGTGCTCCATCCGCAGTTGCATGGATTTGCGTCAGCTCAGCAAGTAGCGCGTGCTCTTGTGTATGCCGATGGTCTTGATCACGCCACTGCGCAGGAGCGGCTTAAGGGCGTAGTGGGCTCCTGGGGGCGTGACGCGCAGCGCCCGGGCGATCTCGCGGATCGCCAGAGGGCCTCTTTCGCGGAGCAATCGTAATAGCTTCTCTTGCCTCAGCGTGAGAGATAGGGGTTCCTTCCCGGGCAGGCCTAGGGCTTGGATGCGCTTCTGGACTCGTTCCAGGGTTTCCAAGATGGCTTCGGCCATGAATTCGAGCCAGCCGCCCAAGTCTTCCCGTTCGACTTGTACGCGTTGCAGGTTCTTGATGTAGAACGCGCGGTTTTCCAGCAGCACTTCATCGAGGGCGAAGACATGGAGGGTGTCGAACCCCATGCGATAGAGCTGCCAAGTCGCGAGAGCTCTGCCCACCCGGCCGTTGCCGTCCCTGAAGGGATGGATCTCGACGAATCGCAGATGCAGGATGGCGGATGAGAAAACCGCCGGGAGTTCTCCGGCTGATTTGTTGAGCCAGCTCAACATGTCCCGTGTCAGCAGCGGCGCCTGCCGCCACGGCGGGCAAACATGCAGGCCGGCCCTTACGTCAGTCCTCCGATATGACCCGATAGGGCCGTCATCCACTGCGCCCTCGGCAATTATCTTGTGGAGATGAAGAATATCTTTCTCAAGGATTCCTTGGGACTGGGCGCGTCCTTGGAGCCATGTTAGGGCGTCCAGGTAGTTCTGTGCCATCCGAACGTGGCGGTCCGGATATCCGACGGCTTCCTTTCCTTCCATAAGGCCTTTGATGGCTTCAAGGGATAGAGTGCAGCCCTCGATTGCAGTCGACCCCCATGCGGCGCGGGCCATCGCGTCTCTGACCAGAGAGGGGACCCACGGTACCTTGACTAGCGAGGATCGCAACTGTTCCCGGACCCGGGAGATTTCCTCAAGGAGTTTGTAGACGCGGGGCACGACATGGAATTGGGGGGCGTACATCGACCGTAAAGTTACCATAAAGTCTATCGTAAAGTCAATTTGCCGGCACGACGATGGTTCGGAGGGTGAGCAACCGCCTTCGAAGTGGTTCCGCGCAGAATTGGGAACTTCGCTCCGTCGAGAACCTCATGCGTTTTGGCACCGAAAGGCACTCTGGAATGGCACCCTAATGGCACCACCCGGATTGGCTGGTCACAGAGCTGTCCGGTTAAAACCCGAAACAGAGTTGCGGGTCTGGGTCATGGATTCGGGCCATCCTCCGTTCGTTGAGGCTCAAGAGGTCGATCAGGGTCAACGGCTTGAGCAGGGCCTCCTTCACGATCCGGTGCAGATAGAACAGGGAATGAGCGTAGCGGGACTGGAACTTGATGTAGGCCAGCAGCAGGTAGTAGCACATGGCAATCCTCGTTCCCAGGAACGTCTTGATCTTGAGATTCTGCTTGATCCATTTAAAGAAGGCTTCGATAGCCCAACGGGCTTTGTAGATGTCGGCGATGGTCTGGGCATCCAAGTCAAAGTTGTTGGTCATGAACTTCAGGGTCCGCTGTTTTTCCTCGTCCCAGTAGCTGATCAGCCTCAATTCATAGGGGTAGGCTTTCTGGGGATGTCCCGATCGGCGTCCATGCCGAAATGCATCTTGATGGCGCCTCGTCGTCTGGAATGTTTGGCCCATGGAAGGGCGCGCACGCAAAGATCGACAAAGGTCGAGTCCAGGATGAAGACCGGGTTCTTGAATTTGAACTTATGGCGGGGCGCAAGCTGCCGACAGCGAGCGCGTAGCCGGTGAAAGAGGTCTTCGTAGATCCGGTAGTCGCGAGACCTGTTGGCATCGGACAGAGTTGACTTCGGGATAGCGGACGGTAGGCCGAGATGGTAGAGGTGGTTGGCCTGGGAGGCCATGCCGTTCTGGATGTCGCGCAGGCTTGTCTTGCCGCTGGCCTGGGCGTACAGGAGAACGACGAGCTGGTTCCAGGTCGAGAACTTTTTAACGTAGCGGTCGGCCTCGAGTTCGTGGCGCGCTTGTCGAATTGATGTCTCGGAAGAAGCTTGAGCAACTCGTGGAAAATCGTGTTATAATGGGGCATAAGAGTCCTCCGTCGGCAGAATTGGGCCTGAACAATCCAATTCTACCCAAGATGGAGGGCTCTTTCATTTATTCCCCGGACAGATGTGTCACACAAATCTATAGGTTTGTGTGACAGGGGCAGGTTGTTCCATGATTTCACGACAGGGTCGTCCGTCAGCGACTTGCGTTCACCTGCCGCTCGATTTCGGCTATCACGGCAAGGATGTCGTCCATCGACGGAAGTTCGCCGAAGACCATTTCCCGCATCTTGGCGTAGTCGTCCGCTAATTCCTTTCTGCGCGATGTCGGCGGAATGAGCCGGAGAGTGCCCGGGACCGCCTCGTCATATTTTGCGGCGGCGGCGCGGAAGAATACAGTCTTGTGTTCCACCACGCTCTTGAGTAGATCCAGGTTGCCGAGAGCCTTCTTGCCGATGCCTTTCTCGTAAAGCTTCATGACGTCGTAGTAGTGCCTGGACTGGCGTTGCGGGAGAGCCTGCCCCGGCGGGCGGTGATAGCAGACGTGCAGGATCGTGGCCTTTTCCCAAAACGTCCGTTCGGGGGCAAGGGCTTTCACCGCGCAGGAAGGATTCTTGAATGGTTTCTGGACGGCCTGCGCCGCGTACGGCGTGACCATTGCCTGCTCTGCCGGCCATTGATCTCCCCGCGCGCCAAGTTCAAGCCGGACCATGGGCAGCTGGTATCTGGCCATGCCGCCAGCCTTTTCACCGATCCCGACGGGGTAGTGGAACAGCAGTGTCTGCTTGTCGGGGTCGTCCGGGTCGAGTTCGATTCGCCAGGTCTCATGTGACGGAGTCGTGCCGAGTCCTGCGGCAAACGCCGCGCTGAGTTGGGGCAGGAACCGGTGCTGGATCATTTCCCGGCAGGCCGCTGAGAGACTTTCCAGGCGCTTCGATTCCTTCTGTCTGCTCGGAGCTTTCGCGGGGTCGTTCTCACCGCCGAATCCAAGAGCGGTCCGATCGAAAGAAAGGTCGACGTCTTCTGAAAATCGGTCGATGGCCTGGTAGACCTTGGAGAGACTCGTCCCTCCCTTGAAAACAAGTCCCGCGGGCGGGTCGGTCAACGCGAAGATGCGCTTGAGAGTCCAGCAGACCCAAAAGTCCTTCTCGATCAGGACGGGCCGCATGTCTGCGCGGATGTTGGCAGCCGTTTGGAAGAGATCCGCGCGATCCTGCGCAGGGAGGCGCGCTACTTCATCCATGAGATGTCCCTCCGGGGTCGTCGTCAACCGCGCAGGCTTTCCGAACCACTGCAGCGACCCAGTCGGTTATGTGATGGGCATCTTTGAGCAGCCGCCGGCGTTCCTCTGAGGATAGCCTTCGGCGCAGCCTCGCAATCGTCTCCTGTTCGATGGCCTCCCGCCCCAGGTAGCGCAGGGCCTGGAACACTAGGGCACTCATGGGACTGCCCAGGGGCAGGTCCTTGGGCGGCGCGTGCTTCAGGGAAATGATGGTGTTGCCCAGGCGCACGGTCCGCGTCCGCCCATCCGTCAGATAGACCGGCTTCGCGGGGACCTGGCTCGACAGGCCGAGCGAGTTCGCGGCCACCGCTCCGGATGGAACGATGCGGCTGCCGGTCCTTCTTGCGAGCGCCTGGGCGACTTCGTCCAAGTCCGGAGCCAACTCGATCCCCAGCCTGGGGTTCGTCTGGGGGATATGGTAGAGTCCCCGGCCGATCCTTTGGATGGCATTGCTCGCAACAAGCCGGAATAGGGCTAGATCAACTGCGGCCCGGCTACCCAGATAAAGAAAGTCTTTGCTGATATGGACTTTCTTCGGATTGCGGCGCATGCGAACCAAGACATTGGCCTGAACGGTATTCATTGCTGTATGAAAAGTGTATACTGTTTTCTTACAAAAAACAAGGGGTATCCAGGGCGTGTCCGCCGCTGATAGGCTTCGATCCATTCCGCCCCGGCCGGAGGCGGCGAAGGGATGGGAAGATCAAGGATGGGGACGCTTTGGCGATGCTTGCCTCGACGACAGGCTGCAACGATATACGCGCTCCGGTCCATGTCGATCCCTACCACCGAAGCAGGTGCGCCCAGGATTTGGGTTTCAAAGGGAAGCTTGAGATGCTCTTCGATCATGGTGAACCAGCCGCCGGCCTGCTCCGCTTCGTTGTAACAATCGACAGTAGCTTCCTCGGTCATGGCTTCCAGCTGCTTCTCGCTCAGAGGCACGGCTTTATGGCATGATTGTTTCATTCGTAGTACTTGTTCTGTCGGTGGCTTCTGGATACTGTCCGATTTTCCTTTCCACGAAAATCCAATAGGCATCCGTTGACTGCGAGGGCGTGCTCCCCAGGCACTGTTTCTCGCGCGGCGACATTATGGCTTGCTCACCCCAGACCTGTGCCGGGCTCGAACCCCATGGACTTGTATGCCTTCTGACGGCGGAAGAACATATGCTTGAGAACCGGGACCTGAACGTCGGCGTAGTCGTAGACTTCCGCGTCCGTCTTGTCAGGCAATTCCCGCATGATGCGTCCGGCATATTGGATCAGCTTGCCCTTGAAGGCGACCGGGAAGGCCAGGAAGAGGGTGTCGAGTTGCGGGCAGTCGAATCCTTCTCCAAGGTATTGCCCGGTTGCCACGACGATCAAATCCTTGTTCTTCGGGGTCTCCTGGATGGCCTTGAGGATCGCGGTCCGCTCCTTCTTCCCCTGGCCGCCATTCAATACGAACGGGACCTTGCCTTTCTGGGTCAGCTTCTCGGTCAAGAGCCGACAATGCTCTCTGCGATGGCTCAAGATGAGACAGCGTCGTCCTCGGCCCAGGGCTGCCAGCACGTCCTGCTCGATCAGGGTGTTGCGGACGTCATCCTCGACAAGATATCGGAAGACCTCCTGGATGGGGGTCTCGCCGTTTGACTGCAGGATGAACCCAGTCTCGCGGACATTGAGTTTGAGCAGCAGGGAACTCTTGTTTTCTTCCATTCGGTGCCGTATCGGTCCGCACTGCATGGTAATGATGTCTTCCAGGCCGTCCCTGCGATAGGGCGTTGCGGTCAGGCCGAGAATGTAGCGCACCGAAGCTTCGCGCATGCAGGCCTCGAATGTCGCGGCCGGGACATGATGGCATTCGTCGTGGATGATGAAGCCGTATCGTGAGAAGAACTCGGATAGGTCGTCGCGCCTCGCCAGGCTTGGCATCATGGCCAGGTCCACCACGCCGCTTTGGCGGTCGCGGCCGCCGCCGACCTGGCCTATCTGGCGGGAACTCAGGCCCAGGAGAGCCATCAACTGCTTGCGCCATTGCTCCAGGAGAGGTTTCCTGTCGGCCAAAATCAGGGTGGGCAGTCCTCGCTGTGCCGCGGCGAAGCAGCCCATGACGGTTTTCCCCGCCCCCGGAGGCGCGACGAGGAAGCCCATGTCATGGGCCAGCACGGCTTTCATGGCATGCGCCTGTTCAGACCTCAGCGAGCCCTGAAATTGTAGGGAGATCGGCTCAGGAAGCAGGCGCTTGTCCACGCAGACGAGTTCGCTGCCGGCGGCTTGGGTGATGATTTTGACCTCTTCAGCAGTGCCGCGGGGTAGATGGATGTGGCTAAAGTCCTCGCGATAGCACCTGACGAACCGCGGAGTGCTGTGGTTGGAGCGACGCTGCTTCTCGTTCTTGTAGAACTGCGGGTTATGCAGGGAGGCCAGATGTTTGAGCTGGGAGAGCAGCCAGGGCGGGATGCCGTGCTTTGAGCGACGGCGTCGCCGGCAGGGGTTTTCCCGGGCCGACAGTCACGGGCGGCACCGCCTCCAGCAGGGCTTCCGCTTGGTTCTGGGTCAGCCGTTGGACGCTGCCCAGGAAGGCCCACTGATCCGGCCAGGGCTTGAGTTGCCGGGAGGCTGTGTCCAGAAATTCCGTGTTGCCGAGCGCTCGACATTTCTTTTGCAGCGGCGCGGCGATGAGATTGCCGAAGCCTCCCTTCGGGACGAAATCCTGGTTGGGGAAGAAGCGGTCATAGCTGCCGAGGTCCATGTCTCCTCGGGCGTCCATTGTCTGGCGCAGCAGGCGCATCCCCAGTTGGCGGGCCTGGACTGCGGGAACCGGGGCAGAGAAGAATATCCACACATGCCCTCCGTTGCCGGAGCGCGACCGCTCTAGGTAGGCGGGCACCCTATAACGGCGGCAGACCTCAAGATACGCCATGGCATCCATTTGCCAGCCTTCCTTGTCGAAATCGCAGGCCAGAAACCAGCAGGCGTCGTCTTTGAGCAGCGGGAATATCCCGATGGTCTTGTTGCCGGACAAATGGTCACGAACGACTTGGTCGGTCAAGGGTAGATATATTCGGGGCTGGCCCTTGCGCAGGCTCCAACGGTCCTCGCAGGCGGGTGAATAGCCCTTCTTGCCCGTTCGCTCACTGACCCAGCGCTCGGCATAGACGTCCTCGCGGCCGCGAAAGAGAGACCGGAATAGGGCGATCTTGTCCTTAACCGGAGAAGCGTTGCTGGCGGTCGGCAGGGGCTGAGGTTCGAATGGCAGTTCGCCCTCTTGGGTCTGATAGCGGGCCGCAGTATCAGCGACCGTCGGCTCCAGACGCTGGCGAAGCTCCTGGTTCTCGCGTCGGAGGCGTTCAATTTCGGTGCGGGCTTGGTCGAGATCGGATGGAGTTGCGTCGGGCAGATTGTCTGGAGGGGGGCCGGAAGCCATCAATGTGATTCTCGCTTTTCGACCTAAGGTGACGCAAACCGGCAGTTTGGCATTATGTCGCCGACTTTGGTCTGCGGTGAGCAACCGCCTTTCAAAGTACCACTTGCTCCATCCGGGCATGGCAGTCGTCAAATTATCCTTGTATAATAAACCTTAACGCCGACGTAGCTCAGCGGTAGAGCAACCGCCTTGTAAGCGGTAGGTCGGGAGTTCGACTCTCCCCGTCGGCTGCGCTTTTTCCGCTCGCCGAGCGTGGTCTAGTGCGTCGAGGTCAGGCGGGCCGGGGGGGCGCCCATGCGTTCGGGGCTGCGCGCGCTCGCGATGGCCTCTTCCTTGGTGATGATCCCCTTGTTCATGAGCTCCACGAGGGATTGGTCCATGGAGTACATGTGGTGCTTTCCGCCGGTCTCGATGGCGTTGGGGATGAGGTGGGTCTTGCCTTCGCGGATGAGGTTGGAGATGGCGGGCACGCCCATGAGGACTTCGCGGGCGGCGATGCGGCCGTCGCCGCTGGCGCGCGGGATGAGGATCTGGGACACGACGGCCTTGAGCGAGGTCGCTAGCTGCACGCGCACCTGCGCCTGCTGGCCTGACGGGAAGACGTCGATGATGCGGTTGACGGTGGAGGCGGCGTCGCCGGTGTGGAGGGTCCCGAAGCAGAGGTGCCCGGTCTCGGCCGCGGTCAGGGCGAGCGAGATGGTCTCGAGGTCGCGCATCTCTCCGATCATGATGACGTCGGGGTCCTGGCGCAGGGCGTGGCGCAGGGCGGCCTGGAAGGAGTGGGTGTGGGGCCCCACGGCTCTCTGGCGGATGATGCTCTGATCGTTGGTGTGGACGAACTCGATGGGGTCCTCGACGGTGATGACGTGCTTCCTGTGCTTCTTGTTGATCTGGTCGATCAGGCAGGCCAGGGTGGTGGACTTCCCGGAGCCGGTGGGTCCGGTGACCAGGACCATGCCAGAAGGCAGGTCGGCCAAGGACAGCATGGCCGGCCCGATCCCGAGGACCTGGGGAGGGGGAATCTCGTTGGGCACCACGCGGATGGCGGCTTCCACGCCGTTGTTCTGCATGAGGACATTGACGCGGAATCGCGCGACCTGCGGGACGTTGAGGGAGCAGTCGAGCTCCAGATGCTCTTCGAACTTGGCTTTCTGGTCCTCGAACAGGAAGGAGTAGATGAGGACCTTGCACGCTTCGGCGGAAAGGGGCTCGAAGCCGGGAAGCTCGGCCATCTGACCGGTCTGGCGGATCATGGGGGGCTTGCCCACCACGAGGTGGATGTCGCTCGCCTTCATGTCAATGGCGGCTTTCAGTATCTCATTGATGGACATGAAGAAAGTCTAAATTGATTGAGCGGTGATGTCAAGGTTCTGGACCGGGAAACCGTATTCAGGTAAGATGAAGACGGCCATTCCAATGCAGACATTGCTCGAGCGCGTGAGATTCCTGTTGAGCGAGGTGGACCCGCTGAAGCTCGGCCCGTGCGGGGCTGAGGTGGCGTTCGTGGGACGCTCGAACGTGGGCAAGAGTTCGCTCATCAACAAGCTTTGCGGCAGGACCCTGGCGCGGGTCTCGAACACGCCGGGACGCACGCGGGTCATCAACGTGTTCCTGGCCGGGCATGACCGGTGGCTGGTGGACCTGCCGGGCTACGGGTACGTGGCGGGCAAGGTGCCGGAGCGCGAGGGGTGGGGAGCCATGATCGAGGACTATCTCACGAGCAGGTCCACGCTGAGGATGGTCTTCGCCCTGGTGGACGCCAAGGTGGGCCCGACCAAGCTCGATTTTCAGATGTTCGAGTGGCTGGTCTCCAAGGGGCTCCCCTGGCGCGTGGTGGCCACGAAGGCGGATCAGGTGAAGCCTTCTCGGACCATCGTCCAGCGGCGAGAGGTGGCCTATGCCTTGGGCGTCAAGCCCGAGGAACTGGCCTGGGTCAGCGTGCTCAAGGGCACAGGCATCCACGGCCTGCAGGCTGAGACGGAAGCTCTTCTCAAGAGCTAGGCCGCAGGGAACTAAAACACCCCCTCGCTCGTATATAGGGTGTGGCTCTTCCCCTCTATCGCCGGGTCCGAGAGATCATCGAGTCCGCTCGTTCGGGCTCGGCACGCTCGGTCAATACGGCTCAAGTGGTATCGAACTGGCTCATTGGCAGGGAAATTGTTGAAGATGAGCAGAAGGGGCGGCGGCGGGCGGATTATGGTAAACGGTTGCTTGAGCGTTTGGCGGAAAAATTGATTGGGGATTATGGATTCGGCTATTCCGTTCCGAACCTGCGGCTATTCAGGCAATTCTATCTTGGATATTCAGGGTTATTGGGGCGCAACAAGATTCGCTACGCAGCGCGTAGCGAATCCGAGCGGGACTCGGAATTCGATGCGCGGCTTGGGGTGATGCATGCGGGATCGCAGATTGTCTACGCACTGCGTAGAGGATCCTGGAAGCCGGGTCTGCTGTGCTCAAGTCTGTCCTGGACGCATTACCGCACTCTGTTGCGCGTGGAAAGGGCTGAAATCAGGAGCTTTTATGAAATCGAGGCAGTGAAAAACAGCTGGAGCGCCCGGGAGTTGGAGCGGCAGATCAACAGCCTGCTCTACGAGCGGCTGGCATCTTCAAGGATCCTTTTGTCATGGAATTCGTGGGCTTGCCGGAATCTCCAAGGCTGCTGGAGACTCGACTGGAACAGGCGCTCATCAGCAACCTGCAGGGTTTCCTTCTGGAGATGGGCAGGGGTTTCGCGTTCGTGGCCAGGCAGGAGCGGCTGACGCTCGAAGGCGACCACTTCTATATCGATCTGGTGTTTTATCACGCCGTCCTGAAGTGCTTTGTCCTCATCGAGCTCAAGGCAGGCAAGCTCACACATCAGGACCTTGGCCAGCTTCAGTTCTACGTGAACTATTTCGACCGCAATCGGCGCTCGGAGGGCGACGGTCCGACATTGGGTTTGATCCTGTGCGCGGACAAGAACGACGCAGTGGTCCAGTACACGCTCGCGCCGGACCAGAAAGAAACGATCTTCGCGAGCCGCTATAAGCTGCACCTGCCCAGCGAGGCGGAGTTGCGGGCTGAACTGCGGCGGGAAGTGAAGGCCATGGGAAGATTGGCGACGAGGGACAAGGAGGGCGCATGACTTCTACGGAGGACCTGAACCAGCGGATAGAGCTTCTCAAGTGCCTGCTGGGGTTGCTGGATGCAAGTCTGGAGGGGCTGGGAAGCGGGGGATTTGAGGGGGACGCTGGCTTGACCGGTTTGGCTGACGGGGCGCCTGAGGGGGCGAGGCAGAGGGCGCCTGATGGGGTGGATCCCTGGGCGAGGATACTGGGAAACAGTGCGTAGAGTGGAACCTCTGAACCCTTTGGGCTGAACCCGCGTCTAAAGGGCGGATATGCGGATTACGGAGGTGAGCATGTTCTTCAGGTTTGCGGTCATGGTGACGGCAGTGCTGGCTTTGGCGATCCTTGGCGAGTGGGCGAGCGCGGCTCCTCTCAAGGTGGGCGTTGCTGCTCCGGATTTCACGGCGCAAGGCAACGACAACAAGGATTTCAAGCTTTCGGACCAGGTCGGCAAACGGCCGATCGTCCTCTTCTTCTATCCCAAAGACAACACTCCTGGATGCGCCAAGGAGGTCTGCTCGGTACGGGACGCTTTCCCGGAGCTTCGGAAGCTGGATGTGACGGTCGTGGGCATGAGCTACGATTCGATCAAGAGCCACGAGTCGTTCGCGGCAAAGCACTCGCTCCCGTATCCCCTGCTTTCAGATCCTAAGGGGGATGTCGCCAAGCTCTACGGCGCGTATCGCCGGTTGTTCGCCCATCGCATGACCTTCATCGTGGGTCTCGATGGGAAGATCGCGTATGTGAACGGGGATGTGACGCCTGAAGGCCATGGCCAGGAACTGGTGAGGGTCCTGACCGGTCTTGCGGCTGCCTCGCCGTGGCGGAAAGCGGGATATGAATAAGCTCAACCGTCTGGCAAGGGAGAAGAGCCCGTATCTCCTTCAGCACCAGTCCAACCCGGTGGACTGGTACCCTTGGGGGGATGAGGCATTCGAGAAAGCCCGGAAGGAGGACAGGCCTGTGTTCCTTTCCATCGGCTACGCAGCGTGTCATTGGTGCCATGTGATGGAGCGGGAGAGTTTCGAGAACCCAGCCGTGGCAGAGGAGCTCAACAAGCGGTTCGTGTGCGTGAAGGTGGACCGCGAGGAGCGGCCTGAGGTGGACAGCGTGTACATGGCCAGCCTGCACGCCATGGGCAGGCCAGGCGGGTGGCCGTTGTCCATGTGGCTGACCCCGGACCGGAAGCCGTTCTTTGGAGCGACCTACATGCCGCCGGACAATCTGACAGCAGTGGCTGAAAGCATCAGCGGGCTTTGGAAGGCCCGCAGGAAGGAGTTGGAGTCGTCAGGCTCTGAGATGCTGGAGCATCTCAGCCGCATGAGCGGGAGTCTGGCAGGCGATGCTGCCGGGCTCGAGGCTCTGGACCGGGCTTTCGACCGTTTGAGGGGGGGCTTTGACCCGGAATACGGCGGGTTCGGGGGAGCGCCGAAATTCCCCCAGCCTAGCACTCTTTCGTTCCTCCTCAGGTACAGCCATCGTACGGATGACTCCAGGGGCACGGACATGGTGGTCAAGACCCTGTCTGCCATGGCCGCGGGCGGCATCCACGACCAGCTGGCCGGAGGGTTTGCCCGCTATTCCACGGATGACGCCTGGCTGGTCCCGCACTTCGAGAAGATGCTCTACGACAACAGCCAACTCTTGAGGCTCTATGCCGAGACTCACCAGGCGACCAAGGCGCCTGAGCTGGCTGACACGGCCAGGTTCATCGCGGGGTACCTTCTCAGGGACCTGCGGCTCCCTGGCGGGGCATTCGCTTGCGGGGAGGATGCCGATAGCGAGGGCGTTGAGGGGAAGTTCTATGTCTGGGTTCCGGATGAGATCTCTGCGGTCCTTGGCCGCAAGGATGCGGACATCTTCTGCCGGCTCTATGGCGCGGTGGAGGGCGGCAACTGGCAGCCTCATGAGCAGGGCCTGCCGCAGGACCGCTCCATCCTGCACCGGGCAAGGAGCTTTGAAGATGTCGCTGAGAAGCTCGGGGTCCCGGTGTCCGAGGTCAGGCGCGTGGAACGGGAAGGCAGGCGCAAGCTCCTTGAGGCGCGGTCCAAGAGGGTCCGGCCGCTCCTGGACGACAAGGTCCTGTCTTCCTGGAACGGGCTTGCCATCAGCGGCCTGGCTTACGCGGGCCGGGCGCTGGATGAGCCTTCATGGATCGAGGCGGCTGAGAAGGCTGCCGGCTTCATCCTTTCCCATCTTTACCGCGACGGAAGGCTTTTGCGGCGCTGGAGGGAGGGGGACAGCAGGTTCCTGGGCAACCTCGAGGATTACGCGTTCCTGGCGGACGGGCTCATCGACCTCTACGAAGCGACTTTCGAGGAGAAATACCTTTCAAAAGCCAGGGAACTGACCAGGGCCATGGTCGAGCTTTTCAGCGACGACCGGGGCGGGTTCTTTTCCACGGGCGAAGACGAGACCGGGGTGCCGGTGCGGCTGAAGGACATGGGAGACGGAGCCCTGCCTTCGGGCAACGCGGTCGCGGCCAGGGTCTTGGTGAGGCTATCCGAGTTCTACCGCGACCCGCAACTGCTGGCCCTGGCTGAGAAGACGGTCAAAGCGTTCTCGCTTCTGCTCAAGGAGCGGCCGGAGGCCATGCCGTGCATGCTTTCCGTGGTGGATCTTCTGGCGCAGGGCGCGGTGCAGTGCAGGGGAAAGACCTGCTCAGCGCAGGTTTTTGATCTGCAGGGACACGCCGTAGTCCGCTGAGCGCAGGTGCGCCATCACGGCCTGGAGCTCGTCCTTGGACTTGCTGGAAACGCGCACCTGGTCGGCCTGGATCGAGGCGTTCACCTTGAACTTGCGGGCCTTGATGTCCGCGACCATCTGCTTGGCCTTCTCGATGGGGATGCCGGCCTGGATGGCCACTTCCGTGCGCGCGGTCTGGCCGAGGGCTTCCACGACCTCGCCCTGGGTGAAGTTCCTCAGGGGCAGGCCCCTCTTGGCCATGCGGTTGAAGAGCACTTCCACGGCAGCCTTGGTGCGGTAGTCGTCGACCGCGCGCACCACGATCTTCTTCTCCTTTTCGAGAAGTTCGATGGAGGCCTTGGCGTCCTTGAAATCGAAGCGGTTGAGGATCTCCTTTAGAGCGATGTGGATGGATTCGTTCACGAGGTTCATGTCCACCTCGCTGACCACGTCGAAGGAAAAGTCGCTTGCCATGACGCCTCCTTTTCGGACAAGTTTCCCGCCGACAGGCATCCTACCAAATAATGGTAGAATCGCACCGCATGACGCAGCACGGCCAGGCCCATCCGCACGGCAAACACCACGGGGCGCACCATGCCGCGCCTCATTCCAGGCATCAGCCGGCCCACCCCCATGAGAGCCCGCTCCATCGCCAGGCTGGGGCGAGCCTCTTCGTCTTCCTTTTCGTGGGGGTCCTGGCCTGGCAGGGAGTGCGGGAGCCCGGGACCTGGATCCACATCCAGACCGGGAACAAGATCGTCGCCGACAGGGTCCTGCCCAAGGCTGATTCGTTCTCCTACTCTTCCGCGGGCAAGGAGTGGACCACGGACTCGTGGCTGGGGGATGTCCTGTTCAGCCGGGTGCACGCCGCGCACCCCTTCCAAGGACTGAGGTTCCTCAAGACCTTGGCTGCGGCGGCCGCGTTCGCGCTCCTGCTCCCCATCAACCACGGCCACCCGCTCATGGCCGCGGCTGTCCTGTGCCTGGGCGCCGCGGCGTCCTGGCCGCGGTTGACGGAACTGCCGGGCATCTTCGATTTGTTGATGCTGGCCGGGTTCCTCAGGCTCCTGCGGGGAAGGGTACGCTTCTCCTGGACCATGTCCCGGGTGGCCTGGATCGAGGTCCTCTGGGCCAACCTGAGCGGGCCTGTTGCCCTGGTCGGGATCTGGCTGGTGTCCTTGAAGACCATCAAGGCCGCGGGCAGGACGGACCACAAGGACCTGCTCAAGTATCTCGCGGTCCTGGGCCTGACCTGCGCCGGATTTTTGGCCAACCCGCACGGCTGGAACCTCATCCCCTACCTCTCCCATGGCGCTGTAAGGCCTGAGCCGTACTGGCAGATGGGCCTCGGCTTCAACTTCTTCACCGCGTTCGTGGCAGCCGGGGCGTGGGCAGCGTGGATCTGTCTTCAGACGGAGTTCTTCCTCAGCCTGACGACCGCGTCGCTCCTGGGCATGTCCCTGCTCTTCCCGGGCCTGCGGGCCCTCGCGGTCCTGGCTTGCTGCCCCACGATCTCCCTGGCCCTGGGCCACTACGTCTCCAGGCGCGACGCGTCCCTCTCTAGAGCCGTGCGCTGGGCCGTGGTCCCGGCCCTGCTGGTCGGGTGGCACTGGCGCTTCGTGCACCTGCCTTACGCGCACGTCGTGGGCTACGCGTCCTTCGACGTCGACGGCGCGGCGCAGTACCTCGACGCCCAGGGCATCCGGGGAAAGATGTTCAACGACCTGTCCGTGGGCGACTACCTGGTCGGCGCGGGCCGGCCCGTTTTCGTTGATTCGCGCAAAGGGCTCTACGACGAGGACACCCTCAGGGACGCGGCTGAGTGGCCTGCCAGGTGGAAGTCCCTGATGGACAAGGTGTACCGCTTCGATTACTCGGTCCTGCGCAACAGCAGGGCGGCGTACCCGGCCCGGGTCCTGGACGAGGACCAGGATTGGAGGCTGGTGTACGCGGATGACAACGCCCTCATCTACCTCAGGCGGTCCGGGGCCAATGCCTGGCTGGTGGAGAGCGGGGCCAAGCCCCTGCTTCAGCCCAACAGGCTCTGGCCGGATTCCCTGGACGGTCTCCTCAAGAACCCCAAGCAGGTGCCGAAGGTCCTCGACGAGCTCGACCGCTGGATCGTCCAGTGCCCGGACTCCGTGCAGGCCCTGCTCTGGAAGGCCTATGCCCTGGACCGGCTCAATCTCAGGGAGAAGGCTGACCGCATCCTGGCCCTGGCCCGGGGCCGCGGCCGGCTGGGCCGCGACGCGGAGCTCTCGGCCTTGGCCGGGTTCGTGCTGGAGGCTCGCAAGCAGAAAGGCAGCGCCTACGACGCCTACTGGCGCTCGGTGCGGCTGGCCCGCGGGTTCCGGGACCGGGTGCTCGAGGCCGCGGTCCTGCGCAGGCTCGCCGGCCTGCACCGGGAATGGGACCATGCCACGCTCGCTTCCGAGCTCGAGGCCAGGGCGAGTTCCCTTGAAAATTAGCGGGTGTCACGCCTGCCACTCGGACTGGACAGGAACGGCACATGCCTGTTATACTCTGACAACGCCATGAATAAACGCGCGATCCTGTGGGCTCCGCTGTTGGCAGCCTGCGGCGTGGCGGCCGGCTGCATCTTCCCGGATTACCACAAGTTCACCTCACCCTTCGGTGATTTCACCTGCGAGGTGCCCTACGGCTGGAGCGTCAAGACCGACCGGGAGGACGACCACTTCACGAACGTGACCTTCATCGGCGGCTTTGACACGGAATTCTACCTGGGGGCTCCGAGCATCAGCATCCGGTGGCATGCCTCAAACCGCATCCACAAGCTTCCCAACGGCCTGCTGGAGATGTATTCGGACGTGGACGACTACACCCGGCAGATGCTCCGCTCGGTCTATGGCCCCACGGAGAACAAGGACTACTTCCTCGGCGCGGCCAAGGAGAAGCAGGAAGACAGCATCCACGTCATCAACCTCAAGGCTGCCAAGATCCCGGCCAAATACTTCGTGGTGACCTCTCCTATCGAGGTGCCGGCCGGCTGGACCTGGGGGGTCTCGGTGGACAAGAAGACCAAGGGCAAGAGCACCCTCATCCGCAAGCACGCCTACGTCCTTGTCCCGATGAAAGACGGGTTCTATGTCATCGTCTACCCTGCCACCCTGGACGGGTACGAGAAGTACGAAAAGCAGTTCCGGGTGCTTCTGGGGACCTTCAAACCGCTGACCGAGGGCCTGGGCGGCCCTGCGTTCGAGGTTCCCAAGAGCGCCCGGTGAGCCGGGACCCGGCTCCTCCCGCGTCCGGCCAGGCCCCGGTCAACGCCGTTCTTTACGACGAGCGCTACTTCGAGGAGGACTGCGGAGGCGCGGAGTTCTACCGGGTCTTCGGCCCCAAGATCCTCAAGCCCGCCCTGAGCTATTCGTTCCGCAGGGCCGGGGTCAAGCCGGACATGGCCGTGCTCGACATCGGGTGCGGCAGGGGAGAAGTCCTCTATCATGTGCGGCTGGCCGGGGCCTTTGGGGTGGGAACGGATTTCTCCCCTGCTGCCCTGGGTTTGGCGCGGTCCTCCTCGGGCTGTCCAGTGGCCAGATGCGATGCCAAGGCCCTGCCTTTCGCGGACGCTTCCTTCGACCGGGTTTTCCTCATGGGCATCTTGGACCACCTGCACCCGTGGGAGCTTTCCGAGTGCTTCAAGGAGATAGGCCGCGTGCTGAACGGGGAGGGCTTTGCGGTCATCCACACGTGCACGAACCGGCACTACTACAAGAATTGGACCTACGGATTCCGCCGCTTCGCGGCCAAGGTCATGCGGGCCGTGCGCCTGCCTGTGCGCGACCCCAAGGCGCCCCGTTCCGAGAGCGACATGGCGCTCCACGTCAACGAGCACTCGGCGTCCCAGCTCAGGCGCTTCTTCCGGAGCATCGGATGGGATGCTATTGTCGAGCCCAGGCCGAATTACAAGCTCGCGCTCGATGAGACCTATGGCAACCCTCTTCCAGAAGGCTTGCCCATCAGTCCGGCGCCTTCATGGAAAGCCGGTATCCATAAGGCTTTTTTCAGGTGGCCCCTGACATGCGTCCTGGCCAGGGAGCTGTTTGCTGTGGCCAAGCCGGCCAAGAACGGCTCCCCGCTGCTGTTCGGCTCTGGCCCTTGAGCGAAACCTCTGTTACACTATTAGAAAGGCCGCGAGCCATGACCGCTGACGTCCTTGTCTTGAACCGGAGCTACTTCGCCATCTCGGTGACGAGCTGGCAGAGGGCCATCATGCTGCTCTACGCGGACCGCGCAGCCGCCCTCGATGCGGAGTACCGGTCCTACAACTTCAGGGACTGGCTGGACCTGTCCCTTGCCATCGCGGAAAGCCCCTCCGGTTTCGTCCACGCCCCGGCCTTCAGGATCGCCATCCCGGAGGTCATCGTCCTGACCGCCTTCGACAAGGTGCCCAAGCGCGAGGTGCCCTTCACCCGGCGCAACCTCTACCATCACTACGGGTACCGCTGCTGCTACTGCGGCAAGCGCTTCCCATCCTCGGAATTGAACCTCGACCACATCATCCCCAAGTCCCGCGGCGGAAAGAACGAGTGGCTCAACACGGTCACCTCGTGCATCCCCTGCAACCTGCGCAAGGGCGCGCGCCTACCCGAGGAGGCCGGCATGCGCCTGAAGGTCCAGCCTTCCAAGCCCCAGCCTGATTCGGGCGTGGTGTTCATCCTGCGCTCGCCCATCGCCATCCGGCGCTCCTGGCAGAAGTTCATCGACAGCGTTTATTGGAACACGCCTCTGGAAGAGGAGTGACCGCGGTTGCGGCCTGCCCCCGCGGGGCGGGCGCGAATCAGCGGTCGGCCCGAGGCTCGTCCCAGATCCTCGAGTTCGGAATCCCGGTGGTGCGTTCAGCGATGATGTCCGTGGGACGCTTTAGGGGAACCGGCAGGACCGCGAGGTCGCAGTAGAGCGCGGCAAAGACGCGACGCAGGGTGCCGACCTTCGGATCCACGCGGCCCTTCTCGATGAGGTTGACGTGAGCCGGGACGATCCCTGCCCTCCTGGCCAGCTGGGCTTGCGTCATGTGCAGGGTGGCGCGCATGGTCCGTACCCACTCGCCGGGCGTGAGCCTTGTCGCCGCGTAGGGGATGTTGGCGGTCATCAACAGCCTGCCTACAGCCCTCTTGTGGGACAAGGTGAGGCGGGTCAGTTTCGGCATCCCTGTGTTTATAGCATAATAGATTATGCTATAGGCACAGGGGTCTCAGGGGGCAGTCTTGATTTCTCGAGCAGCGGGTATTGGGAAGATGAGGGATAGCCCTTTCTAGGATCCTGCCCGAAGGGAAAGGAAAGGTCCGCCTCCCTGGGATAAGAGGCGGACCTTCCAACCAGAGCGGTCAGAGGGGCGATCTCCAACCGCGGGCGCACCATCCGGGATCCCAACCTCCGGAACGCTGCGGTTTGCACCGCGTGAGGCTGGGTAGGAGGATGACTGCTGCCGTAGTAATAGCTTAACCGGAAGGGCTGGGGATTTGCTGGGCTGAACGGGGAAGTTTTCAGCGGCCCAAAGGGCCTGGCTGGAATAGGTCCAAGGACCTATACCCATGGGGCGCCCAGGGGCTGCCGGGCGCGGAGGACCGGGCGCGGGATTCGGTCGCGCCTGCGCGTTGTTATTGTACAATGGCGACATGGCCGTGGCCCACCGTGAGGGAGCGCTTTGGTGGAGGCTCCATTTTGAGGACAATCCTCTCTGCCGCACGGACGCGCAGATCAGCGCGCGCATCGACGGGGTGGAGCGCTACCTCGGCCTGGAGCACCGCTCGAGGGTCATCGACCTGGGCTGCGGTTCGGGCCGGCCCACTCTCGAGCTTTCGCGCCGGGGACACCGGGTCCTGGGCATGGATCCGGTCGAGGAGCCCCTGACCTCGGCCCGGGCCGCCGCCCGCGAGGAGAAGCTCAACGCGCACTTCGTGGTCTCGGACATCCGGCAGATCTCCTACCGGGGGGAGTTCGACGCCGCGGTGAGCCTGTTCTCGTCCTTCGGCCGGTTCCCGCTCGAGCGCGACGACGTCCGGACCCTGGAGTCCGTGCACAAGAGCCTCAAGACAGGCGGCAAGCTGCTCCTCGACCTCGTCAACCGGGAGTGGCTGGTGCGGCACGTGGAGCCGGAGATCTGGGATCAGGCCGAGGAGTCCGCGGACGGGGTCACGATCCAGGATCAGATCTCCTTCGACCTCGAGTCCGGCAGGCTCGACAACCTGCGCAGCACCCTGGACAAGGACGGCAACCGCACGCCCTCCTTCATGAGCGTGCGGGTCTACACGCTCACGGAGATCAAGAAGCTCGTCGCGGCCGCGGGGCTGGTGTTCCGTCGCGCGTGGGGAGCCTTCGACGGCTCGGCCTACGGCCTGGACAGCTACCGCATGATCGTCATGGCCGAGAAGCCGGTCACGGAGACCGCGCCCCGCAAGGAGGAGGCTGCCTCCATGACCATCAGGATCAAGGGGCGCAGAAGGTGAGGGCTTTTCCCGGACGCGTCGCTGCGGCCTGCCTTGCCCTGGCGGCCGGTGTCGTTTCCAGCTCCTTGGCGGCCGAATCCGTGGTCTTGGCCAACGGGCTCAAGGTGGTGGTGTCCCGCGACTCGTCAGCGCCCGTGGTCGCGGTGGTCATGGGGTTCAATGCCGGGAGCAGGAACGAGACCAGGGACAGGGCGGGGTTCGCGCACCTCTTCGAGAAGCTCATGTTCGAGGGCTCCAAGCACGCCCGCAAGGGCGAGTACGACCGCATCCTCGAGTCCTACGGGGGGGACAACAACGCTTTCGCGCGCGGGGACTTCACCCTCTTCCACGAGGTCCTTCCGGCCAAGGCCCTGCCCGTGGCGCTCTGGCTCGACGCGGACCGCCTGGCGGACCTGGACCTGCGCAAGGACTCGGTGCGCGGCCAGGTCGAGGTGGCCATGGAGGAGCGGCGCATGCGTGTGGACAACGCCCCGTACGGCCGGCTTCTCCACGTGGAGATCGCCTCCCACGCCTTCTCGAACTGGCAGAACAGCCATCCCATCATCGCCGACGAGGCGGACTACGATGCCGCGACCCACAAGGCGGCGGAGAAGTATTATTCGGACTACTACTCCCCGGCCAACGCGGTGCTGGCCATCGTGGGCGACGTGGAGCCTCAGGCCGCCCTGGACCTGGCCAGGCAGTATTTCGAGTGGATCCCGAACCAGGGGACCGTGCCCAGGATCGATGTCTCCGAGCCTGAACCGGGCCCGTCGCGCTGGGTGAAGCTGTCCGATAGCCATGCCAGGCTGCCTGCTTTCGCGGTGTCCTGGAAGGGGATGCCCGGGCGCGGGACCCGCGAAGCCGCGGCCCTGACCCTGGTGGGACGGGCCCTGTTCCAGGGCAAGAGCTCCAGGCTCTATCAAGAACTGGTCAAGGCTAGCCAGGCCTCGGTGAGCGTGGCCGGAGGCCTGGGCTTTCCCCTCGTGGAGGACCCTTTCCAGTACAATGCTCCGGGCGCGTTCGGGGGCTGGACCGTGCACAAGGCCGGGTTCACGGCCGAGCAGGTCAAAGACCTCGTGATGAAGCAGGTCGCGAAAGTCGCGGCCTCCGGCCTTGACGCGGCGGAGCTGGTCCGGCTCAAGACGGTCCTGCGCTCGGAGTGGATCAAGGGCCGCGAGACCTGCCTGGGCAGGGCCCAGGCCCTGGTGACCGCTGCCCTGCTAGACGGCGACCCGGCCTCGGCTGACGCTGAGCTCAGCCGCTTCATGGCTGTGACGCCGGCGGACACCAAAGCCGCGGCCCAGCGCTATCTGCGGCCTGAGATCGCGCTCTTCTTCTCCGTGGGCCCTGGAGGCGGCAAATGAGGGGCCTGGCAGGGCTGTTCTTGGCAGGGCTCCTGGCCGTTCTCCCGCGCCTGTCTTGGGCTCAGGAGGCCGCTTCGGCCTCCGGGGCCGGGTTCAAGAAGCCTGACATGTCCAAGGTGCCTGAGGTCGGGTTCGTGGAGCCCCATCTCCTGCCTTCGAGGATGAAGTGGAAGCTCGCCAACGGCTTCGAGACGATCCTCGCCGAGGACCATCGCAGCCCCCTGGTGACCGCCCGGCTGGTGGTGCGCTCCGGCTGGGCAGCGGTGCCCTCCGAGCTCGCGGGCCTGGCCGACGCCATGGCCGAGCTCCTGACCGAGGGCAGTCTCCGCTACACCGCCCGCGAGATCGCCGACGCTGCCCAGGATTATGGAGGCAAGGTCTCGGTCAAGGCCGGGCCGGACGCCATCGTCATCGAGACCTCAGGCCTCTCCGAGCACAGCGAGCGCATGCTGGCCCTGCTCGCCGAGGTCAGCCGATCCCCCACATTCCCGGCCAACGAAGTCGAGCTGCGCAAGAAGAACATGAAGGAGGAACTCGCGGCTGGCCGCGGCGACGGCGAGTTCCTGGCTTCCACGGCCTTCTTCAAGAAGCTCTACCGTTCGCATCCCTACGCGGTCACGGCCCCGACCCCGGCCTCCATCGGCAGGATCACGCGCAAGCACATCGCGGCCTTCCACAAGAAGCTCTTCACCCCGGCCAACGTCACCCTCATCCTGGCCGGAGACATCGGCTACGAGGACGCGGCCAAGCCCGTGAACGCGCACTTCGGCCCGTGGAAGGGCTTGGCCGAGCCGGTCGAGGCGCCCGCGGTGGTGGGCGGCCACGACCGCAGGAGGGTCTTCCTGCTCGACCGGCCGGGCGCGAGCCAGTCCGCGGTGTTCATGGGCAGCTTCGCGGTGCGCGAGGACCACCCGCAGTATTACAGCCTGCTCGCGGTCAACCAGGCCATCGGCGGGACCTTCAGCTCTCGGCTCATGCAGGACCTCCGCGAATCCAAGGGCTGGACCTACCAGGTCTGGTCGCGGCTCGAGCACAGGCTGACTTCATCCATCTTCCGGGTGCGCACGCCCCTGCGCGCCGAGAACACGGGAGACGGCCTCAAGGCGATCTTCAAGCACCTCGAAGAGGTCCGGGACAAGGGCATCACCGAAATGGAGCTCGCCAAGGCCAAGGCCTTCCTCATCGGCAGTCTGGCCATCGAGCTGGAGACCCAGGCGGGCCTGGCCGACGCATTGGTCCAACAGAAGATCCTCCGTCTTCCCGACGACCAACTGGACTCCTACGCCACCCGCGTCTCAGCCGTGACCCTCGAGTCCGCGGCCAGGGCAGCCCAGACCTTCATCCGGCCCGAGGAGATGACCGTGGTCGTGGTCGGCGACGCCAAGGCGATCGGCAAGGAGCTCGCCGGGTTCTCCGAGTTCCCGGTCACGCCGGTCGACCAAGATGGGAACTGAGGATATTGTACTATTGCGCTGTGGGCGATGAACCGATCGAATCGGAGGAGGCGCGGGAATGGGCGCTCATGACGCCTGTCCAGCGATATCTGGAGAGTTGCCGGTTATGGTCCACGTATGCCCTTTTTGGAGGTTCGCTTGATCCCGAGCCCGATTCACAAAGTCCTTTTGATTTTCCAGAATTGCAGCGCGCGGTTTCTATTGATGGGCGGTCAGGCGTGCATTTTATACGGCGCGGCGGAATTTAGCCGCGATCTGGACCTCGCCATCGGCATCGATGAGCCGAACCTTGGAAGAATACGGGATGCGCTCAACGAACTCCGCGCCGAGAGCGTTTTCGCGCCTCCCCTGGATGCCGGCGCGTTGGAGCGCGGGCATGCCTGCCATTTTCGCTGTCATACTCCTGAGACGGAAGGCCTCCGAATCGACATCATGACCCGCATGCGCGGGTGCGATGATTTCGCCGCGTTGTGGGAGCGGCGCACGATGGTCCATCTTCCGGAGATCGGGGAGATGGGCGTGCTGTCCTTGCCGGATCTGATAAGAGCCAAGAAGACTCAGCGTGAGAAAGACTGGCCCATGGTCCGTCGGCTGATTGAAGCCGATATTTTGCAGGCCCAAGACAGGGCGACGGAAAAGCAGGTCCAGTTCTGGTTCGAGGAGTGCCGGACGCCGTCGGAGCTGATGCGTTTGGCCAAAGTATGGCCTGCCCTGTGTCGATCCGTATCGACCCGACGGAGGCTTCTCGCCCATGCCCTCTCCGGAGACGGCGTGGCCCTTGAAAAAAGCCTCCGGGAAGAAGAGGCATCTGAAAAGGATAGGGATCGACAGTATTGGAGTCCATTAAAGATGGAACTTGAAAAATGGCGCCATGATAGAAGGCCATGACGGCAAGGCCTCCGGCCCTCTCTGCCTCTCGTGCCTTCCCAGCCTGACCGACGCAGTCGTTGCGGCTCTGTCCAGCGCGGCCCTGGGCCTTGCGGTCGCGGTCATGCGGACCCTCTCCCGAGTCCCGGCATCGGACGACCTCCTGCTTCCAAGGAGGGCCTTCTACCCGTTCTTCGCGTTCTTCATCAAGGCCCAGGCCTCCCCAGCGGTCCGGGGCGCGCTCTCCTGGCTGGCTCTGGCCTTGACGCTCGCCAGCCTCCTGCTGGTCCTGTGGCGCCTGTGGGCCGGGTTCAAGCGCGGCAGGTCCGGCGCCATGGGCGTGTCCAGGGGCCGCGCGCCATGGCTTGCCGCTGTCGGTCTCTTGGCCGGAAGCCTGGCCTTCGCCGCCTTGGCCAGGTCCTCGATCGCGACTTTCCTCGACATGCTCCAGAACGCGTGGTTCCTTCCCGAGAGTCTCGATATCCGCGAGCCCCCGCTCGCCTTCGTCCTGTCAGCCGTGCCCGTGTTCCTGGCTGTGGCCGCGATCCTGAGTCTGGCTGAGACAGCGTTCTCATCCGGTCCCTGGAAGACGGCCAGGCCGTGGAAAACGGCCTGCGGCTGGACCACGGCCTTGGCCGCGTGCTGGCTGGCCGCGATGATCATGGCTCAAGGCTACGGCGCCGGGCTGAGCCTTGCCCAGTCCTCGGGAACCTCGGTGGGAACGCCTGGGAGCGCCTTCATCCTGGTGCTCACCGAGAAGGGAATCCCGGACTATTCAGTGCGCGAAGCGCCTTTGGCCGTGCCTGGACCGGTCGAGCGCGCTGAGGACGACCTAGCAGGGCTGGAGAGGTTCAGCCGGCTTCGGTCCCTGCAGAGGCTCCCGGCTCTGAGGCACGCCTATACGGGCCGTGCCGCTCTGGCGGACGCGGACGGCATGCGGGCCTCGGCTTTGGCCGCCCTCGAGGCCGGGGACCCGTTGGCCGGGCTCCTGCTCTTGGGGAGCTTGTCTCACGCTCCCGCCAACAAGGACAACCTGAGGATGCTCGAGACCCTGGCGGATGAGAAGCGCTGGCGGGTCGGTCCCCATGCCGCCTTCCTCCTGTCCGCTGCGTTCGCCAGGTTCGGCGTCGCTGACCGGGCCGGGTATTGGCTCGGCCGCGCTTCACAGGGCGATGCCGGCATCCCGGCCGGGCTTCTGGTGTCGCCCGATTCGGCCAAGCCTTCGAAGGTCCGGGGCAGGTTCGTGTTCGAAGGCGCGGCCGTCCCTGTCAGCGGAAGCCGCCAGAGAGGCGGAAGCGGTAAGGGAGAAGGTCTGCGGGTCGCGCTTTATTCCAGGGACCGCGCCATCCCCGCGGATCTCTCAGCCATGACCCTCGCGGCTTCCACGGTCCTCGACGCCAAGGGAGGTTTCGAGTTCCGCGACATGCCTGGCGGCGACTATTCCCTGGCGCTCCTGCTCGGCACGGCCGAGTCTTCGACCGGACCCTTCCGGGCCGGCCCGGCCCGGGGCAGCCTCCGCGTGAGCGGCCACAAGGGCGACATCCGCGTCGAGGGCAAGGACGTGTCCTTGGCCCCCATCTTCCTGCGATGATCGAGGTCCGCGGACTCAGCAAGCGCTTCTCCCCTGTCCAGGGTCTGCGCGGCATGGTCGGGGGGCTCTTTCGCGCCGCGCCGCAGGCCTCCGTGACCGCCCTGGACGAGGTGAGCTTTAGCGTGGGCAAGGGCGAGGTCTTCGGCCTGGTCGGCCCGAATGGAGCGGGCAAGACCACCCTGATCAAGGTCCTCGCCACCCTTGTCCTGCCTGATTCGGGGGATGCGGCCGTGGCCGGCCACGACATCCTGGCTGATCCTTGCCGAGTGAAGGCATCCATGGGGTTGGTGACCGGGGATGAGCGCAGTTTCTACTGGCGGTTGACGGGTTGGCAGAACCTCGAGTTCTTCGGCGCTTTCCAAGGATTGCCGGTTGGCAGGGTTAGGGAGCGGGTCCGGGGACTGGGACCGCTGTTGGATGGGGATGCTCTCGACAGGAGGGTGGCTGAGTATTCGGCCGGGATGCGCCAGCGTCTCGGCCTCTTGAGGGCTCTGCTCCATGATCCTGAGGTCCTTTTGCTCGACGAACCCACGAAGAGCATCGACCCCGCTGGAGCGGCCATGGTGGGAAGGTTCGTCCGCGACGAGCTTGCTGGAAGGCAGGGCAAGTCCGTCCTGTTCGCCACGCACAATATGGCCGAGGCCGAGGCTGTCTGCGGCCGTGTCGGGCTTCTTGTCCAAGGCAGGCTGGTCGCGCAAGGCGCGCCCCACGACATCAGGGAACGTCCGGAGCTTCTTTCCCATGGCTAAGACCGCGGCGTACCTGCGCAAGGCCCTGGGCGACGCGCGCAGCTACCGCCTGGGCTTCGGGTTGGCGCTTTTGAGCACTGTTTTCTCCGTGGTCTCGTATTTCTTCATTGACAAGCTCTTCGGCAGGCAGGTCGCGCCCCATCTCGCGCCGTTCGGGGTCAGCTACTTCTCCTACGTCCTGGTGGGGATGATGGCCAGCACTTACCTTGGAGGGGCTTTGGGCGCGGTCTCGAGCATGATGAGGGAAGAGCAGGTCTGGGGGACCTTCGAGGCCCTCCTGGCCACGCCGACCGGGATATTCACCATCGCGTGCGCCATGGCTTCCTGGAACCTCATCATGGCCTCCCTGGAGACCGCGGTCTATGTCCTGGCCGGGGTCTTCGTCTTCGGAGTGGATTTCAGCAGCGTCAACCTGCCTGCCGCGCTGATCATCCTGTCCCTGGCCATGGTCTCTTTCTCGGCCATGGGGATCATCTCCGCTGCCTTCATCCTGGCCTTCAAGCGCGGCGACCCTCTCTCCATCATGATGAACCTCGGGATGGAGATACTGGGGGGGGTGTTCTTTCCGGTCACGATCCTTCCGGATTGGCTCAAGGCTTTGTCATACCTTTTCCCCACCACCTACGCGGTCCGGTCCCTGGAGCTGGCGATCTACAGGGGCGCGGGGCTAGCGGACCTCCGGCACGATGTGGCCGTGCTCGCCGTTCTGTCCGCGGTCTTGGTCCCCATGGCCTACCGGAGCCTGGGGGCGGCATTAGATTACGCCCGTAGGAAAGGCACGCTGGCGCAGTATTGAGCGCGGATCAGAGGCGCTTCTCCATCGTGGACTCGTCTCCGGAACTCTCGACGACGTGAAAGCCCATCTCCCGATAGAGCGCGAGGGCTGCCCAAGCCCTGCGGTTCACCGACAGCGTTACGGCCTCGCCCTTCCGAGTCTTGACGTGGTCGAGGATCGCGGCGCAAAGGCTCCGGCCCAGGCCCTGGTGTCTGTAGAGCGGCTTGACCCAGACCCCGTCTATTCCCCATCGACCGCCGCCGAGCAGGGTGACGGTGGCCGTCCCGATGACCGTATCGCGCGTCAGCGCGACGAACCGGGCGCCTCCGGCGAGCTCGCCCTTGAGGCCTTCGGCGAATTCAGCTTGGGTCATCCCGGGCGCGCTGTTGAGGCGGCACAGCTCCGCGGCGTCGTCCATGGTGGCCGGCCTTACGACTGCGCGTTCCCGCAGCAGGAGCGTCCGTATGAGCCTGCGGCATCCCGATGCCTCCAGCAGGAACGATGCGACCCTGGTCGGCGGCCAAGGCGTCACGGAAGTTCCCGGTCCTGAGCATGGCGGTCATCGGCTGCGCCAGACCAGCGTATCAAGCTCCTGGAGCTCAGCATCGAGCTCCAGCCAGGGCTGGCTGTCGAAAATGGAGCGCTGGCGCGCGCAGAAATAGGCCACCCGGATAATGCGCGGCTTGGCGATGAGCGACCGCCGGATGTTCTCCACGACCGCGCCGAAGGTCTTGGGCCCAAAAGGGTCGGAGAAGAAGAAGGCCGTGCCTTCCGACACATCGAACGATGCGGCATCGGCGCGGACGAACTCCCCCCCCCCCCCCCTGAAGGTCCGCTTGTTCTCCATGGCGATCCGGAACAAGTCTTCGTTCAACTCGACTCCCACCGCCCTCTTCGGACGGAGCGTGGCTGCAAGAAAGACGGCCCTGCCCTGCCCGCATCCGAGGTCAATAAAGACGTCCTCTGGCCCCAGGGCGAGGAAGGCCAGGATTTTGTCCGCGGCGGCGTAGGAGATGGGATCGTACGGCTGCATGTCGCGGAATCCGCTCTCGTCGGCGTTGCGTCGCCACGGCAGGTTTGTCCTGATGCCGAGTCCCCGGTCGCGCCGATGCTCCGCCACGACGACGGCGAAGTCCCGCGTCGTGTCCAGCAGATGCTGTCCCAGGCCCGATAGGAAGCGCCGGAAACTCTGCAAGAGCTTGAACGCCAGCGAATCCTTGACCCTCGCGCGGAGCGTCAGCATGGGGCGCGAAGCTCCTTTTCCGGCGGCCGCCAGTCCGGGATGACGCCGATGCCGAAGCCCTTCTGATCCCAGTCCTCCACGATCTCCTCGACGGGATGGGCGGCCTTGATCTCCCGCCAGAGCCTGGGTGATTCCTGGTCGCCGGTCGAGGGGTCGGGCACGATGTCGTGGAAGGCTATTATGCCTCCTTCCCGGACCAGGGGGGAGTAACGCTCAAAGTCGGATCTGACCGCGTCATAGGCGTGGTCGCCGTCGATGAAAAGGAAATCCGCCTTCCTGCCGCCCAGCAGTTCCCGGACCCGTGCCAGGGTCCGGTCGCTCCCGGAGTCCGAGCGGACGAGCCTGATCGTCTGTCCCTTGAGCCCGATCGAACGGTAGAGCGGGATCCTCGCGGCCGAGTATCCTTCGCCGCCTCCGAAGAAGGGCCCTGGGAGGTCCACGCTGACGAGGAGGGCGTCCTTTGCCGCGGCTCGGGAGAATAGGAACAGGGTCCCTCCGAGCTCGGTCCCGATCTCGACGATCACCTCGGGCTGGCGCGCCTTCAGGAGTTCGACGAGACGGATGATCTCGCTCCTCACTTGAGCCGGCTGGAGGAGGCCCTCGAGTCCGTCGAAGGCGAGATCAGCCAGCCTGCCGGGGTCCCAGGTCAGGTCCGCGGCTTGGATGTCCCGCAGGTGAAGGGGGAGCTTGAGCAGGCGTTTGGCCGCGGCCGCGAGCCCGCCGGCGGAGCCGGGGCCGCGTTCGCGGACGACCCTGTCCCGCCAGCGACGTTCGAGTCGGTCGACGCCTTCCTCGCCGAGCAGGTCCGAGCTCTTGCTGCCGTAGTGGATGACCCAGACGTTGATGAGGGCGTAGAGCTTCCAGCCCAGGCGCTTCACGCGCTGGGTCAGGTCGATCCCTTCGTGACCGAGAAAGTATCTGCGGTCGAACTCCCCTGCCTCGGCCAGGGCGGACCGACGCGCCAGGAGGAACCCGCCTTCGAGATAGTCCACCTTGGCGAAGAAGAAGCCGTCCTTGAACCGGCCGCGCCAACGGGCGATGGTGTCGAGGATCCGATTCTCGCACCAGGAGTTGGGGAAGGCCTTGTTGGCGCGAAGGCAGAGGTCCCAAAGCACGCGCCGCCAGCCGGTCAGCACGACGCCGACCTCCCAGGCCTCATCCTTGTCCTCCGGCCGCTCGATCTCCCGGGGCATGGCGGCTCCCGCTTCGGGATGCTCCTCCATGAACCGCACGGACCTGGCCAGGGTGTCGGGCAGCATTTCCGTGTCCGGGTTGAGGAAAAGGACGAATTCTCCCCTGGCCAGGGCCACGGCCTGGTTGTGTCCGGAGCCGTAGCCCACGTTCTCTCGATTCTCGACTACTCGGACTTCCGGGTATTTCTCCCGGACCATGGCGGCGGAGCCGTCGGAGGATGCGTTGTCCACCACGATGACCTCGAGGTCCAGGCCTCCCGCGTGCCGGAACACGGAGGCGAGGCATTTGTCCAGGTAGTCCCTGACATTCCAGTTGACGATGGAGACCGTGAGCTTGAGGGCGGGACCGGCCTGGACCCTTGGGGCTGCAACCGGGATCCCCCGAAGAGTCCTCCCGAGGCGGAAGGCCAGCCGGTGGAGGGGATGAGGGATCGCGGACACCAGGAGCCCGAGGACGCGGTCCATGGGCTTGTCCAACGGAGTCCTGTCGCCCTTCCTGATCCGGGCCGCCACCCTGCCGAGGATCTCGGATTCCGTGACCTGGTCAAGGCCGTCCCCGCTGTCGGCTTTGAGGGTGAAGGTCCATCCGCCTTGGCCGGCCGAGGCGCCGACGATGCGGTGGGCGGCCATCCTGTCGTCCTTGGAGTAGAGGACGATGTCCCCTCTCCTGAGTCCGGCGGGCCCGGCCGGCCTGACTTCCAGCGTGTCGCCGTCCTTGATGATGGGGGACATGCTTGAGCCCCGCGCCTCGAGCCGGACCGAGGCGCCGCGTTCGAGCAGGGAGGCCGCGACCGAGGCCAGGTCAACGGCCCCGACGTTCAGGCCGTCCAGGCGGTTCTCAGCCACGCTCCCGCATCCTTTGTGTTCCGGAAGGAAAACTCCTGGACCGGGATCTCCCGGCAGAGCCTCGCGCACGATCCCAGAGCGGCCTCCATCAGCTTCTTGTCCCACCAGGGAGCGAAGGTGCAGCGCAGCAGGGCTGCCGCGGCCCCCGATGGGGACAGGGAGGCCAGGCCGTTGCTTTTTGCCTGCCGGAGGATGAAGAGCTTCTTGAGGGGGACGGCTCTGTTGGCCGCGAGCCGGTCCTCTCCGGGCCAAGGCGTGCCGCACAGCAGCCATCGCGAGCCGGACCTGCGCAGCACGATCCGGTCATCGCTCAACACCGGGATCTCCGGGCCGGACCCCCTCAGCAGGCGGGTCATGGTGGTCTTTCCTGCCCCGGAACTGCCGGCCAGGGCCACGCCCCCTTCCCCGACCGCGAGCCCGGCGGCGTGCAGGAGCAGGCCCGAGGACCCGAGGAGCGTCACGGTGAGCTGGCGGCTGATCAGGTCAAGGGTTTGGATGAGGGATGCTCCCGGAGCCTGACGCTGCATGAGCAGGCGGTAGCGCCTGACCTTCCGGCCGTTCCGGATGCCCTTCCCTTCCGGGATCAGCACCCCGCAGGGCGGCTTGTTGCGCTGGGATGAGATGCGCAGGACCTCCTGTCCACGGCACGCGGTGACGCGCCAGAACACGGGGGTGTCGTAGACGACTCTGTCGCCGGCTCCGGCCTCGGCATGGCCCGGGGATATGGTCACGACCGCGTCCGGGTATTTATTCGTGACGAACTTGAGGTAGGCCGACATCCTGCTGTCGGTCCCGAGTTCGGGGATCCAGCGGCTCCGGAACTCCACGACCGGACCCCCAAGTTCCAGCCTGAGGCTGGGCACTAGCCGCGCCCTTGTCCAAGCACTAGCTTCTGCTGTAGGTGACGCGGCATCGGGAACACGCCCTGCCTGCGCAGCGCGAGGTGTTCGTGCTGCGCGCCGCGGACCTGCAGGCGGTGAGGATCTGCTCCTCGAGCGCGAGCTTGACCTGGACCATGGCGGGCTTCTGATACGGCTTCTTCTGGCTCATCTGCGGGTCTCCTATTGTTGCGTTTGTGCCGGTTCCTTGGAGCCGGCTTTCTTCCCGGCGAGGGCCTGGTGGCGCAGACCGGCCTTGCGGCAAAGGGGTTCCACGATCCCTCCCAGGGACCGGTGCTCCAGCATGGCGTAGCCTGAGCACTGCTCGCAAAGAGGCGCTTTGTCGCAAGCAAGGCACTTTGGGGAAAGGCTTTCCTCCATCACGCGCCGGAAAAGGGGCATGGCTTCGCGCCACCCCGCTGAGAAGGAGCCCTTCCTGATGTCGTAGGCGAGGTTCGGGAAGGAATCGCAGGGCTGGAGCATGCCGTAGGGGTTGATGGTGAACACGATGGCGCCTGCCCCGCACAGGAGCAAGTCGCGGGCCGGGACTTGGGAAAGCTCCCTGAGGAGTTCGCCGTATTCCTGCTTGGACTTCTCATCCGCGAGGTCCAGGGCCACGGTCTCCTCGGGGCTCAGCCGCAGTCCCCGGTTGTCGAAGCCTTCGTCGAGCCGGGGCACGAGGATGGTGTCGTAGGCGAGGCTGCGTCCCGGGTGCACGGCTTCGGCGGTGCCGCGCATGGCGGTCAGCTCGTGCTTGTTGAGGGACATCACCATGGTCTTGAGCGCGACATCCACTCCCCGCTCCTTCAATAGTCCGGCCGCGGCCAGGGAGCGGTCCAGGGAGCCCGGGCTGCGGGTGATCCGGTCATGGGTCGCGGCCGTGGCGCCGTAGATCGTGATCTCGACTCCGAGCGGCGGGTAATCGGCGAAGAGGTCCGCGAGCTCCGGGGTCAGGAGGGTGCCGTTGGTGAAGACCTCGATGAACATCCCTCGTCGGATCGCATGGAGGTAGATGTCCCGGAAGTCGGGCCGGAGCAGAGGCTCCCCGCCTGTCAGGAGAAGCCATAGGCAGCCGGCGTCCGCGACCTCGTCGAGGATGCGCCGGACCTCATCGAGGGAGAGCTCCTGGTCCCGCGCGGCGCGGTCTTCGGCCGGGATGCTGCAGTAGCAGTGGACGCAGTCCTGGTTGCAGCGGTAGGTCAGGGCCAGGGAGCCGAGATAGGGCAGCCGCAGGGACATGGCCTTCTCATCCATGACGCGGCGGAACTCGCCGAACCCGGCTTGGGGGATCTTAGCGCAGGGCATGGCTCTTCACCAGGTCCTTGGCGGCGAGGGCTCTCAGGAAATCCAGGGTGTCTTCCTCGGCGATCTGAGCAGCCACCTCGAAGCGCTCGCGGATGAGCTCCGCCGCCTGCGCCGCCGTACGGCGCCCATCCAGGGCGTCCCAGAGGAGGGCGCCGGTCTCGTTGAGCCGCCAGACCACGGCCTCATCCTGGTCCACGAGCACGGCCTCGTCTTCGATGAGCTTGAAGAGGATGTCCGGGTTGCGGACGGGCCGGTCCTGAAGAGAGAGCTTCATCGGGACACCATGGCGTCAAGGGCGGTGGCCGCGGCTCGGTAGAGCTCCCGGCCGGCCTTGCCGTAGCGGCGCTCGGCAAGGAGCCCGCGTCCCAGCCGCCAGTGCAGGTCGGCTGAGTCGAGCCCCAGGCGCCTGGCTTTCCTGAAGTGGGAGAGGGCTTCGCCGGCTTTCCCCTGCCGCTCGGCGATGAGCCCCAGTTGGAAGAATGCGCCTGCTGAATCAGGGGAGAGGTCCAGGACCGCGCGGAAATGAGAGGCCGCTTCCTCCGGAGAACCTCCGGAGGCGAGCAGCACGGCTCCCAACCCGAAATGAGCGTCCTCGATCGCGGGGGAAAGCTCCAGGGCCTTCCTGAACAGGCGTTCGGCTTCGGTCCAGTCTTTACGTGCGCGGTTCACGTTGCCAAGGCCGCAGAGCGCGAGGGCGTTAGCCGGGTCGAGCTTCAAGGCGTCCTTGTACGCTTTCTCGGCTCCGGCCCGATCATCCATGAACTCCAGGACCGGTCCTGGGTTGTTGTAGGCGGTCCTGTAGGACGGGTCGAGACCGACCGCCTTGCGATAGGAGAGCCTGGCCGAATCGATTTCTCCCTTCTCGAGGCCCGCAAGGGCCGCGAGGTAATGCCGGGCGGCGGGCGGCACGGACCAATCCGAGGACTGAAGGCGGGCCTTGAGCTCGTCTCCCAGGTGCTTGAACCGCAGGGGGGTGAAGCCGCCCTCCACGGAATACGAGATGGTCGTGCATTCCGGTTTGAGGCCCAGTCCGGCAAGCCGCTGGGAAAGGCGCTCCGGAGCGATCCAGGGCTCGCGGTCCGGAGCGAGGTCGTCCGTGACTTTCCTGGTCAGCAGGTAATCCAGATCGATGTCGAGCAGGACCGGGCCCGGGAACTTGGGCAGGCCGGCCAGTTCGCAGACGATGGTCTTCCTGCCCGCGAGTTCCGTGACCAGCAGGTCTCCTTGCGCGCGCACGAGCGTTCGCGGCCGGGCAAGCCTCTTGAGCGTGCGAAGGACGTGCCTGCGCTCCTTATGGCTGGACAGGGTCCCGTCCGGCACCACCCAGTAGAACTCGGACACGATCCCATCCTGCATGGCAGGACAAACGAAATTGCCGATGGTGACCAGGCGCTCCTTCGGGGTCTCGACCGGATTCCACAGGGGCCGGCTCGCGAGCAGGCTGTCCAATTCGGCCTTGGTGCCGGCTTCGAGGATCTGGGTGATGTCCTTCTCCGGGACCCAGCCGAAATCGATGTGCGCGTCGAGGTGGATGAGGGGCAGTCCCGAGAGCCCGAGCTTGCGCCATACCCCGAGGACCTCGTTGTGGTCTTCCACGAGATGGGTGGACCTCCGGTGCATCAGGCCTTTGCAGAGCTGTTCCAGCCGGCCGGCCTCCATGGGGCTCATCGGGCCTCTTGCCTGGCGGAACTCGGTGAAGAACTTGAACGGCAGGCCTCCGTCCCTGTCGAATTCCAGCCCCCACCGTGCCGGGTCGTCGTAGACTGGGCACTTGGGCGTCAGATAGTACGTGTTGAAGGCGGGATGGTCGATGGAGGCGCGGTTCTCGGAGATGAAAGCCACGGTCTCCAACCCTTCCTCGACGGTCTCTCCCGGCAGACCGAAGATGGTCTGGAGGCCCACCGCGACTCCGGCTGCGTGACAGTCCCTGATGACCCTTTCCGAGACCGCCTGCTTGTTCCCTTTGAGCACGAGGCCGCAGACCCTGTCCGAGGCGGACTCGAAACCGAAATTGACCTGCTTGCAGCCCGCTTCCCTGGCCAGGTCGAAGATGTCCCGGGTGAAGCCGTTGTCGAGCCTGGCCATGGTCCACCAGGGCACGGCGAAATCCTCCTGGATGAGCCTCGTCGAGACCTCGCGCATCTGGCTCGGGGACATGGTGGCGTTGGAGACCAGCAGGAGCGCCGGCTTGTGGCGTTCCGCAAGGGCCTTGAAGTCCCTCGCCACCAGGTCCGGCGATTTGGCCCGGTAGGACGGCTTGGGCAGGGGCAGGTCCACGCAGTAGGCGCAGCGGTTCCAGTAGCAGCCCCGGGAGGTCTCGCAGGTCAGGGCAAGGCCTCCTTGCCTGCTGCTTGCGTAGCTCGCGAGCGGAAGTCCTTCGAAGTCGGGAGTGGGCAGGAGGTCGAGGTCCTCCTCGCTGGTGACGGGGCTGCGGATCCAGGCGCCGTTGGCATGGCGGATCAGGTTGGGCACGGTCGAGACAGGACCCCGGGACTCGAGCGCCGAGACCAGGCCCAGGAGGGGGGTCTCGCCCTCGCCGGTCACGACGAAGTCGAAGAGCGCCGCCCAATCAGGGCGGGCCATGATCTCCTCCGCGAAGAGGGTTGCCCATTGGCCGCCGAGGGCGATCTTCACCTCAGGGGACCGCCGCTTGAGCAGGCGGCAAAGCGTCAGGCCGGCCAAGGCTTGGGAAGGGGAGACGATCGAAAGGCCGATGAGCGATGGCGTGCCTGAGAGGATTCCCTTGGCCCCCGGGTCGGCCAGGAAGAACCGCAGGAATGTGTTCTCGTCCTCATCGTCCAGATACCTGAAAAGGATGCCGCTGGAAAGGATCCGTTCGATGAAGTAGAAGGAGGAATTGGTCCTGTTGTCGTACGGGCTGCCGTATTGGTAGTCTCCGGCGTTCTGCGGCAGGAGGGATGAGTAGTAGAGCCCTTGGGCCTTCCCGTCAAAGAGCTCGTTCATCCGCCGCCGCGCCGTGTCCGCGGAACCGTCCCAGGAGTCCCGGTAGGCGAGGTTGAGGTCGAGCTGCGAGACGCCGATCCCCCTGGACTTCAGGAAGCCGGCCAGGGCCGGCGTTCCCAGCGGCGGGGCGTCGTATTCGTAGTCGGGAGGGATGACAAGGCGGACTTCCGGCATCAATTAGCGTGCACGCTTTTTATGGTCTCGAACTGCGTCAGGATGGTCCCAAGATCCGCCTCGACCTCGGTGCCGGTCGTCGCGTACTCCTCCAGCAGGGTCGTCTTGATCTGCCCCACGGTGCGCTGTCCGTCGATGAGTTCCCAGACCCGGGCCGCGGTGTCGTTCAAGGTGAAGATGCTCCTCAGGTCGCCCACCTTCTCCCGGATGGGGACGAGGATGTACTCATCCGCGATGCGGCGGCCCACGAAGTCGGGGTTCTTGCTGTAGCGGCGTTCCAATAGTTGCATAGGGGATTCTCCCTCGGGGAGCGGCAGGATGTGATTATACATAATGCGGGAAAGCCGCGGTCCGCGGGCGGGGTTCAAAGAGCTGGCGCGATGGCTTCGGCCAAGGCCCGGTAGCCGGCGGCGTTGAGATGAGGCGCGTCGTAGACGCCGTGGATGAACCTCCTGCGAGCCTCGGCGCGCAGGGAGGGCCTCGCGTCCACGAACCCGCAGCCGGCCCTCAGGGCGGCCTCGCGCGCCCTTGCGGCGATGAGGTCGCTGCGGCGGCGCACCGCGGCCGCCGGGTAGCGGGACGCCCTGTCGTGATAGGTCTCCACGGAGACCTCTGGAGAGGCGAGCTCGTAGCACGACAGGGGCGAGGGGATGTAGACCGCCAGGACCCTGGCCCCGGGGAAACGGGACCTCAGGAACCCCAGAGATTGCTCGAGGACCCAGACGCCCCGGCGCAGCTCGTCGTCCGTGAGCTCGAGGGACGGGCCTTGCGACGCCTCGGGCAGGAAGGACTCGGTCTGGCCGAGCAGGACGCGGTTCACGGGCTCGGCGGCGGGGACCTCGGCCGCCTCCGAGGTCCGTCCGTCAGCGGCCCCGGGCAGCCTGCGCCAGGCGCTGCGCAGCAGGGTCATGCCGAACCTCCAGAAGACCAGGTTCCTGCCGAATCCGCCTCGCAGGGCCGCCCTGGAGCCGTCATGGCGTTCCACGAACTCCGCCAGCATGAAGCGCCTGAAATAGGAAGGGTCGTAGAGCCTGCCTTGGTCGTAACGCGGGTCGTAGCTCTCCCGGAGATCGGTGATGTTGTCGTCGAGTTCGTTGCCCTCGTAGAAGTAGGCGAGCACGACCCCGGGCTCGGCGAGCCTGTAGAACAGGGTGCGGCCGAGGAAGGCGAACGTGCCGGCCGGCTCGGCCGCGAGCCCACCCATGCTGCCCGCGCCTCCGTAGCCCATGGAGACGACGTCGCGGCCGGTCAGCGCGCGGAGATGAGCCTGGGAGCCGAAGGCCGCCCTGGTCCAGCGGGAGGCGTTGCGGGCCTCGTCGCCGAGGCCCACGGCGTAGGAGTCCCCCAGGATGAGCACGTAGTCCCTGGGCCTCAGGCCGCGCTTGGTGCTTTGGCACAGGACCTGGACGGGCGCGTCCAGCCGCCACGCCAGGCCGTGGGGCAGGAACGCGACCGCGGCCGGGAAGAGGGCGAACTCGACGGCGGCGTAGAGCAGCAGGAGCGCGGCCAGGGAGAGCCCAGCCTTCGGGGCGAGGGCCTTGAACCGGGCGGGGAGGGTTGCCATGACCGCGGGCTTATCATACATGATATCACGCGGACGGAGCATCCCCGTCCCGGCCGCCTTCCGTGAAATGGTATCGTTGGGTCCGGCATGGTCATCCCGGTGAAGGACCAGAAGCCCCAAGGGCTCCTCTCCGCCGCGGCTGCGGCAGCCGGCCTGCTGGCCTTCGCCGCGGCCTATAACGCGTTCTGGGGCCTGCGCTCGATCAACTCCTACATGGCAGCTCCGGTCATCGACGCCGGCTACCGCGTCTTCCTGGGCCAGACGCCTCTGGCCGATTTCTTCTCGCCCTATGCTCTGGTCCTGGCCTGGCTGCAGGGCCTCTTCTTCAAGTGGTTCGGGGCAAGCTACGCGGCGTACCTCACCCTGGGATGCGCCATGAACGCTGCTGCCGCGGGCCTGGTCTTCTGGTCGGTCTGGAGCGAGGAGCGGGATGTCGGGCTTGCCGCGGCCGGGGGGCTCGTGACCGCCGCGTGGCTCATGCCCATCTCTGGGGGCGGCCCCGTGCACAACTCCGGCGCCTTCTTTTTCGTGCTCGCCGCCGCGGTGTGCCTCTGGACCCCGTCGCGCGGTCTGTCGCCCTGGCGGACCTTGCTGGCCGGCGCGGCCCTGGCCATGGCCTTTCTCACCAAGCAGAACGTCGGCGCTTTCGCGGCCTTTTTCCTCGCCCTCTATGTCCTGGCCGCAGGCTCCCCGGCCGACCTGGGCCGCCTGGGAGCCGGGATCGGCCTAGGGCTGGCGGTCCTGGCCTTGGCGATCGGCCCGTCAGCGTGGGGTGATGCCTGGCATTTTGTCGTGGCCTTGCCGGCCGGCGAGAGGCTCTGGGGCAGGTTCTTGGGCTCCAAGCCCGCGGGCTGGCTCGCCTTGGCCGGCTTGGGCCTGGCGGTCCTGCTGCGCAAGGGCGAGCGGCCGCTGCTCGCGTGCGCCGCGATCCTGTTCCTCGCGCACCTGCTCGGCGGCCAGGACTTCAGGCCCGGGGTCTCCGTCCACATGTTCCTGCCCTTGGCTGCCCTGCCTCTCATGGTCCGCCGGGAGGACCGGGCCATGCTCCTCGCCCTGGTCCTCGTCGGATATTCCTCCGCGGTGAGCGCGAGCGCCGCCATGGAGCATTCCATGCCCCTCGTCGGCGTTGAGGCCGTGCTGGTTTGCCTGGCCTGGAAGCGGGGGCGCTCGGACCCGGCAGGGCAAGGCCTGGTCCGGGCCTTGGCCGGCAACGGGTTCCTGGCCGGCGATGCGCCGGTCTGGGCCGGGATGGGCCTGCTCATCCTGCTGGGCGTCCGCCAGGCGGCCATGCATCGCTGGGGCGTTCTCGCATCGGTCCCTGTCGTGGGCCCTCTTGTCGGGCTTGCAATCGCGTGGGCTGGTTGGAGGCTGTGGCGAGGCAGGGGCTCCTGCGAAGAGCCGGGCAGGGCCAGGGTCGGAGGGGTCGGACTCGCTCTTGTCCTTGTCGGAGCTGGTTGGGCAGGGCGGCAATGCTTATCTGCCCTAGGCTCAAGGGGCGCCGGCCAGTCCGTTCCCTTGGGGGAGGGAGAGGCCAGGGACCTCCGGATACCGTTCTTCCAGGGGCTGGACATGCCCCAGGCTGAGGCACGCGGGATCGCGAAGCCCCTGGATTATCTCGCTGGCCTGCCTCCTGAATCAAGGCCCTTTTTCGTCTACCAGTCAGGGACAGGGTCGATGCTCTACGCCGCTCTCGGCCAGGCTCCGCCGCAGCCGTTCGTCATGTTCGACCGGGGCTTCACGCACGGCGGCCTTGGGGACTACGAGAAGGTCTGTTCAGCGTTGAAGGCCGCGGACATCCGCGCCGCGGGGTTCGACGATAGCGGAGAAGACCTCCTCAACGAACCGGGCCTGGAGTGTCTCAGGCGCTGGCTTGAGACCGATTTCTTCAAGGACAAGGAGAGCGGAGGCTGGGTGTTCTACCGGCGGAGGCCGGTCCGCCGGGAGTAGAAGACCCATTCATCGATCGTCCGGTCATCGACGAAGCCTTCCCTGAGCCAGCGCTTCATGCACTCCGGCCCCGTTCCGTACCCCGGGCCTGGAACCCCTCCGTACGCTCCCACGGTCCGGACATCGGCCCGCTCCAGCGCGCTGCAGAGAAGCGCCTCGTCTTCGGGGCCCTGGTAGGTGAGCCCTGGGTCGGCTCCGATGAACGGTTGTGGAGGGGCCTGTCCCAAGGCGGCGTAGAAGACGGTTTCGGACACCTCGTTATAGAGGAAGAACGGCCGCTTGTTTTCGGGAAGAGCGGCAAGATATAGGTAGAGCCGGTCCATGGACTGGGCTTCAGCCAAAGGAAGTCTGAGACCATTGAAGAACGGGGCTGCCAGGGTCGAGGTCCTGACCGGGCCGCCGGAGCCGGCCGCCGGGGCCGGCTCGCGGCGCAGGGCGAGAGTGGAGGAGATTCCCTGCCAGAGCAGGGCAAGGCCCGCCACGACAACCGCGATGCCCAGGGTCGAGGACTGCTGCCGCCGTTCCCCGAAAAAGCGCCGGCCGGCCCACAGCCTAGCTCCGGCCCACGAAGCGGCCAGGCCGACGACAGGCGCCGCCACGGGGATGGTCCAGAGCGCGTTCCAGCGAGTCATGGCGATGTAACGCAGTCCCATGCCGCAGAGGAAGACGCAGCCTCCCCAGACCGGCAGGCTCGCGGCCCGGGCGGCGTTGCCGGCCAGGGCCCGCGTCCAGGGCTCGGAGCCGGGCGACGCGGACCAACGCTTCCAGGCCCTGCACATGAGGAGGTGCTGGAGGCCGAGGAGCGGCAGGTTTTGGCTCAGCGGACTGCCGGAGAAAGCCGCGGCAAAAAAACCCGTGAGGGTCGCGGCCAGCAGGAAGATACGGTCCGCGGTCGTGGCAAGGAAGGGCGCGGCAGCCAAAGGCAGAAGGCTGAATGGGGACAGTCCCTCCAGGATGCCGCGCGCGGCCATGGCTGTGAAAATGCGGTCGGATAATCCGTGCGCGGGAAGGACAACAAGGTGGCGCCACGCTCCCAGCCATCCTTCCGGCCCTAGGGCGAAAGCAAGGAGCGCCAGTCCGGCGAGGAATCCGCAGGCAAGGATGCCCGCGCTGCGCCCTGCCCTGCAGGCGGAGAACAGGCCGAGGAAGACCGCCGCGAAAAGCCCGACCGGCTGTTTGATGGAGAAAGCCCAGGCCAGAGCCGCTCCCGCGGCAAGAGTCCGAATGGTTCCGGTTTCCGATGGGGGGTGGTCGGCGTCGAGCAGCAGGCAGAAGGCCGCGACAACGAGGAAATACGCGGAGGAGTTGTAGGTGGGGCCGCCCAAGGCGACAGGCATGAGCCATGTCGCTGTGATGGCAGAGGCTGTTCCTGCCAGGGCAAGATCGCGGTCAGAGCGCCAGACCGCCCAAAACACGGCGATCGCGGCAGCGGCGTTGAGGACGCATCCCAAGCCGACATACGCGGCGTAGCTGACGCCGAACAGCTTGAAGAACGCCGCCAGCGCCCAAGATGGAGCGGGTCCGATAGGGCAATGGAAATCCTGGAAAGCCTTCTGCCCCAGATAGACGCGCCAGCCGCCGTCGATGATGATGGAGGCCTGATCATAACCGAAAAAATGGAAGCCGCAGTACCTGTTGAGGAGAAACGCGAAGGCCGCGACCGCGGCAGCCGCGACCGCGACCGTCAAAGGCGATGTCTTTGGTCCGGAGTTCAGGGGCATCGGGGCCGCGAGCCTCCGCACTCGGTTTTGCGGATGAAGAACAGCCTGTCGTCGATCTTCCGGTCCGGGGTGAAGTCCTTCCTGAGCCAATCCCTGAGGCAGGCTGAGGTCTCATCGTCGCGGGGAAGCTCTCCGCCGGCATCCAACGCCACCGTGCCCACCCCGGCCCGCTTGAGGGCGGCGCACATCCCGACCGGCGTCTTGCAGGTGAAGGCCAGTCCGAGGGACAGCCCGGTAAGGATGGTCCGCATGGAGCCCGGTCCCGCTGTCGGGTCCGGGCCTGAGCCCAGGAGCAGGCACGCGGCGATGAACACGAAAAAGAAGGCGCTGGAGGTGATGATCGGGCCGCCAGCGCAAACCGGCATGTACCAGACCGCGGCGTTCATGACGCTCCCAAGGGCGATGTAGGCGGCGTAGGTGACCCCGAACAGCTTGTAGAAAGCAGCCAGCATCCAGAAGAGGACCGGTCCGAAGGGGCAGAAGAAGTCGAGGAAAGGGGCCTGGCCCAGGTAGACGCGATAGCCGCCTTCGATGACGCCGGCCGCCAATTCGTTTCCGTAGAAATGGAAGCCGCAAAAGCGGTTGAAGAGGAAGGCGAACAAGGCGACTGCCGTGGCGCAGGCACCGACGGCCAGGGGGCGCGGCGCCACGGGTCGCGCGGGCATGGGCATGCAGAGCGCAATGCTATCATATCCTCATCCCATGCGCGGCTTGGACGAGTCCCTGCCCCTTTTGGCCAGAAACCTCTTCCTCCTCGGCACGCTCAGGGAGTTGCTGGCCGAGGCGCGCAAGCGCGGCATCCCGGTCATCGTGCTTAAGGGCGCCGCCCTCCTCTGTTGGCTCATCGAGGACCCGGGGGCGCGTGCCATGGGAGATCTGGACATCCTCGTGCCTGAGGCGAAACGGCTCGAGACCGAGAGGATGCTCGCTGACTTGGGGTACGGTCTGGCTCCTGGGACTGTCGAGATGTTCATGCGGGGCACGGCGGTGGTGGACCTGCATACCAGCCTTCTCCACAGGCAGGACACCGCGTCCCTGTGGCGCGAAGCCGTGCCTTGCTCCATCGAGGGAGAGAAGGCCCTGGTCCTGGGGCCTGATGAGACCTTCATCCACCTGGTGGCGCGGGCCTTTCTTCAGGGTGGGAGCTTGGAGGAAAAATATCTCGACGACCTGCGGCGGCTGGCCGCGACCGCTGGAGGCGGCTTGATGGGCCTGGATTGGGACCGGGTGATCGGGAAGGCTTTGGGGCTCGGTCTGGGTCCCATGGCGCACGCGGCCTTGGAAGAGCTGGCCAGAGCCTCGGACCGGTCAGGCGCGGTTTTGGCTGGAGCGCCGCTGGTCCCGGATCGGGTGCTCGCCGCCCTGAAGCCCTCGGGCGCGGGCCGCGCCGCTGCATGGGTGGCCCGAAAGGCGGCTTCGCGCAGGGATGAGAGCTATTTCAACTCAGCGGTCCTCTTCACTTTGGTAAGGCCGGGCTTCGTCTTGTCCCGGCTGTTCCCGAACCGCGAGTTCCTGGAGCGGCGCTACGGGGAGAACTGGAAGCGGGAAGCCCTGCTTCGGCCGTTCAAGCTCGCGGCCAGGGCCTTGGGCTTGAGGTAGAGGAAGCCGGTCGCCAGGCTAGGCGACCCACCAGCGCTCGGCTTCCAGCGACATGAGTGCCTTCCTGTCCTTGAGGCTGAGCTTGGTCTCGTCCACGGGCCGCTCGATGTGCACGAGCGAGTTGGTGGCGAGCTCGACCTCTTGAGGCGGGTCGAGCAGGACGCCTTCGGATGAGACGCGTACGCTCACGGTGGGCAGGGTCGGAGTGCGCGCGTCCACGGCGAGCACGCAGGCGATCTCCCCGCGCGAGAGCTGGACGTAGGAGCCCGGCGGATAGAGGGTCAGGCGGCTGAGGAAGAGGTGCTTGGCCGGCCGGTCGAAGACCTCGGCGAAGGTCTTGATGATGCCGCGCACCGCGTCGTGGGGCAGAACGGGCTCGCGCCAGGCCCGGAAGTGGCTCATGGCCTCGTAGAGACAGCAGATGCCGATGACGTGGCCGGCGAGCTTGGGGTCCGGGATGTCGTCGTTGCACTGCGTGATGGTCTCTTCGATGTTCGCGAGATGCTGCTTGAGGGCCGGGGGAGTCGTGGGGTGCAGGCGCGTCTCGCGCTCCTCCTCAGCCGTGGGGGAGCCGGTCTCGAAGGGCAGTCCGAGCAGGCTCGAGAGCCTGAGTTCGTGGAGGAGGGCGGCCAAGCTGAGCTGGCGTGTCTGCTCCTTTTCCCATCCCAAGCCGAGGCCCAGGTAGGTGGATAGGACGCAGACATTGGCGGAATGACCGTAAAGGTAATTGCTCGCTGTGGAGCGGCTGGTCAGTCCTAGAAGAGGGTAGGGCCGTGTCTGAAGCAGGTCCGCGCAGTCCGCGGTCGCCCGGCTCAGGCCGCGCTCCGAGATGGGAGCGCCCTCCTGGGCTTCAGCAGAGGCCTCCTTGATCGTTGAGACCAGGTTCCCGTAGCAATCGTGGGCAGCACGGACCTGGGATTTTGTCGCTGTCTTTAGCTCATCCACACGGCCTGGCTTGCCCACCTGGGCCTGGGGGGGGGGCCCTTCCGGCTGTTTGGACCGGGTGGCCAGAGGGGAGCGGAAGAGGCTCTTCGACTTCGATTCCTGGGCCGGCCTGGGAATGGGGAGGCCCTGGGCCGGGGAGGCTTTGGGAGGGGCTTTCTCCTCAGCGGAGGGATCCGGCTCCTTCTTATTCTTGTTGACGTCCGAGAATCTCATGTCTGGTGATATTGTACAATAATCTCCACGGGGCACCACTAGGGGACGGCCGTGATTTTCCGTAACATCCCCGTCATTGACTTCATTTCTGTTCCGGTTATACTCTTAATCCCATGGACAAATCTCTGGACGATCTCCGACAGGCTCTCAGGAAGCTCAGGCAGGACATCGAGAGCCAGGCCGGGCTGCCTGAGCGCGGCGGGCCTTCCGGCCTTGACCCTGCGCCTGCTGTCATCCATCCGAGGGAGGATGTCAAACCTCGGCCGCAGCCCAAGAAATTAAATCTTTCGCCGGTTGATGAGCCGGAGCCCAGGCACACGGTCCTGGCTTCCGCTCCCGCGGCGCAGGCCTCCGCGGTGCCGGGCTATCTGAAGGGCAAGTCCGTGCTTCCCTGCAGGTCCGAGGAGGATGATTCGGCCATGGTTCCGAGCCGCGCCAGCGCGCCCGCTGAACCGAAGTCCGGCGGAGCTTCCGTGCTTCCGAAGGTCCTTCTGGCCCTGGGGTTCGGCATGGCTGCCGGCGGCGCTGTCGTGTCCAATGGCCCGGCAATGGCTGGAGGCCTCATCCTCTGTCTGGTCGGAGTGCTTTTCAGCGGGGCGTCTTCCGAGGCCGCTTCTTCCGTCAACAACGAGGAATTGCGGGACCTGGGCCTGAGGATCGCGGCCCTGGAGCGCCGCATCTCGACCGGCAGCCGCGCGGCGGAGTCCGGGGCGATCTCCCGGGAAGTGGTGGAAGAGATCGTGGAGCTCAGGCGCATCCTCACATCCCTGTTTCGGGCCCTGGAAAAGCCCCCGGAGACGGAATGAAGACAGCCCTGAGATTGCTCGTCATCCTTTCACTGGCTCTTTCCAGCGTGCCTTTCAGCGCCTTGAGCGCCTGGGCGCAGGCCGAGGTCGCGGTCGCCCAGATGATTAAGGAAGCGGAGAATACGGTCCCTGTGGGGCCCGGGGACGTGGTCTCCATCGTGGTGTTCCCGGTCCAGGAGTATTCCCGGGAGGTCACGGTCCAGCCTGACGGCAAGGTGGAACTGCCCCTCATCGGAGCCCTGCAGATCAAGGGCCTGGCAGCCAAGGATATCCAGGCTCTCCTTGAGAGCCGGTATGCCAAATTCGTGGCAGGTCCCAAGATCACGGTGAACATCCGGCGCTACTCCGGCCGCAGGGTGGCCATCATCGGCCAGATCGGGGCTCCGGGCTTTTTCGAGTACCGCGACGGCATGAAGATACTGGAGCTGGTGTCGCTCGCCGGAGGGATCAAGGACCTGGCCAAGGAGTCTAAGACCGTGATCCTTAGGCAGGCAGGAGGCCAGGCCAAGGCCATCAAGGTCAATCTGGCAGCGGTCCTGCGCGGGGATTTCGACCGCAACGTCGAGCTCGTGCCGGGCGACACGGTCATCGTTCCCAAGGCGGGTTATACCAGGAACGCGGAGTGGATGGCCGTCAACATCCTGCCGTGGCTGGCCTTGAGCGCGTCCCTGGCGACCCTGTTCGTCCTGGCCAAGTAGCGGAGCCCCATGGAAATCGAGCCAAGTCTTCACGATTACTGGCGGACCGTCAAGAAGAGGAAGTGGATCGTGGTGGCCATCGCCTCGGTGACCGCTATCGGCAGCTTCGTCTATACGCAGATGCAGACGCCCCTGTACCGGACCTCGGGCATGGTCCGCTACGAGCCTCCGATGGGCAGGATGCTCGGAGTGGACACGGGCAACTGGGACCCGTACGCCGCGCTCAAGACCCAGGTCCGGGCTTTGAGCTCCGCTGACTTGGAGGACAAGGTCTCCAAGCGCATCGCCAAGCCCGCAAGATACAGCGCTTCCCAAATCCCTGACTCCAATCTCATAACCATCTCAGCGACCAGCGTCAATCCCGCGGAAGCCGCGGATGTGGTCAACGCGGTGATGGAGATCTACGCGGAGTCCGACCTCGAGACCCGGTCGCAGACCTCGCGCAAGTCGCTCGAGGACATCGTGTCCCGGCGCCAGGAGATCGAGGCCTCCCTCAACGATCTCGAGGAGAGGAGGCGCGACTACATGGAGTCCCATCCGGGCTCGGGCACCGGGATGGGGAGCGCGCTTAATTCGACCCTCATCGACCTGGAGTCCCGGCGCAGGGAGCTCCTCAAGCGCTTCACCACCGAGCATCCCGAGGTCGTGGCCTTGGAACAGCGCATCGAGTCCACCAAGGCCAAGCTCTCGACCGTGCCCGGGTCGGACCTCGAGCTTGAGCGCATGAACCGGGACATCAAGGTCAACGAGGAGCTCTACATCACCCTTTCCAAGCAGATGGAGGAGACGCGCATCGCCTTGTCCGCGGTCCCGGCTTTCGTCACCATCGTGGCGCGCGCATCGGTCCCGGACGCGCCTTTCTACCCCAACAAGAAGTCGAGCAACCTGCTCGGCTGCATCTTGGGGGTGCTGCTGGGCCTGGTGGCCGTGTTCGTCATGGAGAGCCTCGACATCTCCATCTCCACCATCGAGGACATCGAGCGCGTGGTGGGGGTCCCGGTGCTGACCGTCATCCCGCACCTCGGCACGGAGAAGAAGTGGGACGCCATCAAGGCCAAGCTCATGAGGAAAGAGCGCTACCCCGTGGACGCGTTCCGCTCGCTCCTCCTCTTCCACCAGAGCACGAAGTCCCCGACCATCGAGGCCTACCACTCCCTGCGCTCGGCCATCCAGGCCCAGCAGCCGGACCGCGAGCACTGGGTCATGGCCTTCACCTCCACGGGCGTGGCCGAGGGCAAGACCCTGACCGCGGTGAACTTCTGCCTGGCTGCCGTGCACGCGGGCTTGAAAGTCCTCCTCATCGGCGCGGACATCCGGCGGCCCGTGGTGCACCGCGTGTTCGGCGTGCCCAAGCAGCCCGGGCTCCTGGAAGTGCTCACGGGCGCCTCGGACTGGAGGGACGTCCAGCGCGGCACCGTGGACTTCCTCATGGGCGAGATCGACCTGGACAGGCTCCTTGGGTTCTCGGGCATCGACAACTTCAAGCTCATGACGAGCTGGGCCGCCTCATCGGCCGACATCGTCAACATCTTCTCCTCCCCGCTCCTGCCCAAGTTCATCGAGGAGGTCCGGCCCCACTTCGACTACGTGGTCTTCGACTGCCCGCCCGTGCTCCTCTTCGTGGACGCCATCCTCATCGGCAGCCAGACCGACGGGGTGTTGATGGTCTACCAGTCGGGCAAGATGGCCAGGCAGGCCCTGCGCCGCGCCAAGGACCAGCTGACGGCCTCCAACGTGAAGATCCTTGGGGTGGCCTTGAACGACATGCAGTCCAGCGAGATGGGCCCGGCGTACTCCTACTACTACGGGTACTCGCACTACGCCCGCCAGGAAGATACCTGACGCCGTCGGCGACGGCGCCCCGGGGTTAGACCGAGCCTTTGACGCTCTGGACCGCTTCCTCCGCGATCTCAGGGGTGATCCGGCGCGCGTTCTTGGTGTAGCCCGCCAGCAGGCTCATGTGGCAGAAGTGGTTGAGCCAGCGGGGGATGCCGCCTGAGTGGCGGTGCAGGAGGTCCACGGCCTCCGGGGTGAATATCTCCTCGTTGCCGTCGCCCGAGATCTCGAGGCGGTGCTTGATGTAGCGGGCCGTGTCCTCCTCGCTGAACGCGTCGATGTGGAAGTGCAGGTTGACCCGCTGGTTGAGCTGCTTGTTGGACTCGACCTTGGGCGCGAGCTCGGGCTGGCCCACGAGCAGGAGGGTCACGAGGAAGCGGCTCTCGGTCTGGAAGTTCAGCAGGAGCCTGAGCTCCTCGAACACGTCGGGCGAAGAGATGGCGTGGGCCTCGTCGATGGCGATGACCGTGTGCTTGCCGTCCAAGGCGACGTTCTCGATATAGGTCTGCATGGCCATGAGCACGTCGGCCTTGTCGGCCGGCACCTCCCTGCCCACGAGCCCCCTGAGGATGAAGCGGAGCATGCCGAGGTCGTCGAGCCTGGGGTTGTTGACCACGGAGTACCGGCAGCCTTCGGACTCGGTGGACTTGCGCAGGGCCTGGAGGATGAGGGTCTTGCCGCACCCGTAGACCCCGGTCAGGACCCCGCAGGCCTTCCTCTCGCGCACGATGTACTGCAGGCGGGAGAGGGCCTCGTTGTGGCGCTCCGAGTAGAAGAAGAATTTGGGGTTCGGGGTGTTCTCAAACGGCGGTTCCCGGAGGTTCCAGTATTCCTCGTACATGGGCCTATGTTACCAAAAAACTGTCACGTTCAGGACAGCTTGGCTTCCAGGACCTTGGCCAGGGCCGCGAGCTCCTTGGAGCGGGCTTCGAGCTTGCGCTCGCGGTCGGCCAGTTCCGCCTGGGCCTGACCGCGCCGGCGTTCGATGGCGGCAATCTGCTCCTCGAGTTTCCGAAGGGCCGCGAGCTGTTCGCGGCTGTGCAGGCGCAGGGACTCCAGTTCGGCCTGGAGCTTGGCCAGCCTCTTTTCTCCGGTCTGGCGCTCATCCTCCACGGCCTTCTGGAGCTCCAAGACGTGCCGCTTCTCGTCCTGACTCGAATTGCCCGCAGCTTCGCGGAGTTCCGCTGCGCGGCGCTCCTCAGCGTCGCGCAGCCGCGACGCGAGCTCCGCCTTCTCGCGCAGCCAGGCAGCCTCGGCCTCGGCCAGGGAGGTTTCCTTGACCCTGGCCGTGTTGTCGGTCCTGCGGGAGGTCTCCTCAGCCGCGATGGCGCGGCGTTCGAGGTCCAGGAGGCCCGTCATCTGGCTCTGGTACTTCTGGCGCCAGATGTCGATCTCGGCCAGGAGCCGGGTCTTCTCCTCGGACCAGCCGGCCGCGGCTCGGCGCACCGCTTCCTCGGCACGGTCGGACTCCGCGGACTCAAGGAGGCGGATGCGGTTGCTGAGCTCCGAGCGCTCGCGCATGAGAGCGCGGTCGGTCTCGGCGAGGATGGATTTCTGGCTTTCGAGGCTGCTCTTGGCCTGGGCCGCGGCTTCCTCTGCTTCGGTGGCCCGGCGCTCGAGCTCGATGGCGCCGGAAAGCTGGTTGTTGAACTTCTCCCGCAGGCCGCGGAGCTCGTCCATGAGCTCGGTTTTCTGGCGCTCCCACGCGCGCTCCGCGCCGCGGCCCGTGGCCGCGTGGCGACTGATGAGGTCTTCCTTCTCCTTGAGCCACTGCCTCTCGCGCTCGGTCAGCAGGGCCTCGCGGCTCTCGGTCATGCTCTGGCTGCGGCGGGCCGCGTCCTCGGCCAGGGCCAGGCGCCTCTTGAGGCCGTTGAGGACCGCTTCGAAGGCGCGCTCGTTTTCCAGCCCGCGCTTGGCCACGGCCTCGACCCCGGCTTTGGAGTCCGGGGTGAGGATCGTCATGTCCTCGACCTTCTTGAAGTACTCCTCGCGCTCGGAGAGGGTCTTCCTGGCAGCTTCGGCCTCCATCTGGGCGTTCTGGCGGGCCTTGTCGGACTGGGCGAGATCGGCGTCGAATTCCGCGGCCTTCTTCTCCAGAAGGTTCAGGCGCTCAAGGGCCCAGCGCAGGGCCATGCGCGCGGTGTCGAGATTGTTGATCTCGGAGACTTCGTTGAAACGGCTTGTTCTGGATCTCAGGGTTGTCCATGGGTTTGTGTCCTCGGTGCAAGCAACATCATATCAGGTGATGGTCTGGTTTCGCTATCCGCAATACTACCTACTCCCGCTTCTTCTCGCGCTCGGCGAGGATGGACTTGGCAAGGTTCGCCTCTGCCCGGGCGGCCTGGACGTCGTCTTGGGCCATGGAAATGCGCCTCTCGAGCTCGGCGATCTTGTCCCGCGACTCGGCCTGGCGCGCCTTCCAGGCGTCGGCTTCGGACCGGGCCTGGTGCTCGATCCTCTTGCGCTCCTCCGCCTCCCTGCCCGAATGCTTGGCCGCGTTTTGCGATGCCGACTCGGCTTCGACGAGCCGGCTCTCGAACTCCATGACCTGGGTCAGGAGCTCGTTGTGGCGGCGTTTCCAGCCGTTGACCTCCTCGGTGAGGGACAGCCGCTCCCTGGCCCAGCGCTCCTCGACCTTCTCGATCACGGTCTGGAGTCTCTCCCTGCTGGGGACGTCGAGGTTGCTGCATTCCGCGTAGAGGGCGGCTTTCTCGGCCTCCCACTGCCTCACCCGTTCATCCAGGAGCAGGCGAGAGGTCTCGGCGTCGGCGTGGGCGCGGCGGGCCGCTTCCTGGGCGAGGGCGAGCTTCTTCTCCAGGTCCCTGCCGCGGGCGGACTCGGAGTCGATGCGATCTCTGAGCTCGCGGCCGTGCTCCTGCCTGCTCTCCTCAAGCCGGCGCAGGCTCTCGAGGAGCCCCTGGCGCTCGGACTCCCACTGGCCCTGGCGCTCGGACAGGACCGTGCCCCGGTCGTGCGCGATCTTCTCGGCCTGGCGGGCGGCCTCTTCAGCGAGGAAGAGCCTCTTTTCCAGGGCCTCGGACGCGCCCGAGAGCTCGGCCCTCTTGGCGCGTTCCTGGGCGTCGGCGAGCGACCGCTCGAGGTCGAGGATGCGCGTGGTCTGCTCCTGGCATTTTCTCTGGAAGGCTTCGGCCTCGGAGCGCAGGGTCTCCTCGCTGCCCGCGCTGAGGCTCGCGCGCCGCGCCTTGTCCTGGGTCTCGACGAGGCTCGTCTCGAGCTCCAGGCCCTTGGCCAGGGCGTCCTGGTACTTGCGCTGAAGCTCGTTGGAGAGAGCGACAAGCTTTCGCTCGAGCTCCGCCACCGTCTTGCCGCGTTCCTCCGCACGCTGCTTCCATTCCGCGGCGGCCTCGGTTTCCTTCACCCGGTCGCGCAGGGCGGCGACCTCTTTCTGGGCCTCGAACACGGCCTTCTCCTGGTCCGCGGAGCGCTGGCGCCAGACCGCGGCTTCCTCGGCGAGCCGGGCGTCGCGCTGGGTCGTGGTGTCGGACTGCTTGGCCTTCTCCTCGGCCAAACAGAGCCTGCGCTCGAGCTCGAGGTTCCTGCCCGCGGCATCGGCCAGGTCGCGGCGCAGGGCCGCGACTTCCTGGGACAGGGCGGCCTCGTAGGCGGCCTTGATGTCCGAGAGCCGGGTGTGCTCCTGGCAGGTCAGGAGGTTCTTCTCCAGTCCCGCGGTCTTTTCCAATAGTTCCTTGTGGTGCTGGATCAGTGACGCCATCTCGTCTTGCTGACGGACGGCGGAGGCCTGGGCGCGGGCGGCGGCGTTCTGGGCCGCGCCGGTCTCCCGCTCGAGGGAGAGGATGCGGTCCAGGTCCCCGGCGTGCGTGGCCCGGAGGCGGGCGGTCTCGTCGCGCAGGGCATTCTCGTTGGCGTCCGCGAGGTCCGCGCGCTTGGCGAGCTCGAGAGCCTCGGTGCCCCGGCGCTCGAGGTCGATGTTCTTGTCGAGCTGGGCCTGGAACTTGGCGCGCAGGAACGCGAGCTCCCGCTGGAGGTCGGCCTCATGGGCGGAGTCCTGCTTGGCCTCGAGCAGGGCCTTCTCGAGCTCCGCGATCTTGGAGCCGCTCTCCTGGCACTTCTGAAGCAGGCTCGCCGTCTCCTCGCGCTCGAGGGACTCGATCCGCTCGACCTCCTCGGTTTTGAGCTCCATCATCATCTGGCTGCGGCCGGCCTTGTCCTCGGCCTGGGAGAGCTTCTTCTCGAGCTCCACGATCCTGGCGATCTGGGACCGCGACTTCTCGGACCAGACGGAGGCGTCGGATTGCCGGGATTCCTCGGACCTGGCATGGGCTTCGGTTTCCGTGTCAGCCGTTGCCTGGGCGCGCTTGGCCGCCTCGTCCGAGGCAGCGAGGAGCTGTTCGAGCTCCACGTTCTTGTCCATGTGTTCGCGGTATTTCTCGCGCAGGAGCGCGATCTCCTGGAGCAGGGTGTGCTCATGGGCGGCCGCGAGGTCCGCGCGCTTGACCTTCTCCTCCGTGCCGGAGAGGAGGTTCTGCATCTCCACGGTGCGCTGTGCCGCCTCCTGCGCCTTCTGGGCATAGACCGTTGATTCGCGCTTGAACGAGTCCTCCGCGCGCTGGAGCGCGCCGGTGCGCGAAGCCAGCAGCCTCTCGGCCTCGTTGGCCCGGGCCTGGGCTTCCTCATAGGAGGTCTCAAGGGAGAGGACGCGGTCCGTGAGGGCCTGCGTCTTCTCCTGGAACTCGGCGGCTTCCGCGCGCTCGAGTGCGTCGATGCGGCGGGCCTCCTCGGTCTTGAGCTCCATGGCCATCTGGCTGCGCTCGGCCTTCTCCTCGGCGAGGGCGAGGCGCTTTTCGAGGTCCACGATGCGGGCCATGTGCTCCTGGGCCTTTTTGGTGAAGGTCTCGGTCTCGTCCTTGCGCAGGGCTTCGAGCTGGTCGGTCTCAAGGGCGTGGCGCGCGGCTTCCTCGACCTTGACCTCCATGACCATCTGGCTGGAGGAGGCCTTCTCCTCGGCGATGGCGAGGCGCTTTTCGAGGTCCACGATGCGGGCCATGTGCTCCTGGGCCTTTTTGGTGAAGGTCTCGGTCTCGTCCTTGCGCAGGCCCTCGATCTGGGCAGCTTCGTGCGCGTGCCGGGCTGATTCGCTCTCGGCGCGGCAGGCGCGGTCGTGGCGCTCGGAGAGCTGGCGTTCAAGGTCGATCGCGCGGTCCGAGGCGTTTTCGAGCCGTTTGCGCAGGTCCGCGGCCTCCCTGGAGAGGGCCGCCTCGTTGGAGGCGTGCATCTCCACGAGCTTGGCGCGCTCCTCGGCTTCCACGAGCCTCTTTTCTAGCGAGACGGCGCGGTCGTTCTGGCCGTGGCAGCGGATGGTGAGCTCGTTGATCTCGGCCTGCATGCTGGATTCGGAGCGGTTGCGCTCAAGGGCCTCGCGGGCCGCGGCGGATTCCGCGCGCTTCTGGGCCTCGGCGGCCTCGGAGAGCCGTTTCTCGAGGGAGAGGTTCTTCTCAGCCTCCTCCTGGTTCCTGCGGCGCAGGCGGGACGCCTCCTCTCGCATCATTGCCTCGTTGGCCATGGAAACGTCGGTCTGCTTGTTGCGTTCGCGGGCCGTGATGACCTCGTTCTGCAGGTCCGCGTTCTTGTCCGCCGCCTCTTGGTACTTGACGCGCCACTCGGAGAGCTCCTGGATGAGGGCGGCCTTCTGCTTCTCCCAGGCCTGGTCGCGGAAGGCCTGGCGGTTGGCCAGCTCGCGGTCGAGCGCGCCGCGCTGCTCGGTGTAGAAGGCCTCGAAGTGGGCCTGGCGGTCCGCGAGGATCTTCTCCTGGGCCCGCAGGTGGGCTTCCACCTCGTGGACTTCGACGAGCTTGGGCGCGAACTCCTTGTCGAGGGTCTGGCGCCGCATGGAGATGGATTCTTCGGATTTCAGGGCGGCCTCGCGGCGTTCTTTCTCGGCTTCGGCCCGAAAGGTCTGGTACTGCTTCTCCAGATCGTCCCGCCTGACCGCGTAATCGGTCTCGAGGTCCTTCTGCCGGGCCAGGAGGTACTCGTGCATGCGCGCGACTTCGCTCTCATGCTTGACCAGGGCCTGGAGGTCGAGTTTCCCAGCGAGCTTGAGGTCCATGAGGCCTTCGAGTTTTTTATAGTACACCTCGCGATGGGAGGCTTCCTCGGCGTTGGCCGCCATGGCGCGGCGCAGGGCCTGGCACTCGCGTTCGACCGCGGTCTTGGCGCGCTCCTCCCGGGCGGCCTTGTCAGAGGCCTCGACCCGGAGCTTCTCAGTGGAGCTGATGCGCTCGAGAGCCCAGCGCAGGGACATGCGTGCCGTGTCGATGTTGTTGATGGCGTCGACTTCCGTGGGCTCGGTGTTCCCTTCGTTCTGGTCAGCCGGTCGATCCTGTTGTTCCATTAGGGACCCCTGCGGTGCTGGGTGACGGCAAGCTGGAGTATATCAACGGCCTGTTAACGATTTATGGCTTCTTGGGCGGGTTTTTGGCTCAAGCCTTGAGGTACTCAAGCGCGCTGGGCAAGAGCTGGTCCGCCGCGGCAACCAGACGCGCCTGATCCGGATCGAAGAGAAAAGGCTCCAGTCGCCGCGCCATCTCCTTGAGGCGCTTGGAGCCCCAGCCCGAGACGCGTGCCAGGATCGCCGCGGCCGGGTCCTTCACGGACAATACTCCGGGATCGGGATTCCAGCGTTTGCCGGCGATAAAAAACAAGTCATAGACGTCGCGGCCCAACTCGCGGTGAAGCAGAGCCTCGATTTTCTCCGCGGCAATGATGCTTGAAGAGGCGAACGATACGGGGAACAGCTCGCCGTAGCCCGACAAAACTCTGGGCTCCCGCTCGACGTCGTAGGAGGGACGGTTGGACTCCACTTTGATCCGGAGCTTTTCATTGGCAAGGGGGGTGAGCCGATATTTTTGAAGGAGCCCCTCGCAGCGCAGATCGCCCAAGAGCAGGCGGCCCTTCTCGACACAACTGGGCTGGACCTTGAGCCCTTCCCGTGATAAAATGTGCGCGGCTTGATCCCACAGCGCTTTCCACTCCTTGAGGGAAAGGTCCTGGGCGTCAAAGTCCAGATCCTCCGAGAACCGGAAAAGATTGAAGCCCAGGCGCAGCGCTGTTCCCCCCAGGAAGGCCAGGGCCTTCGCCTGGGGCTGGCTGTAGAGGGCCTTGAGGGCAAGAAGCTGGACATATTCGCGCAGCGCGCCGCGCAACTTGCCGGGGGGCAGGCCGCGCTCTTGGGAGTGCGACAATAGGCTATCGTAGGAGAGCATGGATGCGTTCCTTGAGTCCTGCCCGGCCAAAGGCCTCGGCGTAATCCATAAGCCGGCGGCGTTTCATTTTGCGGATGCGGCCGATATCCCAGCGGTCTTCCGGAATATTCAGGCGCTCGCCGCGTCTTAAGGCCGCGTAGAGCCTGTCGACAAGCGCCTTTTCCGGCTCGGCCAGCTTGACGGAACAGCCCTGCCAATGGACCACGCCGTAGCCGATGAAGGCGGCCGGCCGCACGGTGAAGTAACTGAAGAGCCCGTGAAAGTTTCTCAGGCGCCGCGTGGCCTTGGTTGTGACGGAGGTGACTTGCGCCGCGGTTTCGGGGATGATCTGGTAATGCGACAGGGCGGTGTCGAGGGAAACATAGGAGGGCTCATAGAGGCGGTTGGCGATGTGGAGATCGGGGAGAGCGGCGTGCTCTGGGTAGGCGAGTTCGTAGAGGCCCCGTTTGAGGCGCCGCACCCAGCCTTTTTTGGCCCACTGATGAAGCTGCAGGAGCCTGGTGGAGCGAATCTCCCCGGGGAAAAGGAGCCCCACGTCATCGGGGGAAAAGAGGAACAGGCGCTGAGCCCGGAGGCGGCCGGCGAGCGTCTTAATATCCATTTTAGTTAATTATACTTTAGTATAAGTTGCTAGAATTGATATGTCAAGAGCCCACCCACCTGACCGGCATGCGCAGGCGATGCGAGCCGGGCCGGCCGGACCCGCCGGTGGCGCGGGTCTTCTGGCTTAGGCGTCCGGCTATTTGAAGGGTTCCAGCTTCAGGGGCAGGTTCCTGGCCGGCACGACCCGGAAAGAGACCGCTGTGGGCCTTTCAGCGTAGGAGGACTCATGCCTGCGGCAGCGCACCAGGAGGCTCGCGCCTGCTTCCTCGACCGACACGATATCGCAGGCCGAGTTGTCCTCCTCGGAGGGGGGGATCAGAACCACCATCTGGCGGTTGAAGTCCACGTTGGGCTTGGGAAGGGCGATGTTGTGGCTGGCCCAGAGCCTGTCGAGCTCCTCCCGGGACCTGGCTGCCGCGACCGAAAGGCTGCCGAAGGTACGGAGGTCGTCCTCAAGGGCTTGTCCCCCGGCGCCCCCGCCCGCCGGCCCGGCCATAAGGTCGGAGACCCTGGCCTGCCTGCCTGCCTTGACCGGGGAGAAGGTCCTGGTTCCGGGGCCGACCGTGGGGCCCAGGGCCACGCGTCCGGCCTCGGACGGCGCCTGCAGGCTCGTGGGAGTGATGATGGCCGGGGTGTCGCCTTCCAGCCTGGCCGGGGCCCGCTTGGCCGCGTTGTTCAGGCGGTCCGCCCGAGCCATCCCCATCATGGGGTCGTCGCTGGAGAAGGAGTCCTCCTGCGGGGGGATGATGGCTGTGATGCCCATGCGCTTCTTCTCAGCCTCGATCATGGCCTGGAGCTCTTCGTTGGTGTAGGAGGGCCGGGGCTGGGGAGCCTCGCCCAAGGGAGCGCCTCCAGCCAGAGCTGGGGCTTGGGGCGCGGGCGCGGCGCTCGGGCTTGCGGCGCCGCCGGCCGAGCCCCGGGTGGCGAAGGCGGCGATGCCGCTCATGGCCTTGGCCTTTCCCCGGAAGGCCGCGGCCTTGGGGCCCAGCGCCATCTGAGCTTCATCGACGGAGACGGCGGAGCTGGGAGCCGGGAGTTGGGGTCCTCCCTTGTTGCGCAGTCCCTCGTAGGCCACGAACATCACCACCAGGGCGGAGAGGGCCATGGCCGTGGCCCGCACAGGCTGGGTCCGACCGAGCGCTATTGCGAGGAAGTGCCGCCTCCACGCGCTGTCGGGAAGCGGCCAGGCGAAGAAGGGGAACCGCCTGCTTTCAGCTTCGGAAGCTGCCTGGCGCAGCTGCCTGGCCTTGAGCCTAGGCATGAAGCCAGGGGGCAGGTCCTTCTTGGGCATGCCTGAGAGCATCTTGGAGAGGGAGCGCAGGTCCGCGAGATGTTCTCGGCACTCGGAGCACCCGGAGAGGTGCTCGTCCACGGTCTTGGCCTGCTGGCCGGGCAGTTCCCCGTCCGCGAAGGCCGAGAGGAGCTCGTGGACGTGGTTCTTGTCTTTCATAGCACGCTCAACCGGTCCTTGAGCTTGAGCCTGAGGGCTTCGCGGGCGCGGGAGAGCCGGGACTTCACGGTGCCCTCGGGCACCCCGAGCGCGGCCGCGATGTCGCGGTACGACCGCTCCTTCACGTCCCTCAGCACGATCACGGCCCGTTCCTCCGGTTCCAGCTCCATGAGCGCGGCCTGGAGCGTCTTTTCCCGGTCCTTGGCCTCGAGTCCCGCGTCGAGCGGCGGGTCCGGGGCCTTGAACGCGGGCTCCTCGTCATGCTCCTCCCCCGTGAAGAGGTCGAGGGAGACCGTCTTCCAGAACCCCCGCCTCTTCTCGGAGCGGACCCGGTTCTTCCAGGTGTTGACCGTGATGCGGTAGACCCAGGTGGAAAGCGACGAGTCCCCCCGGAATCCGGGCAGGGCCTTCAAGGCCCTCAAGAGCGAGTCCTGGGCCAGGTCCTCGGCATCGGCGGGGTTCCCCACCAGGCGCAGAGACAGGTTGTAGACCAGAGCCGCGTTCTGGGCCAGGAATTCGTTCTCGTCCGGAGGTTTAGACACCTTTAATAGCCGGCTGGTTCCACGCTAGTCCGCCCGCTCCACGCGGACCCTGAAAGAGCCGAAATCCATGGCCAGGATGCGGCGGAAGATCTCCACCTGCACCCAGATCATGTAGGCGATGAAGGCGAAGACCAGGAGCTTGGCAGGGGCGCCCGAGAGGCGGAAGAAGAAGACGGCTCCTCCGAGCAGTTTGGCAGGGATGCCCACGAAGACGGCCACGCGCCAGGTGTAGGCCCACCAGACCCGGAGGGCGGTCTTGAGGTCAGGGGCTCGTTCTTTCAAGGCCCAGGGTGGCGGTCCGGTCGTTACGCCGCGGCCAGGACGCGGGCCTTCTTGGTCTTGCACGAGCCGAGAAGCTCGTCGCGCAGGGCCGCCGCCTTGTCGGTCTTCTCCCACTCGAAGTGCGACTCCTCGCGGCCGAAGTGGCCGAAGGCCGCGGTCGAGCGGTAGATGGGCCGGCGGAGCTTGAGCTGGGTGATGATGCCGCGCGGCGTCATCTGGAAGTGCCTGCGCACGGCCGCCTCGATGCGGTCCTCGGGCACGAGGCCGGTGCCGTGGGTGTCGAAGTAGACGCCCACCGGGTCCGCGACGCCGATGGCGTAGGCGAGTTGGACCGTGCACTCGGTCGCGGCGCCCGCGGCGACCACGTTCTTGGCGATGCAGCGCGCCATGTAGCAGGCCGAGCGGTCGACCTTCGTCGGGTCCTTGCCGGAGAAGGCGCCGCCGCCGTGCGGGGCGCGTCCGCCGTAGGTGTCCACGATGATCTTGCGGCCGGTCACGCCGGTGTCCGAGGCGGGCCCGCCGACCACGAACTTGCCGGTGGGGTTGATGAGGAAGCGCGTCTTGTTGTCGATGAGGCGCTTGCCGAGCACGGGCCGGATGATCGTGTCGATGAGCTCCTCCCTCGCGGCCTCCGTGATCTGGCGGCCGGTGCGGTCGAGGATGTCCTCGGTGTGCTGGGTCGAGAGCACGACCGTCTCGGCCCGCAGGGGGCGGCCGTCGAGGTACTCGATGGTGACCTGCGACTTGCCGTCGGGTCCTAGGTAGTCCAGGGTCTTGGCCCGCCGCGTGTCCGAGAGCTTGCGGCAGAGCTTGTGGGCGAGCATGATGGGCAGGGGCATGAGCTCGGGCGTCTCGCGGCAGGCGTAGCCGAACATGATGCCCTGGTCGCCCGCGCCGCCGGTGTCCACCCCTTGCGCGATGTCCGGGGACTGGCGGCCGATGGCGTTCAAGACCCCGCAGGCGGCCGCGTCGAAGCCGAACTTGGGATGGTTGTAGCCGATGTCGTCGATGACCTTGCGGGCGAGTTGGTCGACGTCCACGAAGGTCTTCGTGGTGATTTCGCCGCCGACGATGACCATGCCGCGGGTGACGAAGGTCTCGCAGGCCACGCGACCCATGGGGTCGTCGGTGAAGACCGCGTCGAGGACGCCGTCGGAGATCTGGTCGCAGACCTTGTCGGGGTGCCCCTCGGTGACCGACTCGGAGGTGAAGTAGTATTTGCCAAGACGCCTGGGCTGACGGGATGTGCTGTTCATTTGGTTGTTGTCTCCATGCGACCGGCTACGGGCGAATGCTGACGACCTCCGCTTCGTAGACGGTAATATGATTGCAGATTATACAATTTTTGGGGCGGCCTGGGGGGCGCTCCGCGCGAGCCCTTAGCCGTGGCCCACCGCCAGCCACTTCTTCGCGAGCTCGATGAGGTCGGCGGTCTTCTGCGGGGAGTCGGTCTCCGCGTAGAGACGCATGACGGGCTCGGTGCCCGAGGGGCGCATGAGGATCCAGGAGGAGTCCTCGGCCACGACCTTGAGCCCGTCGATCTGCGTCGTCTCCTTGATGGGCAGGCCCAGGACCTTCTTCGGGAGCTTCTTGATGAGCTTCGCGGCGAAGACCGCCTTGTCCGCCACGGGCCGGTGGATGCGGATGTCCACGCGCTTGAAGGCCGACTTGCCGTACTTCTCCTCGATCCCCTTCCAGAGCGCCGAGGGGGTCTGGTTGCGCGTCACGCACATCTCCATGAGGAGGAGCGCCGTGACCAGCCCGTCGCGCTCGGGCAGGCCGCCCTTCCAGGCGTAGCCGCCGGACTCCTCCGCGCCCATCACCGCCTCCCCGGAGGCGAGCTTCTCGGCCACGTACTTGAAGCCGACCGGGAGCTCCTCGAAGGCCAGGTCCCGCGCCGCGGCGATGCGGGCGGGGAGCCGGCCCAGGGAGACGGACTGCACGATCTTGCCCTTGAGCTTCTTCTTCTCCACGAGGTACTCGATGATCATGGGGAAGATCTGGCAGGGAGTGTAGTAGACCCCGCCCTCGTCCACGAGCCCGACCCGGTCGCCGTCGCCGTCGAGGGCGAGGCCCATGAGGGCCTTGGAGGCCCGGACCTTCTCGATGAGCAGGCCCAGGTTGGCCTCGATGGGCTCCGGGTTGACCCCGCCGAAGAGGGGGTCGTGCTCCGTCCTGATGGCGATGAGGTTCTTCGAGGGGATGAGCTTCTCCATGAGGCCCGCGCCCGAGCCGTGGAGGTAGTCGATGACCACGGGGTGGCGCAGGCGGCCCGAGATCTTCGAGGGGTCGACCCGGGACCGGACATGCTGGAGGTAGGCGTCCCGGCACGACTTGACCGGGAAATCGCTGTTGAGGGCGGGCATGGTCTTGTCCAGGTGCGCCTCGAGGCCCCGGGTGAAGCCGTCCGGCACCACGCGGCCCTCGGATTTGATCTTGATGCCGTTGTAGTTCGGGGGGTTGTGGCTCGCGGTGACCATGACCCCCAGGCCCTTGGAGCGGTGGGTCATGAGGCTCACGGCCGGGGTGGGCAGGGACTCGGCGATGACGCATGGGTTGAGCCTGTTGCCCCTCAGGACCCGGGCGATCTCCCGGGCGAAGGACTCGGACTGGAAGCGGCGGTCGTAGCCGATCCAGATCGGCATGGTCAGGCCCCGCCTTTTGGCGGGCGTCTTCTGGGCCTCGTCCCGCACGAAGTCCGCGAGGGCCTGGGCCACGCGCCGGACGTTGTCGAAGGTGAAGTCGCGCGCCATCACGCCGCGCCAGCCGTCCGTCCCGAATTTGATGGGGTCGATCATTTCTTCCTCCCAGCCTTTCCGTCGGCTCTGTGATAGTCGTCCTCGAGCCGAACCACGTCCTTGAGCTCGGGGGTCGAGACCTCGAGCACCCTGACCCGGCCGAAGCGGGCCTCGAACCGGTGGACCGTCTTCGGCGGGATGACGGCCCCCTTCCCGGGCCCGAGGACGCGCTCCCGCCTCCCGAGCCGCAGGACGAGCCTGCCCTCGAGGACGTAGATCGTCTCGTGCTTGCGCGCGTGATACTGCAGGCTCAGGCGACGGCCCTTCTCCACCACGATGATCTTGCCCGCGTAGCCCGGGCCGAGGGCGTAGAGGATCTCGCGGCCCCAGGGCTTCCTGATGACGGTCACCATGGATGGCTTCTAGGCATCAGAGCGCGCTGAATGGCCCCACCACCGAGCCTCCGGCCACGGCCCCGCCGGCGGCCACGGCGGTGTTGGCGCCGATGCGGCAGCGCTCGCCGACTACGCACCGCTTAAGCGACGCGCCCGGGCCCACGCGGGTCCTTTCGAGGACCACGCAGTCCTCGAGCATGGCGCCCCTCCCGATGACGCACCCGGGCCCCACGCACACGTGCCCGGAGAAGCGGACGAAGTCGTTGACCGAGGTCCCGTCGCCGAGCACGGCCGTGCCGCCGGGCTCGGGCCAGGTGATCCCGCGGCCCAGGCGCACGCGCCGGCCGCAGGACTTGACCGGGGGCCGGGCGTTCCGGCCGCGGCCCGAGCTTCCGGCGAGCGGAACGCGTCCCGCGCCTCCGGGAGCCTTGCGCCCGAGCGCCAGGCCGCTGAGGATGTCCAGGTGGGCCTGGAGGTATTTCTCCACCGTGCCGATATCCATCCAATAGCCTGGGGAGACCCAGCCGACGACGCGGCGGCGCAGCTCGAGCAGGCGCGGGAAGAGGCCCCGCTCCAGGGAGTAGGCGACTCCCTCCGGGATGAGGTCCAGGATCCCCGGCTCGAAGACGTAGGCGCCGGCGTTGATGGTGTTCGTGCGGATCTCGTCCCAGGAGGGCTTCTCGAGGAAGCTGCGGACCCGGCCGTCGGGCTCGGTTTCGACGAGGCCGTAGAGCGTCGGGTCCTTGACGCGCGTGAGCGCGATGGAGGCCTCGGCCCGGCCGCGGCCATGGGCCCCCAGGAAGGCGGTCAGGTCGATGCCGGAGAGGATGTCCCCGTTGAAGACGAGGAAGGTCCCGGCTACGAGCCGGGCGCAGTTCCGGACGGCGCCTCCCGTGCCGAGGGGGCGGACCTCGTGGACGTAGCTCAGCCGCAGCCCGTGCTTCCGGCCGTCCCCGAAGACCCTCTTGAACTGCCCGGGCAGATACGAGGTGCACAGGACCACGTCCTTGATCCCGTGCGCCTTGAGCGTGTCGAACTGGTACTCCAGGAAGGGCCTGTTGACCAGGGGCAGGAGCGGCTTGGGCCGGGAACAGGTGAAGGGCCGCAGCCGGGTTCCCTGCCCGCCGATGAGGATGATCGCCAACATGGTCCGTGATTCTACAAAAATTAATATACTTATGCCTTAGATGATGGACGAGCCGGTCGTTGAGGAGGACGTCCGTGCCGGGGGCGCGGCCCTCGTCATGGGGCTCGTGGGGCTGGCGGTCTTCCTGGCGGTCCAGGCCCTGGCGCTCAAGTCCTTCTCCAGCCGCGAGTCCCGGCCTCCGGCGTGGGACCAGTCGATCCACCTCGAGATCGCCCTCGACTACCGCGCGGCGTGGAAGGAGGGGGACCTGGGCAGGATCTGGACCCTGGCGCCCAAGCCGGGCATGCCCCCCTTCCCTCCGCTCTTTCACGTCGGGATGATGGCCCTGACCGACCCGGCGGACCCGGTCGCCACCTCCCTGCGCGTCAACTGGGTCTACCTCGCGCTCCTGAGCCTGGCGATCTTCATGATCGCCTACGAGTTCCGCCCCGATGCCACGGCCCTGGCCGCGGCCATGGTCTTCGTCTGCTCGCCCATCGTGCAGAGGCTCTACCATACCCAGCTCGTGGACCTCGCGGTGACTGCCTGCGTGGCCATGGCCTATTGGGCCCTGATCGCCTCCCAGGGCTTCAGGCTCTGGCGCGGGTCCCTGGCCTTCGGCGTGCTCTTCGCGGTGGGGATGATGCACAAGTGGAGCTTCTTCACCTACATGGCGCCGGCCTACATGATGGGGGCCGCGGCCCTTTTCGACCGGAACTGCCGGCACAAGGCCGCGGTCGCGGCCGTCATCGGGCTCGCCGGATGCCTGCCGTGGTACGTCATCCACCTGCCGATCCTCGTGCCCAGGCTCCTGGAGGCCTCCGCGGACTACGGCGTGCCTGTCTGGAAGGGCACGGCCTTCTTCCAGTATTTTCTCGAGTCCGTCAACGCCCTGGGCGTGCCGTTCTTCCTCATGGGTTGGTTCGCGGTCATGATACCGGACTGCATGCGCGCCAAGAAGCGCTGGTGGGTCATCCCTGCCTGGCTCATCCTTTCCTATTTGATCTGGGCCGTGGTGCCCAACCGGCAGATGCGGTTCCTCCTGCCTGGGCTCGTTCCTCTGGGCGTGGGGCTGGGGATAGCGGCCTTGCCCAAGGTCGTGGTCTGGAGCATGGCGGCCGTCCAGATCGTCCTGGCGCTCAACTTCGCCACGGGCTGGATCGCGCCGGTGACGGTCCAGCTGCCGCTCGCGAGGTTCCTCCCCTTCCCGCCCATCGAGCTCACCCCGAGCGATCCCCCGCGCAGCGAGGACTGGAGGCTCACCGAGATCCTCCGCGAGGTCGAAGCCCGCCGGGACAAAGCCATGCCGGCCGCCAACCTCACCCTGGTGGCCAACGACACCTACTTCAACGGCCCGAACTTCAACTGGGCCGTCAAGGGCTCGGGCCTGGCCGCCATCAGGATCAGGGGCGTCAATCGGAGGCTCTCCGAGTTCTCCGAGTTCATCCTGCTCAAGAAGGGCTACCTGGGTCCGGAGAAGGTCACCCTGGGCCTGGCCAAGGCCGCGGAGACCATCGAGGACAAGGACCTGTGGGTCGCCTATGCCTACGAGGTCGTCAAGCGCTGGCCCCTGCCGGACCAGTCCGAGGCCGTTCTGTACCAGCTCAGGAAGCTCAAGGCGCCGATCTTCAAGCAGGGGCGGGCGAACTTCGACTTCTTCACCTCGACCGGGCTCTCCGCGGTCGGGATGAAGCTCGATATCGGCCGTTGGGACGCTGCCAAGGGCTCTTGCGACACGATCGGGGTCACTGCCCAGAGCGTCTCCATCAGGGACCTGGCGGTGTCAGGGCTCGACGCCGAGCTCGCAGACGTCATGTTCGTCCCGCTGATGACCAACATGCCCGCGAGCCAGTCCTACTGGGACGATGTGCGCTTCCTCAAGATGCGGCGGCTGAAGGTGCGGTCCCTGACCGTCACCGCGGAGGACCTCAAGGGCTTCCTGGAGAAGCGGGTCAACGGACTGGTCATCAAGAGCATGGCCCTGGACAAGGACATCTCCGTCGACGCCACGGTCAACGGAATCGCGGTCCAGGCCAGGGTGTCCGTGGCGCTCCTGGACTCCCCGAGGCGCCTGTTCCTCAAGGTCGAGCGGGCCGCCTTGGGCGTGACCCCCGTGCCGGTCTGGCTCCTCGGAGTGTTGAGCAGCATCACGGTCTCTCTGGAGAACAACCCGGAGACGCCCTTCTTCATCGACCTGCCGGGGCTGACCATCAGGAACGGCAGGCTGACCATCCCCTGAAGATCCCCGTGAAGAGCCGCCGCATCCTGATCGTCAAGCTCTCCGCCCTCGGAGACGTGCTGCGCACCACCTCCCTGCTCCGGCCCCTGGCCCGCCGGCATCCGCAAGCGCGCATCTCCTGGCTCACCTCGAAGGCGGCCCTGCCCCTGCTGGAGACCAACCCCTGGATCTCCGAGCTCGCGACCTCCGAGGAGGGGCTGTCTCCCGGCCCCGGCTTCGACCTGGTGCTGAGCCTGGAGGAGGACGCTTCCGCGGCGCGGCTGGCCTCGGCCGTCTGCCGGGGCGAGCTCGTCGGCGTGACCGTGGGCGGAGGAGGGCTCTCCTACACCCCGTCGAGCGCGCCCTACTACGACCTGAGCCTTCTCCATCGCGACGCGGACGGCGGCCACGCCGCGGCTGACCGCCTCAAAGCGGCCAACAAGCTGACCTACGCGGAGCTCTGGCTCAAGGTCCTCGGCTTGCCCAAGCCCGCGAAGAAGGATGGCTTGAGGCCCGTGCTCGTCCTTTCCGCGGAGGACCGGGCAAGCGCCGCGGCTTTTGCCCGGAAAGCGGGCCTCGCGGACGGGCCCGCGGCCATCGGGCTAAACCCCGGGGCAGGCTCGCGCTGGCCCGCCAAGCAGGTCCCTGTCGAGGCCGCGGTCTGCCTGGCCCGCGCCCTGGTCCGGCGCTTCCGGCGGCCGGTCATCCTTTTCGGAGGCAAAGACGAGGCGGCCCGCAACCGGGCCATCGCCCGCGGCGTCGCCGCCGCCGGGGCGGTCGCGTCCGGGGCTCCTGTCCTCGACCCCGGGACCGGACATCTCTTGAGGTCCTTCGCGGGTTTCGTGGACCTCTGCGAGGCGGTCGTGACCACGGATACGCTCGCGCTCCACATCGCCGCGGCCCTGGGCAAGAAGACCTTCGCGCTCGTGGGGCCGACCTCGGCCTCCGAGCTCGACGTCTTCGGCCAAGGGGAGATCGTGGTCCCGGCCGGAGGCTGCTCCTGCTTCTACCGGCCGCGCTGCCTGCGGGGCCGGTCCTGCCTCGACCGGATGCCGGCCTCCAGAGTCGTCGACGCCGTGGCCAGGTGGGTGAAGTGACGAGCAGCCTCAAGGTCCTCGTCGTGGTGCCGACCTATGACGAAGCGGAGAACATCGAAGCCCTCATCGACGCCCTCTACGGCCTGAAGGTCCGGGGCCTGGAGGTCCTGGTCGTAGACGACAGCAGTCCGGACGGCACCTCGGCCATCGTGGAGGAGCTCATCGCCGGGGGCCTGTACGGCGGCCTGAGGCTCATGACGCGCAAGGGTCCGGCCGGCCGCGGCTGGGCGGGCCGGGACGGCTTCGTGGAGGCCCTGGCCCTGGGCGCGGACTACATCGTGGAGATGGACGCGGATTTCTCGCACCAGCCCAGGCACATCCCCGAGCTTCTGGCTGCCGTGGATGATTGCGACATGGTCGTGGGCTCGAGGTTCGTGGGAGGCGGGGTTGACCAGGACCGGGGGCTCGTCCGGCGCGTCATTACCCGGGTCGCCAACGCATTCGCCAGGAGCCTGCTCGGCCTGCCGGTCCTGGACTGCAACTCAGGGTTCCGGGCTTACAGCCGCAAAGCCATGGAAGCCATCCATCCCGACACCCTCGAGTCGGCCGGGCCCTCTATCGTGCACGAAGTGCTCGTCCGCGGCCGGGACGCGGGCCTGAAGGTCAGGGAGGTCCCCATCGAGTTCGTGGACCGCAGGAAGGGGGGCTCCAAGCTCGACTTCCGGCGCCTGGCCGCGGGCTACTGGTGGGTGCTCAAGGCCCGGTTCTTCCGGCCCTGACGAGCCCGCTGCCGGAAGCCTATTGGTTGTAGCGCTCCAGGTAGCTCTTCTTGAGCGCCTCGGCTTCCTTGGCGCTCAAGCCTTTCTTCCAGAGGTGCTCGTCCTTGGCCAGCAGGGTCTCGACCCGGGCCTTCCACTTCTTCTCCATGGCGGGGCCTTTGAGCGACGCGGCCTCCACGATGGCGGGCAGGAACTCCTCATAGAAGTGCTTGGAGACCTCGTACATGCCGTGCCAGTGCGTGTAGTCCGGGCCCATCATGCTCGCTCCGTGGCGCGCTCTGCGGCCCTCGTGGTGCCAAAGCTCGTAGTAGACCCACTGGACGCGGTGCTCGAAGGGCGCCTTGGCGTTGAGGACTCCGTCGGCCGAGAGCTCGTCCATGATGGACTTGGCGGGCTTGGCGAACTTGTCGTTGTAGAGGGTGACGAGGCTGTCGTATTGCTTGTAGAAGTTGTCGACGAATTCCCTGCCGTGGCAGTTGAGGCACACGCCGGTCATCTTGGCGCGCCTGTCCTGCCAGGTCAGGACCTGGGCCACCTTGCGGGGGGCCTTCTTCGTCACGAGGTTGGCGCCTTCCCGGACCTTCTCGACCGTTTCCACGGTCTCGCCGGGCTTGGGCAGGGCCCTTGAATCCGGGTAGTCTTCCTTGAACCCGTCCTCGAAGACCACGAGATTGAGCTTGGAGCTGATCACGGGCCGCAGGGTCCAGCTGATGCGCTCCCCCACGTCGTGGCTGTTGCCGGTCACCTTCCCGTCCGGGGACAGGTGGCCCGAGATGTGGCAGGTGGCGCAGGTCGGGGCTGCCGAGTAGTCCTTGCCGAGGACCCAGGAGTCCTTGTCCAGGGACATCTTGTCGCGGTTGGCCTGGAAGGCGATGCCGTGCTTGGATTCGTTGTAGATCTCGATCTGCGGGTGGTCCGGCCCCATGTGGCACTTGCCGCAGTTCTCAGGGGAGCGGGCCAGCTTGGACTCGAAGGAGTGGCGGGAGTGGCAGGCGTTGCAGCTTCCCCGGGACCCGTCCGGGTTGAGCCGGCCGATGCCTGAGTTGGGCCAGGTGTCCGGGTCGATGACCGGGCGCCCTTCAGGGCCTTCCTTCAGGATGGCGCCCTGGGCGTCCTTCTTGTACTTGACGATGGAGCCGTGGCACTGGAGGCATCCGTTGACCGCGTCCGCGTTGTTGCCCGGCATGCCCGCGGCCTTTTCCGCGAGCACGTTGTCGAGGCTGGCGAGGATCTCGCCGGCCAGGGCATGGTGGCTGCGCGAGAACTCGGAAGCCTGCTGGTCGTGGCACCCAGCGCAGGTCTTCGGGGTGACCAGGGCGGACACCCTCTCCCCGCGGTGGACCCAGGAGCCCACCTGTCCCGGGTCAGCGCCGTGACAGGCGAGACAGTCGACGCCGTTCTTGGCGTGGCGGGAGCGCTCCCACTCCAGCACCAGGGCCGCGGACTGCTTCCGGTGGCAGGCGACGCACTTGCTCTCGGCCGAAGGCGGGGTCGGGCCCGCGGCAAAGGCCGGGTGAGGCATGCTCAGGGCGATCAGGGTGAGGATGTGAAGCATCATGCTACTTCACCCATTCCTCGGACAGGACCCCGCCCTGGATGCCCACGACCACGGCTTTGAGCGGGATCTTGCGCTTGGCGGATTCGAGGGCGCGCTGGGCCAGGCCCAGCAGCCCCCGGCAGCACGGGACCTGCATGATCATCACGGTCAGGGTGTTGATGTCGGACTCGTCGATGAGGGCCACGAGCTTCTCGAGGTAGGCTTCCTGGCCGTCGTCGAGCTTGGGGCAGGCGATGGCGAGCTTCTTGCCCTTGAGATGCTTGCCGTGGAAATCTCCGAGGCTGTAGGCCACGCAGTCGGCCGCGAGCACCACGTCCGCGCCCTGGAAGTAGGGCGCCGCTGGAGACACGAGGTGGAGCTGGATCGGCCACTGCGAGAGCTGGGAGGAGACGTCTCCCGAGGCCCCGGCCGCGTTGCCTGCGCCGAAGTCCATCATCCGGGATCCAGGACAGCCCCCGTGTCCGCCCCCGTGTCCCGGGCCGGCGGGTGCGAGCTGGGGCGGAGGGGGGATCGGCCTGCCCAGCTTCTTGAGATGCTTCTCAACCGCGCCTTGGTCGAAGGCCGGAGCGTCGCGTTCTTCGATGATGATGGCGTCCCGCGGGCAGACGTCGAGGCAGGCCCCGAGCCCGTCGCAGTAGAGCTCCTTGACCAGCCTGGCCTTGCCGTCCTTGACCTGGATGGCGCCCTCGGCGCAGGCGTTGACGCAGATGCCGCAGCCGTCGCACTTCTCGTCATCGAACCGGACGATCTTTCTTTTCATGATTTCAGTCCGGTGCGCTTACGCCGCGGTCTTCACTCCGAGGATGGCTTCGAGGTCCTTGGCCGGGGTGGTGGTCGGTGCGATGCCGAACTTGTCCACGAGCACCTGCAGCGCCGCGGGCGTCACGAAGGCCGGCAGGGTGGGTCCCAGCCGGATGTTCTTGATGCCGAGGTGCAGCAGGGAGAGCAGGATGCAGACCGCCTTCTGCTCGTACCAGGACAGGACCAGGGACAGGGGCAGGTCGTTGACCCCGCACTTGAAGGCCCCGGCCAGGGCCGCCGCGATCTGGACCGCGGAGTAGGCGTCGTTGCACTGTCCCACGTCGAGGAGCCGGGGGATGCCGTTGATGTCGCCGAAGTCGAGCTTGTTGAAGCGGAACTTGCCGCAGGCCAGGGTGAGGATGACGCAGTCCTTGGGCACGGCCGTGGCGAGGTCCGTGTAGTAGTTGCGGCCGGGCTTGGCCCCGTCGCAGCCGCCGATGAGGAAGAAGTGCCGGATCTTCTTGCCCTGGACCGCGGCGATGACCTTGTCCGCCACGCCGAGGACCGCGTTGCGGCCAAACCCGACGGTGATGGAGGCGTCGTGCCCGTCGGCCTTGAAGCCCTCGGCCTCAAGGGCGGCCTTGATGACCCGGGAGAAGTCGCGGTCCGCGATGTGGGAGACTCCCGGCCAGGCCACGAGACCGCTCGTGAAGATGCGGCCCTGGTAGGACTCGGCGGGCTTCTGGATGCAGTTCGTGGTCATGAGGACCGCGCCCGGGAACCTGGCGAACTCCTTCTGCTGCTCCTGCCAGGCCCCGCCGTAGTTGCCCGCGAGGTGCTTGTATTTCTTCAGGCCCGGATACGCGTGGGCCGGCAGCATCTCGCCATGGGTGTAGACGTTGACGCCCTTGCCTTCTGTCTGCTTGAGGAGCTCTTCGAGGTCCTTGAGGTCGTGGCCGGAGATCAGGATGGCCTTGCCCTTGACGGGCTCGACCCGCACCTTGGTGGGCTCGGGGTGGCCGTAGGTCCCGGTGTTGGCCGCGTCGAGCAGTCCCATGACCTTGAGGTTGACCTCGCCGCAGCGGAGGTTCCACTTGAGGAGCTCGTTGATGTCCTTGGGGTCATCCGCGAGGAAGGAGAGGGCTTCGTGGAAGAAGGCGTAGACCTCGTCGGACTCCTGCCCCAGGATGAGGGCGTGGTCCGCGTACACGGCCGTGCCCTTGACCCCGTAGGTCAGGAGCTCCTGAAGGCCGGTCACGTCGCCGCCGTTGGCCGCCTTGCGGGAGTCGATGCCGAGCGCTCGGCTCTCCGCGACCAGGGCCGAACGGCCGGAGGGGATCTCCCAAGTCGCCGGGCCGGAGACCTTGCCCGCGGGCTTGCCGGACTTGGAGGCCGCCCGCTCGAAGAGCTGGCGGGCCTTGTCGCGGAGCTCTCCGCCTTGGCGGACGAGCGCCTCGAGCCTGGACGGGTCGAAATTCACGTTCGTGACGGTGGTGAAGAGCGCCTCCACCACGAACCGGTCGAGCCCGGCGTCCTTGACCGACAGGGCCCGGGCGCGGTGCGCGTATTGCGAGATCCCGGTCGCGACGCGCAGGAGCGCGTCCTGAAGGGCCGCGGTCTCAGGGTCTTTCCCGCAGACGCCGACCTTGGTGCAGCCCTTGCCTCCGACGGCCTGCTCGCACTGGTAACAGAACATGTCCATTTCGATGCTCCTCCTTTATATTAGGGCCCTTCTTTTCGCAAATCGTGGTCCCGGCTTCCTGGATCTTCCATCGGTCTCCGCGGGAGCCCGGACCAGGTCCGAGAGCCGGGCGCGCATCTGCTCGGCCATGGCCTTGCTGACGGAGTGCAGCATGTCCCCGAGCGCGCAGGTCCCCATGCAGCAGCGGTCCTTGTCCAGCAGGCACGCGCCCAGGGAGCGCGCGCCCTCGATGGCCTGGAACACCTCTCCGAGCCTGATGGATTCGGCGCTCCGGGCCAGGGCGTAGCCGCCCTTGGGCCCGCGGGTCGAGGCCGCCAGGCCGGCGTGGACCAGGCGCTGCAGGACTTTCTGGAGGTGCGCGGCCGAGACCTTGAGCTCCGCTGCCAGGTCCGGCACGGTGCTGGACCGGCCGGGCCGGCCCGCGATGAGCATCATGGCGTGGACGCCGATCGCGGACGCTTCCGAGATGTTGAGGATGCCTGGCATGGTCGAGGGTCTCGCTTAAATCTGGTAATCTGGTAATAAATTACCATAATACCGGATTTATGTCAAGGGTTTTGTTTCCCAGGCGGGGGGCCGGCCTGGAGGTGGACCCAGTGCCAGAAGTCGGGGCTGAGCTCCGTGTAGGGGCCGCGGAGCGCGGGCTCGGCGAGCCGGTCGAAGAGGTCCCGGAATTCCCGGACCCGCCGGGCCTCGTCCTGCGAGGGCGGCCGCTGGGCCGCGAACAGGCGGCCCATGTCCTCCGCGGCCGCCAGGAGCCGGGCCGCGAGCAGCTCGAACTCTTCGATCGTGAGGCTGTCCGTGGATTCGTGCCAGCGCCGGGCCGCGAGGAAGGAGGGCGTCCCGCTTGCGCGGCGGCAGGTCGTGGCCATGCCGGTCGCGGCGCTGAACACGGCCTCTCCCATGGGGGCGAAGACCTCGGGCTGTCCGCCGGGCCCGCGGAAAAGGGGATAGAAGAAAACGCGGAACTCGCGGCCGTCCCGGTCTCCCGTGGGCACGGGCCAGGAGGCCGGCCACTCCGCGGGGATCTGGGAGTCGCACGGCGGCGCGGCGTGAAGGCCGCGCATGGCGGTCCTCAAGGCGCTCTCCAAGGGCTTTTCCTGCTTGCGGCAGGCGAGCCCGGAGAGGACGACGCTCCCCGCCAGGCCGGCGACGAGGAAGCGCTTCATCGCGTCGCGGCCCGGCGCGGGATGCCGGTCATGATCAGGGATGGGCCTTCTTTCTTGCGCGAGCAACAGCTCTTCGGCTTGCACGCGGCGCAGAACGCGAAGCCGGGCTCGAAGGCGTGCAGGGAGGGCGGCGCCGCGGCCACGACTCCGGAGATCGATTTGACGGGCGTCATGAGGAGGGTCTCGCTCAGGGACAGCCCGATCCTTCCGGGCCGCAGATGCGCGAGGAGCTTCTTTTGGCCGCTCAGGTGCCAGCCGCAGTAGCCCGGGCTGTACCTGAGGGACCGGAGTCCTTCCTTGGCCCACGCGCGATGGCGCTCGGTCTCGACCCATGCCGCGGCCCGGTCCGCGGCAAGAGACGCCGCGGTGTCGAGCAGGCATCCGAGGGTGGAGTCGTTGACGGAGAAGAGACGGTCGATCTCGTCGCAGACCGGCTGGCCGAGCGTGACCGCGAACAGGGCCAGGCGTTCGGCCCCGGAGAAGACCGCCTCCAGGGGGTTGGGGGTCTCATTGAAACCCTCGCCCGCGAAGACCTTCAGGAACTTCTTCGGGGAGACCTCGCGGACCACTGCGGACGGGGCCGCGAGCCTAACCAGGAGGTGGATGGCCGCGGCCTCCGCCGCCGCGGGCCGCGCCCGGCCCGTGACGCCCTGGGCGTGGAGCAGCGCCCCTGCGTCGGGCTTCACCGCAGACACGGGGATGGAGAAGGACCGGTCGGATGCGTTCATGTCAGCCAGGCCGAAAAGACCGTGGCAAATCCCAGGAAGGCGGAGAAGCCCACCACGTCCGTCACGGTGGTCAGGAAGATGCCCGAGGACTGTGCCGGGTCGAAGCCCAGCTTCTTCATGGCGATGGGGATGGCCGCTCCTGCCGCTCCCGCGGCCACGAGGTTGACCACCATGGCCAGGCCGATGACCAGTCCGAGCGCGGGGTTGCCCTTCCACAGCCAGGTCACCACTGCCGTGACCAGGCCGATGGCGGCCCCGTTGACGAGCCCAACCGCGGATTCCTTCATGATGGCCGTCCACGCGTCCGAGGGCTTGATCTCCCGCATGATGAGTCCCCGGAGGATGATGGAGAGGCTCTGCGTGCCCGCGTTGCCGCCCTGGCCGGCCACGATGGGCAGGAACACGGCCAGGACCGCGAACCGGGTGATGAGGTCCTCGAAGACGGCCACCACGCTCGCGGCGAGGAACGCCGTGGCGAGGTTGACCAACAGCCACCCGAGCCTGCGCGAGACCTTGAACGGGACCGGGGAGAGCGCGCGCTCGTCCGCGCTGCCGCCGAAGAGGATCTGCAGGTCCTCGGCCGCGCCGTCATGCCCCGGCTCGAGCAGGTGGTGCGTGGCCACCACTCCGAGCAGGCGGCCGTCGTTGTCCGCCACCGGGAACGCGATGTACTGCTTCTCCGCTGCCAGGCGCACGAGCTCCTCACGGTCCATGAAGGGGGAGACCGCGAGCACGCCCTTGCGCATCACCGACTCGATGGGGACCGAGGCATCGGCGAGCAGGAGGTCGCGCATGTTGAGGACCCCGGCGAGCCTGTTCCCCGCTCCCACGACATATGCGTAGGTCGCGGCATTGTGGTTGTGCGCCAGCTCCCTCAGCTTCTGGACCGCCTCGCGCACCAAGGTGTCCTTGGGGAAGGCGATGTGGTCCGGGGTCATGAGCCGGCCCGCGCTGTCCTCGGGGTAGGACAGGAGCTCCTGGATGGCTTTCCTGCGCTCGGCCGGGAGAGAGTCCACGACCGCGGCGCGCGCGACCGCGGTCATGGCTCGGAAAGCGTCCGCTGCCGGGCCTTGGCCCGCCTTCTGCAGGATCTCTCCGGCCGCGTCAGGCTGGAGGGTCTCGAGCAGGCCGGCCAGGAAGCCGGGATGCAGGTGCGGCGCGACCGATGCCGTGGCTCCAGCAGGGAGCCCGGACAGGAGGGCCTGGCTTTCGCCGGGTTCGAGCTCCTGCAGGAAGCGGGCCGCGGCAGGCGCGTCCGTCTCGATGAGACGCTTGAACGCCGCGGCCGCGAGCTTTTTCGTTGGCATGAAAGTCCTGTGAGGATTCTAACAAAATGCGCTGCCCGGCCGTGGTTCACTCAAAATGCCATAATGAGAATGTCCTCTCCCCATGGATACCGGTTCCTTCGAAAAGTCGTTCAGCCGGGCCTTGGATCGGCGAAAAGCCCTCTTGGAGACCCTCCACGCGGAAGGCACGGACTGCTACCGCCTGTTCCACGGCATCTCCGAGGGCTGGCCCGGCCTGGCCATCGACCGTTACGGCCCGTTGATCCTCCTGCAGACCTTCCGCGAAAGCCTTGCTCCCGGAGACCTGGGATCCATCGAAGAGGTCCTCCGCGGGAAGCTTCCTCATCCCTTCGATCTCGCGTGCAACCACCGCGGAGAGGGCTCCACCCGGGCTTTAGAGGAATGGCGGCGCGCTCGGCCCGAGTCCCCTATCGAGATCCAGTGCAAGGAGTTCGGGCTGAGCTACCTGATCCGGGCCAGGCACCGGGGCCTAGACCCGTGGCTCTTCCTCGACCTGCGGCCGGGGCGCAGGTTCCTCAAGGCCGCGGCCAGGGGCATGAGCGTCCTGAACCTCTTCTCCTACACCTGCGGCTCAGGGGTCTGCGCCGCTGCCGGAGGAGCGAACGAGGTCTGGAACGTGGACTTCGCGTCCTCGAACCTCGAGATCGGCAGGAGGAACGCGCTCCTCAACGGGATCCCTGAGGCGCGGTTCCGTGTCATCGAGGAGGACTGCCTGGCGGTCCTGCGCCAGCTCGCGGGTATCCCGGTGGGACGGCGCGGAGTCAAGGCCGGCCGGTACCAGAGGTTCGAGCCGAGGCTTTTCGACCTGGTGTTCCTCGACCCGCCGGCCTGGTCCAAGGGCCCCTTTGGGGCCGTGGACGTCGCTGGAGACTACCCTTCTTTGTTCAAGCCCGCGGTCCTGTCCGCCAAGCCCGGGGGAAGGGTGATCGCGACCAACCATGTCCCGACCGCGGGATTCGACACCTGGGTTTCGGTCCTGGCCCGCTGCGCCGCCAAGGCGGGAAGGCCTGTCAGGTCCCTCCAGAGGCTCGAGCCCGAGGGAGACTTCCCCTCGTTCGACGGGCAGCCTCCTCTGAAGATCGTGGTCTGCGAAGTCTAAGCGTCCCGCAGCGCGAGGCGCACGTGGGTCTTGCTGGCCCCGGTCTCGCCCGCCACCCGGTCCACGAGTTCCGAGTCGCTCAGGCCCCTGCCGATGGAGCGGCCGTGCCTGTTGTGTTCCTGCCAGCGCTGCATGCTCGCCCGGATGGCTTTCGCGTTCTCCTGGGTGTGCTCGAGCGCCGTGGGCGCTGATTCCGAGACGGCGTGGTCAGGCCTCGACCGGCTGTCGGTCAGGGGCTTCATGACTTCCCCTTGCCCGCCTTGGGCCCGGACGGGACCGCTTTCCGGTCCTCCATGGTGCGATGGTGCGGGCAGAGGTTCTTCTTGCCCATGTTCTTGACCCCGGTCTTCTTCAAGCAGCGATGCGCCCGGGAATAGGTCGAGTGCAGGGTGGTGGCGTCGCACTGTTTCATCTGGGGACTTCCTTGCGAGACCCGCGTCCCGCGCTGCTTCGGTGCGGTCGCAAGGCGCCGGCTGCCGGCGGACGGGTAGGAGGAACCTTGTGTTCTACCCTGTCATTATACCAGTTATTGAGGGACTCGGGGCGCGGTCAGGCCCGTCCGGACCCCATGTCGATGACCGAGTTGTCGCCGATGTTGAGCCGCTGTGAGGCGCCGGTCAGGGTCACCGAGTCTCCGATGATGGAGTCGTTGAGCATGACGTTGGTCAGGTCCGCTTCCGCGTTGACCACCGAGTCCTTGATGACCGAGTCCTCGATCACGCAGCCTTCCGCCACCGACACGAAGGGGCCGATGACCGAGTGGACCACCTTGGCCGAGGGGTGGATGAAGACCGGAGGGATGATGACGCTCCCTTCGATGGCGGGGGTGGTCTTGGAGGAGCGCTCGAGCAGGTAGCGGTTGGTGGCGAGCAGGGTCTCGGGCTTGCCGCAGTCGAGCCACTCCTCGATCTCAGGCGCCGCGAGCCGGGAGCCGGCCGCGATCATGAGCTTGAAGACAGCCGGGAGGTAATACTCTCCCTTGACGGTGAGCTTGGCTTCGATGGCCTTCTGGATGAAGCCCATGAAGGCCGCCCCGTCCTTGACGTAGTAGAGCCCCACCTGGGCCAGCTTGCTGACCGGTCGGTCGGGCTTCTCGATCATGTCCGCGATGGCGCCGTCCTTCATGACATTGACGCCGAAGCGCTTGTAGTCCTCCACTTCCTTGGAATAGATCAGGCCGTCGTATTTCGCGCAGAGCTTGGGGATGCGCGTGAGGTCCGTGACGAAGAGCGTGTCGTTGAACACGATGAGGAGGTCGTCGCCCTTCTTGACGTGCGGGGCGGCCAGGGACACCGCGTGCGCGGGCCCGAGGAGCTCGACCTGGGGCAGGAAGACCGCGTTCGCCTTGGGGAAATGGCTCCGGAAGAACTCCTCCACCACCGCGCCGTTCTCGTCCGTGATGAGGATGAACTGGTCCACCTTGAGCCCGGCCAGGTTGTCCATCACGTGCTCGAGCACGGTCTTGCCGGCCACGCGCACCAAGGACTTGGGCTTGGTGTGCGTGTGCGGACGCAGGCGCGTGCCTTTGCCGGCGACCGGAAGGATGATCTTCATGGATGCCTCCAGAGGAGGGTATTCTCGGATATCAGGCCCGTCGTTGGCAAATCCGCGGGCGCGCGGCGCCATGGACATGACGGAAATCCCGGCGCAGGACGGGATGCCTGCAATATTGATAATATGCTCGAAGAGATCATGAAAGGCCGCCTGATGCCCCGCTTGACAGCCATCCTGTTCGCCGCGGCCCTTTCCAGCGCCTGTGTCCCCCTGCAGTTGAGGCCCTACCCCATCAATGCCCAGGCCGAGGACCTTGGGATCCGGCCGCAGGACAAGCAGCCGCTCAGCGTCGCCGTCGTGGTCCCCGATCCGATGGGCAACCGCATGCTGGTCACGACGCGTATCTGCGGCGTGGGGGCGATCTTCTGCAATGATTTCGTCAAAGACGTCACTTCGACGCAGGACTTGGACAACCTGTTTCCCGTCGCCCGGGAGTTGAGCAAGGTCGCCCAGGACACCTTCAGCCAGGCGTTCAGGCATGTGACCGTGCTCAGGCAGCTGCCTCAGCCGGGAGAATACGATGTGGTGGCCGCTATCTCCATCATCGAGACGCGGCTGAATCGCTCCACGAAGATGACGCTCAAGGCGGCCGACGCGGGCGAGATCGTCTTCGTCTTCCAGTGGCAATTGAGAGTCCTGGACAAGGAGAACGTCGAGCTGTTCAGCAGAAAAGACATCACCCCGCCCTCTGAGACGAATCGATTCCAGACCGCGGCCTCTCTCGGCTTCAGCTCCGGCCCGCTCAACGGGACGCCGGCCTACCTGGAGGCCGTGGGAGCCACGGCCGCGGACCGGCTGGCGTGGATCGCCAGGGAGTGCGCGGGGATGGTGGCCGGATCCAAGCCGAAGGAGCGTCCATGAAGAAGAGTCTGGCCGTCGCGTTGGGTTCCATCCTGTCCTTCGGCTGCGCCTCGCTGAGGCCGACCTTCCTGCGCACGGACGCGATTATCCCTCTGGAGCGGGCCGAGGACCACGCGGGGCCGGCCGTCTTCTTGGCGAGGTTCGACCCCATCATGGACGACCGCGCGGACCGCACCGCCGTGGGCTACAAGCTGCCCCTGAACTCGCCGGCCCCGATCAACACGGACCGGCCCGTCACCGAGGTCTTCGAGAAGGTCGTCAAGGGGGCCATGGGACGCAAGGGGGTCCGTGCCGGCGAATCGCCCTTTATCCTCAAGGGCTCGGTGAAGGTGGCCAACCTTTCCTCCCTCGAGGGCATCAGCGGCAGGGTGGATGGCAAGGTCGTCCTGGACCTGGAGCTTGTCAATTCCAAGAACTGGGCCATCGTATGGTCGAGGACCTTCACCGGGGTCGCTGTCGGGTCCGACTACCAGACCGTGTTTGCCGCGGCCTTCCAGGACTTGAAGTCCTCCATGGACAAGGACGACAGCATCCTGGCCATGAAGCCCGCGTTCCTGGCAGCCGGGGGCAGGCTCCCGACGGCCTCCGTGGAGACCGCGGATGCCGCCGCGCCTGCCGAGTCCACGCAGGTTTCCTCGGACGTCGATGACGCTGCCCGGCCCGGGCCCCGGAAGCCCGATGACTACGCCCTGATCATCGGCATCGACAAGTACCAGGCCCTGCCCGCCGCCCAGTACGGCGAACGCGACGCGGCGGCCTTCAAGAAGCACGCGCAGAAGACCCTCGGCGTGCCCGAGGAGAACACGATCTTCCTGACCGGTTCGCGCGCGACCAAGACCGGCATCGAGAGGTACATCGAGGAATGGCTGCCGCGCAACGTGGGAGAGGACTCGCGCGTGTATTTCTACTACTCCGGGCACGGCTCGCCCGACCCGCAAAAAGGAACGGCGTACATCATCCCCTGGGATGGAGACGCGTCCTACCTGCAGACCAGCGCCTATCCCGTGCCGCGCCTCTACGAGCGTCTGGCCGGCCTCAAGGCCAGGGAGGTCGTCGTGCTCCTGGATTCCTGCTTCTCCGGAGCGGGAGGGCGGTCGGTGATCGCCAAGGGCGCCCGGCCTCTGGTCCCCGTGGCCGAGGCGGTCGTGCCCGAAAAGCTCGCTGTCCTGACAGCCGCCTCGAGCGACCAGATCGCCGGGGGCCTCGATGAGCAGGGCCACGGCATGTTCACCTATTTCCTCCTGAAGGGCCTCCAGGGCGCGGCCGGCAAGGACGGGCACCTGTCTTTGGCCGAGCTGCATTCTTACATCAAAGAGAACGTCCTGCGCTCCGCCCGCAGGCAGAACCGGGAGCAGACTCCCGGGCTCTTTTCGTCGCGCCGCGAGCTCAGCCTGTATTAGCCTGTCCTTCCCGCCCTTTCCCGGAGTTCTCCGATTCCTCCTGGCTTTGGGTTGGACTTTGGTCCCATTTTGGCCTCATTGAAGGGAACTAATTTGCCCCTCGCTCGTATATAGAGTGGAGGCTATGGCCATGACTAACGGCGTCTTGATATTGTATCCAAATAAGAGTACACTTGTACTGCAAATGGAAAACAATCCCGGTTTCTTTCTCGGCCTGCACAAGTCCAGGGCGCGCCGGTCGCTTTTCGCCCTGTTCTTCACCAACCCGGAGGCTGAGTATTTCCCAAGGCAGCTCGAAAGGGTGACAGGTGTCCTCGTCGGGAATCTTCAACGCGAACTCGTCCGCATGGAGGCCGCGGGCCTGCTTTCCTCCCGCAGGCTGGGCAAGCTCAAGCTCTACAAGCTGAATGTCGAGCATCCGCTCTATCCTGAGCTCAAGGGCTTGGTAGCCAAGACCGTGGGCTTGGAAGAGGCGATCCGCGGCTGGCTCTCGGGGGTCGATGGAGTCGAGGCTGTTTGCATCTACGGTTCCTTCGCCCGGAACCGGGAGAGAGCTGATAGCGACCTGGACCTCCTGGTCATCGGCGACGTTGATGAGAAGCCGCTGATACAATCGGTCAAGGAGTTGGAAAAGCAGTTGCAGAGGGAGGTCAACTACACCCTCTATTCCAGGCAGGACTGGATCAAGCGGCGGCATGGCCGGGATTCCTTCGTGGCCGAGGTGCTCAAGAGTCCCAGAATCCGCATCATGGGCGACATCGATGGCATCCGCTGACCTCATCCGGCAACTTATTGATGGCGGCTTCCTCAAGGTACATCCAAGGGATGCGTCCCAGGCAGGCAAGCTCCTGGCACGCGCTCTGCGCGATATTAAGACGGCGAAGGCCAATCTCGACATAGACGAGGAGGCTGCCTATACTTTCGCTTACCTTGCCATGCTCCGGGCGGGCCGTGGCTTGATGTTCCTCAAGGGCTATCGGCCGGCTGACGGCCGGCAGCACAAAACCGTGGTGGACCTCGCCGGCCATTTTCTCGGAACGGCGTATGAGAATCTGGCCTACCAGTTCGAGCGGATGCGACGCAAACGAAACCAATTCACCTACGAGCCGGATCTGCCGCTTGGGCTCAAAGAGGCCCAAGAAGCGCTCGAAACAGCCCGAGAGTTCGTGCGCCAGATTCTCAGATTGTCCCGCCAGGAAAGCCCGCAGCTCGAGCTCGGAACGGAAGACTGATCCGCTACGCTGTCGTCCGATATTTACGGTCGGCAAAAGCCGGCCTTCCGAAATCGTGAAAAATGCTTAAATCTACGGCGAAGGGCAGGTGGCGGAACTGGCAGACGCAGCGGACTTAAAATCCGCTGCCCGAAAGGGCGTGTGGGTTCGAGTCCCTCCCTGCCCAGGTTCGAGTGAACATGCAGATAGCCAAGCCGGGTCTGACTTACATCGGGTACGCGGCCGCGGTGGTGGTCGCGGGCTTCGTCATCGGCAGGATATCCGCGCTCAACGCGTTCGGGGTCCTGCTGTCGTTCCTGGGCCTGGTGTTCATGCTGTTCTGCGCCTATTTCTTCAGGGACCCGGAACGGATCCTGCCGGCTGACCCGAACAAGCTCTACTCTCCGGGCGACGGGGTGGTGCTGAGCGTGGCGGACGAGGGCTCGGGCGGCACGGTCCTGCGGGTCTTCCTCTCGATCTTCGACGTGCACGTCCAGCGCTCGCCCTGCGAAGGCACGGTGGAACTGGTCCAAAGGCACGAGGGCTCCTTCCTGCCTGCCATGAAAGACGACGCGAAGTCTAACTTCCGGGTGGAGATGCGGGTGAAGCCGGACGGCCGCGAGGCTGTGACGGTCGAGCAGATCACGGGCATCATCGCGCGGCGCATCGAGTGCTGGGTCAAGGCCGGTGACAAGCTCTCCTCGGGACAGCGCTACGGCATCATCCATTTCGGCTCGCAGGCGGCGGTGCGCTTCCCGGCCACGGCCAAGTGCTTGGTCAAGCCCGGGGACAAGGTGTTCGGCGGGATCACGGAGATCGGGGAATGGACCGGCAAGCGCTGAAGCGGTCAGGCCGCCTCTTGGCGCCTTCGTTCTTCACCATCGGGAACATGGCGTGCGGGTTCTACGCCCTCATGGCGTCGCACCGCATGGAGCTCTCGGCCGCGGCCTGGGCCATCTTCCTGGGCATCATCTTCGACGTCCTCGACGGCCGGGTGGCCCGGCTCGTGCACGGGGAATCCACCTTCGGCATCGAGATCGACTCGCTCGCGGATTTCCTGACATTCGGCATCGCGCCCGCGCACATGATGTACGCCTTCATCCTGAAGGACTACGGGCCGTGGGGCTCGTTCATGGCTTTCCTTTTCGCCATGTGCGGGGGCCTGAGGCTCGCGCGGTTCAACGCCCTGGTGCACGATTCAGGCGGGAGCAAGACCACGTTCACCGGCCTGCCCATACCGGCCGCGGCCTCGTTTTTGGCCGCGCTCATCCTGCTCTACCAGATCATGGAGCAGGGGAAGCCCTCCCACACCTGGAAGGTCCTCATGAACCAGCTCCCGTGGATCTACACCCTGGCCCCGCTCATGGTGGTGGCCATCGCCTTCCTCATGGTGTCCACCATCCCCTACGCGGCTTTCAAGACCGGCACCCTGTGGCAGAGGCACGAGATCGGGGACGCGGAGAACGGGTCTGAGAGCGGCATCTATCCGCCGAGGAACGTCCTGGTCCTGCTCGCCGGCACGGCCGGGGCTTTCCTGTTCTTCGTCTACCCGCAGAGCGTGCTGTTCCTGGCGAGCGTCATCTACGTGGTCTCGGGCCCGGTCCTTTGGCTGGGACGGGCCCTGGGCCTGGTGTCCCGGGCACAGCCAGCTCCACCAGAAGAACACGGCCATCCGTCCTGAACGCGTAGCCCTTGTCATTGGCCCCGCTCAAGGGGATCTGGGGCAGGGTGTGGCGCGACAGCTTCCTCACCAGGGCAGAGCCTTCCAGGGACTTTGCGATGAACTCCCGCTCGGCATCCATGTCCGGGTCCGGCCTGTGGGAGAGGTCCGACCAGCGGATGGAAAGGTCCCTGTTGCCCGAGCCCCACCAGAGTTGGCGGCCTCCCCTGTCCGTGAACCCGGTGCGCCACAGCCTGAAGTGATGCCGCGAGACCAGGGGCTTGTCCACCATGGCCCAGTTCATGTCCTGGGTCCTTGAGAGGACCTGATAGAGGTTGAACGGCGGAAACATGGTGACCTTCCTGCCTGTGAGGAGCTGGGCCGTTCCAGCGCGGAGGCTCGCTCCCAGGCGCAGGGGGACCTCGGTCCAGCCTGTTCCTTGAAGAGCTTCCCGCACTTCCCCGTCCGTGCCCCAGAACGCGAGGTTCATGGGGTCGCCTTCGCGTGTGCCCCGGCCGATGTCGCGGCCAGGCAGGACTTTGAGGAGGGAATGGAGGTCTGTCGAGGTCACGGTCCTGGGTGAAGGATATGTGGAGCCCAGGGGGAAAAGGATGTCGCTGAAGAAGACGGCTGTGATGCTCCCGAAAAGGATGAAGGCGCCGATCGCGGCGAGTTTTTTCATTCGAGGCTGTAGTAGAGGCGGCGATAGCGTCGGGCGATGGCGCTCCAGGCGGATCTTTCAGCGGATGCGGCAGCCCTTCTGCCCAGGCGCAGGCGCAGTCCCTGGTCTTGGGCAAGGCGTTCCATGGCTTTGGTCAGTCCCGTGGCGTCTCCGGCTCGGACCAGGAGCCCGTCCTTGTCGTGCCGGACCGCTTCCGGGATGCCGCCGACCCTGGACGCGATCACAGCCTTGCCTTGGGCCATGGCCTCAAGGAGGGCCATGGGCATGTTCTCTTTGCGCGAAGGCAGGACGAAGAAGAGGCAGTCGGCCAGCAATCGGCTCACCTGGCCAGGCGTCCGTGTTCCGGGCAGGTGGATTCTGTCCGAGAGTCCCAGTCTTCGGATGAGTCTGGTGATGGCGCCTTGGGTCTGGTCCGGGCCAGCGATGACCAGGTCGAGGTCATGCCCGCGGGCCAGGAGGCCGGCGAAGGCCATGACCAGGATGTCGGTCCCCTTGTACGCTGCCAGGCGGCTGACGCAGAGAATGTGATTCCCGCGCTTGCGCGGGGATTCCGTTCTCATGGTTCGGCTCTTTTTCGGCAGGTCCGTTCCGTTCGGGATCACGCAGGATTTGGACCGTATCCAGGGCATGGCGGCGACGAGCTCGCGCAGTCCCGCCCGGGACACCGTGGTCACTGCCGCGGCTCTGCGCGCCAGAGCGTGGAAAGCCTGAGGATGCTCCATCAGGGCGAGGGAAGCCCCTTGGTGAGTCAAAACGACGCGCGTTTCTTGCGGGAAACGCGCGGGCAGGAGCCAGCCGAGGCCTCTGCTGAAGAACTGGATGTGGCAGATGCCGGCCGGCTCGCGGGAGAGCAGGGATGCGAGCTTCTTGCGGGCAGTGCCGGGCGTTATTCCCGGGCTCGGAGCGAACACCGTGGTCTTGAACCCTGACTTGGACAGGAGCGGGGCGAGCGAGTCAGCGACCCTGCGATGGGCCGGGTCTGTCGAAGACGGAAGGACCAGGACCACCGGCCTGTTGGTTTTCCCTGGCCGCGGTCTCATGGTCGTGCCATGAAATCAGCCAAGGCTGCTGCGTTGTCAGCAGGGTCATTGCTGAGCAGGAACCTGCGGCACCGGGCATGAGCCGAGGAAGCAAGAGCCGCGGATGTCCTTCGGGCTGCGATGCCTGCCAAGCGCAGGCCTCCTGGCAGGTATGGGGGCAGGGGAAGCATGAGCTCAAGGACCTGGGGAAGACCGATTCCGAGCACCATGTGGGACATGAGCGCTCCTGCTGCTGCTGCCCTGGAACAGGGTTCGATGGCTGGCCTGCCCGGATCTCTGCGGCCTCCGATGAGCAGGCATGAGAGCGGAGCCGAGGCCGCTATCTTGTCGCGGAAGTAATCCACGTCCACCAGGTGCTTGAGCCCGAACCTCCGTCTTTTGAAGGGACGGACGAAGCGCTCCGGCACTCCCCGCCAGTCATCCCCGCGCAAGCCCAGCCTCAAGGGGAATGCGACGAGCGTGCGGCCCTTCCCGTCCAAAAGGGGGATATCGTCCGAGAGGAGCTTGAACCCTTCGTGCCGCAAGAGCTCGAGGCCCAGCCTGGATTTGCCGCCATGCATGGGCAAAAGGAGCAGGGCGCCCCTGCCTTGAAAAGAGAAGCCCAGGCTGTGCACGCGGTGGAGGCTCTTGCGGTCGAGCAGGTCTCCAACGCGCGAGAGCACCGCCAGGTAGGCGAGTTCGTGCATGAGGTCCGGGTCCTCGCTCCAAAGGACGCCGCGTTCGGCCTTGAGGTCGTATTCGAGCAAGGCCCGGCCCTCATAGTCCACTCTGCGCAGGGAGCCCTCGGATGAGATGGAGGAGGAACGCCAGCGCAGCCCTTGTCGCGCGGGGAGCCTGTTTTTTGGCGGAGCGCAGGCGCGGAGCTCAAGGCTGCTGTCAGCCTGGTCCGCGGTACGGCCAGGGCTTGCCAGGGCGCTGTGGTCAGGGACCGCGAAATAGGCGAAGTCCCTGGCCAGGTTCTTCAGCAGGTCCGGAGAATCACTGGAGATGGATACTGTGGTCCCGTGGAAATCGAGTTCCAAACCTGCTGACATCGGTCAGGACCGGGCCTGGCGCGGGCCCTGCTGGCGCGAAAGCCTGTCCCATGCTCCTGCCAGCAGACCGGCGGCATAGCACAGGTGCGCTGATGGCACGAGGCAGAACAGCCATGTGAGAGCGGAGAGAGGCTCCTCCGGGTGGCGGCTCAGGAGGAGCAGGCCATTGGCCAGACAGGCCAAGCTATAGACTGTCAGCACGGGGAAGAACACGGCAGGCATGAAGAGGCTGCCCAGGACGCATGCGCTTGCCAAAAGCGGGCCAAGATGGAAGGGCCGAAGCGAGCCTGGGGACTTGAGGGTCATCTGCAGCCTGCCCCAGCCTGAGAGGAAGCACTGGCGGCAGAATCCAGGCAGATCTGGTCTGCGCTCGTGGAACACGAAGAGCCCGGGGTCGTGCAGGGCGGTCTTGCCCGAGGCGAGGAGTCTTGCCAGGAGCAGGTTCTCTTCGTTGCGCACCAATTCCTCGTCAAAGCTCCAGCCTCCGGCCATGAGGGCTTCGCGGTCGAGCACGAGGTTGCAGAGGATGAAGCCCCGGTCATCGGTCCAGGTCCGGTCCGGGAAGCCGCGGCCATGCCTGCGGATGGGACCTGAGCCCAACGGAGAATCGAGCACATGGCCCACGCTTCGCTGGAACAGGGAGCTCCCGGAAGGCGTGCGGTCAGGGCCTCCGAGGACAGCGGCTTCAGGATGCAGGCGGAGCGTTTCGGAAAGCCGGGTGAAGTAGCCGGGTGGGACCACGACATCGTCGTCGAAGAAGCACAGCCAGCGGCTTTCTGCTTCAGCCAGGGCGCGGTTGCGGCCCTGTCCCAGGGAGAGGCGGTCTCCGCGCAGGATCTTGAGGCCGGCTAATCGGTCGCGGAAAGAGAAGGCCGCCTTGGAGCATTCCTCCTCCCGGCTGTTGAGCACGAGAAGGACCTCTTTGGCTGACGGGTCCTGCTGGCGGCTGAGGCTTTCCAGGCACCTGTCCAGAGCCTCGGGCCTCGAGCAAAGGATGATGACCCCAGCGTCCAGGCAGCTCTTCCGCCCCTGGTCAGGTGTTCGAATGGGAGACGGACACAACGCCGGCATATTTCAGCGCCTCTTCTTGCCAGGTTTGCGTTGGAGTTCAACGAGCCGCTGCTTGGCGGGCTCGAATGACTCGTCTTTGGCCAGGGCTTCGCGGAAAAGAGACACAGCCTTGTCTCGTTGGCCGGTCTTTTCCAGAAGGACCGCGTAAGAATAATAGGGGACCGGGTCGGCTGGGGACAGGGCCAGGGCTTTCTCGTAGCACGACTTGGCCTCCTTCAACCTTCCGCTGTCGCGGTACAGGGCGCCGAGGTTGACCCATGCCTGGGTATACGCGGGGTCGAGGTCCAGGCTGAGCCGGTACCTTTTGACGGCAGCGGTCTTGTCCTTGTCCGCGGCGAGGAAGAGGGCGTAGCCGAACTGGAACACCGGGCTGCCAGGCAAGAGGGTCACGGCTTTCTCATAGCAGAAGGCCGCGGCCTTGCGGTCTCCGGCCGCGGCATGCGCCATGCCGAGGTTCAGCCAGGCTTCAGCGAACCCGGGGTCCGTTCGCAGGGCCTGGATGTATTCCCTGGAAGCCTCGGCGAGCTTTCCCTCCTGCCTGAGGATATTGCCGCGGATGAAGGAAGCCCTGGCGGTCTGATCCGCGAGCGGCGCCTTCAGGAAAAGCGTACGGTCGCTTTCCCAGTCATGGTTGCGGGCGTGGGTCCGGAAGCCGAATGCCGCGAGCATGAGCGCGGCCAGGATCCCGGCAGCGGGCAAGGCCCATCTCGGCCGAGACTCCGCCAGGGTTGCGATCCCTGAGCCCACGGCCCAGCAGGCTCCGGCCATCACCATATAGAGGTAGCGCTCCGCGATGGGGTTGAAGAGGGGAAGTATCCCGGAGACCGGGATGAGGCTCATGAAGCACCACGCGACTCCGAACGAAGACATGGGATGCGTAGGCCGCAGGACAACGGCATAAAGGATGAGCAGTCCCAGGAGAGCCAGGGAGGAGAAGACCCTGAAGCTGAACATGGGGAACAGGCCAGGGGAACGGTCCACCACCAGGGGTTCAGGGAAGATCATCAGCCTGAAGTACTCGTTGAAGGCAACGGACATGGTCCAGAGCCATGCCGTGCGGTCCTTGTAGAGCCTTTCCGATTCCGAAGAGGCGCGCGAGAAGAACCGGCTTTCCCAGAGCTTGGGCACCGCGGGCTTGGCCGTGGAGCCGGGTTCATGGACCGAGGAGGCGTAGCTGTCGATGGCTGAGCGCAGGGCCGGTGTGCTGCCGAGTCCTGAGTATTGGAAACGCGGCGCCCAGAACGCGGCATAGGCCGCGACGATCAGGACGCACAGCGCCGCGGTCCAGGCCAGGCGGGCGCGCCTGCGAGCCTCCAGCGGAAAGCACGCCTCGGCCAGCAGCACGAGCAGGGGAAGGCTCGCGGCCATCTCCTTGGAGAGCAGTCCCAGGCCGAAGAGGCCCGCGCAGGCCGCGATCACCAGCGGCGTCCGTGAAGCGGAGGAGGCTCGCGTCTTGAGATAGACCCAGAGTCCCGCGAACACGAAGAAGGCGGCCAGGAGGTCCGGCCTGAAGCAGACGGCATTGACCGCCTCGGTTCCTAGGGGATGAAGCCCGAACAAGAGTCCCGCGAGCAGAGCAGCGGGCCAGGACGCGGTCATCAATAATGCCAGGGCATAGACCCAGAGGCTGTTGGCGGAGTGGATGAGCAGATTGGTGAGGTGATAGCCCGCCGGGTTGAAGCCCCAGACCGTGCGGTCCAAGACCAGGGAGGCGAGGAACACGGGCCTGTTGCCTGCCAGGACCCAGGGGGAAGAAGCGTAGAATTTCGGGTCGAGCAGGAACCGGATGTTCCCCGGTTCTCCCAGGAAAGGGTTGTTCAGCACATAGAGGTGGTCGTCCCAGACAAAGCCGTTGCGCAGGGAGTTGGAGTAGGCTGCGAAGACCGCTGCGAGGATGAGGGCTCCGGCCAGAACATGGCGCCTCATGGCATCCCAATCATACCAATTGCCGCTGATTGAAGGCCCTGAGCGCAAAGAGCTATAGTAACTCGATAAAGGGAGGTCACGACATGCCCAAGACCGAGACGCGCAAGCCGCAAGCGTTCAAGCATTCCAGCCGGGTGGCTTGGCGCAAGGTGGCTGACGAAGCCGTCATCCTCGATGTCGAGACCGCGGCCTACTACTCCCTGAGCGGGACCGGCCTGCGCATCTGGGAGCTCCTCGGCGAGGGAAAGCTCGTGGAGGACATCGTCTCGCGGCTGGGCGCCGAGTTCGACGCCTCTGAAGACGTCATCCGGCGCGACTGCCGGGAGCTCGTCGAGCGCCTGCGCCGGGAGAAGATGATCGAGCCGGCGTGAGCAGCGGCTGCCGGGCCGCGGTCAGTGGCCGCTTCGTGTTCGTGGACCCCCCGAGTCCTCCCGGCTTCATCAGCTTCAAGCACTCCCACGCCGGGTTCGGCGAGTTCTGCAAATCCAGCCGTCTGCGCCTGCCCACGCTCGACCTTTTCCACGGCGCGACCCTGCTGATCGAGAACAACGTCCGGGCCGAGGTCGTGGATGCTCCGCTCCTCGGGCTCGACGACCGCTCCTGCTGCGCCGAGGTCCTTGCCCGGCGCCCTTCTCACGTGGCGATCAGGACAGGAGGGTTCTCCCTTCCCCGCGACCTCGCGTGGGCGGCGCTCCTGAGGCGGTCGTTCAAGGGACGCATCCTGTTCTTCGGCCCTGCCGCGGACGCGGAAAGCCGGGCCATCCTTGACTCGGGCGCGGCTGACGCCGTGGTGGTGGGAGACGGGCCGGCCGGCTTCCTTGACCTGGCCAGGAGCGGAAGGCTCTGGAAGGCCGAGGGGGAGGCGGGGAGCAGAGAGCTTCCCGCGGACATGGATTTCCTCCCTGTGCCGGCTTGGAACCTCACGGACTACCGGCGCTACTCCTTCGTGACGGCGCAGACCTCCTGGGGCTGTCCCATGGTCTGCGGGTACTGCCCGCAGCCGCTCAGCCAGGGTTCGAAGGTCCGCGCCAGGTCCGTGGGCTCCGTCGCGGCCGAGTTCTCGGCGCTCAGGTCGCGTTACGGCCTGCGCTTCGTCCAGCTGAGGGACCCGGACTTCTGCGTTGACCGCGCCAGGGCCGAGGCGCTCTGCGAGGCCCTGGTCCGGGCCGGCGCGCCCCTGGCCTGGGGCTGCGAGACCAGGCTCGAGCGGCTCGACAAGGGCCTGATGAGGCTGATGGCTGAGGCCGGCTGCCTGCGCGTCGCCTTCGGGGTCGAGTCCATGAGCCCGGCGGTCCTCAAGGCCATTGGCAGGAGCCACCCCGGCCCTGCCTTCATCCGGCGCCAAGTCCAGGCGCTGAAGGCGGCCGGCATCCTGACCTATGGGCTTTACATGGTCGGACTTCCGGGCGAGACCCGGGAGAGCGCGCTCGCGCTCATCGACTTCGCGTTGAGCCTGGACACCGAGGCCGCCTCCTTCTCCATGGCCATGCCCTTCCCGGGAACGGCGCTCGAACGGCGCGCGGCTGCCGAGGGCTGGATCGAGGCTCCCGGCCCCTGGAGGCTGACGAGCTGCGTGCCCTCCATGCGCAACGAGAACATGGACTCCCGGGAGATCGAAGAGCTCTTCCTTCTTGCCAAGCGGCGATGGCATGAGCGCCCCAGGAGAGCGGAGGTCGCTGCCGGCCGATGAGGATCGCCCTGGCTTGGATCGACCCGGGAGACCCCACGGATGCCGCTGTGGCGTCCGGTCTGGCCGCAGCCCTGGAGGCCCTCGGCCACGAGCTTGTCTTGGTGGGGCCAAGGCGCCACGGCGGGGTCCCCAGCCGGGCCGGAAGGTTCCGCTTCGCGAGCGCCGGGACCGTATCCGAGCTTCGAGGGCTCCAGCAGCGCTTCGGATTCGACCTTTGGCATTGCCACGTATTCGGGCGGTCCCACCGGCTCCTGGTGCGGGCGCTGGAGCTCGAGCGCTGGCCCATGATCGCGAGCCTGCATCTCGTGCTGCCGGACTACCTGCGCTTCGCCGGAGGCGTGAGCGGACTGGGAGCGCTCCTGCGGCGGGCGCGGCACGCGACCGCGGTGTCGGCTTCGAGCCTGGACGAGGCGGAGCGGCTCTGGCCCTTCCTTCGGGGCCGGTCGTCGGTCGTGACATGCGGGGTGGCGGAGGCCCTGCCGGATTTCAAGGCCGCCCGAGTCCGAATCCCGCGATCACCTTACATCTTCTGCGCCGCCAGGCAGGCGCCCTACAAGGGCCTCGACATCCTGCTCATGGCCTTCTCCAAGTTGAGGGAGGCCAGGCCTGACCTCAAACTGGTCATCGCGGGCAGGGACCAGCTGGACGGAGCCTTGCCCCGCTTCGCAGAGAGGCTGGGCTTGGACGGGAGCGTGCTCTTCTCCGGCGCCCTTGCCCCAGCCGAGGTGCGGCGTCTCATCCGGGGCTGCCTCCTCTTCGTCCTGCCCTCCCGCAGGGAGGCCTTGGGCATGGCTCTCCTCGAGGCCATGGCTGAGGGCAAGGCGTGCGTCGCTTCCCGGGTCGGCGGCATCCCGGAGGCCGCCGGACACGGCAAGCACGCCCTGTTGGTGCCCTCCGGCGACGTCCCGGCCCTGGCCAGCGCCATGGAAAGGCTCGCTTCGGACGCGGCCTTGAGGGAGCGCCTTGGAAGGGCCGCGAGGCAGAGGAGCCTGCGATTCAGCTGGGGGAAGGCCGCGGCCGCCTTCAGCGTCCTCTATGACCGAGCCTGAGCGGGTGAGGCTCGAGGACTGGGCCAGGGTCCCGGACCCGGGCTGGGACAGGAAGGGCACGGGCCGCCTCATGGACGCGGCCTGGTCCGTGAACGCCAACTCGGCCTGGACCAAGGCGTACACCGGGTACTGGTGCCCGCGGCACGCGCGGGGCATCAAGGTCGTCTACTACGGCGCGCCCGTGGTCGCGCGGGAGGCGCCCCGGCCGGCAGGGCCGTCCTTGCCCTGGCCGTACATCCTCTGCGCCGCCAGGCTCGGGGAATACAAGGGCGTCGACGTGCTCGCCATGGCTTTCGCCGAGGTCGCCTCCCGCGTGGACCGCGTCCGGCTGGTCCTGGCCGGAGCCGACCATTCGGAAGGGAAGCTCTTTGCGTTCACCGAGAGGCTCGGGCTCGGCGACAGGGTGGTCTGGCTGGGGCAGCAGTCCCACCCAAGGGTCCTCGGACTCATGCGAGGGAGCCTTTTCTGCGTTCTGCCGAGCAGGCGCGAGAGCCTGGGAGGGGCCGTCATCGAGGCCATGGCCATGGGCAAAGCGGTCGTGGCCTCTCGGACAGGAGGGATCCCGGAGCTCGTGACGCACGGCCGTTCAGGGCTTCTCGTGGAGCCCAAGGACCCGGCAGCCCTGGCCCGGGCCATGCTCAGGCTCCTGAAGGACCCGGCAAAGACCGCGAGGATGGGCTCCGCGGCCCGGCGCAGGAGCCGCCGATTCTCCTGGGACCGCGCCTTGGACGGCTACGCCCGTGAGTGGGCTTCGCATCCCTCCTGGCGGCCTGGAGGCGCGGTGGGGTTCGCTGTCTGGGATTCGGGAGCGGACCAGACCTGCGGGGCCATCGCCAAGAGCGTGATGGAGGGCCTGCGCCGCCGGAGACAGCCTTTCGTCCTGTGCTGTTGGCGCTCGGAGGCAGGCGAGCCTTTCAGGCAGGAGGTCCCCGGAGGGGTCGTCTACAGGCTCGGTCCGTATCCTCGGGTGATCTCGGCCCAACTCGGCCGCATCGCCCGGACCGAGGATGTCGCGGTCTGGCATCTGCTGGTCATCCGCTACCGGCGCTTGCAGGGGCTCTTGGAGTTCCTCAGGGCCGCAAGGGTCCGGCCGGTGGTGACCCTGGCCTAGGAACTGCCATGTTCTCGATCATCATCCCCACGCTCAACCGGTCACGGTCCCTTATCCGAGCTCTGCGTTCCCTGAGAGGACAGGATTTTCCCGCCCACGGGTTCGAGGCGCTGATCGTGGACAACGGCTCGACGGATCCGACCCGGAGCGTCGCGGAGGGGTTCATCGCGCGTCATCCGGGGCATCGGTTCCGGTACATCCATGAGCCGGAGCAGGGGCTCTTGTTCGTTCGGAATCGAGGAGCGTCCGAGGCGCGCGGGGACATCCTGGTCTTCATCGATGACGACATCGAGCCCGCCTTGGGGTGGCTGAAGGCCATCCAGCGCTCCTTCGTTGACCCAAGCGTTCAGCTCGTGGGCGGCCGCATCCTGCCCAGGTACGAGGCGCGGCCCCCTGCCTGGCTGGAGTGGTTCTGGACCGGGCATCCCGAAGGCCGGTTCTGCGCCCCCTTGGGCCTGCTCGATTTCGGGAGCAAGGCCCGGGCGATCGATCCTCAATTCATCTGGGGCGACAATTTCTCGATCCGGAGGAAGACCCTGTTCGATCTTGGAGGATTCCACCCGGAATACCTCCCTTGGGAGGCGCGGCGATTCGAGGGGGATGGAGAGGTCGGCCTCACCAGGAAGGCCAAGGCGGCTGGGTGCAAGGCGGTCTACCACCCCAAAGCTTTGGTCCGCCATCGGGTCCCGAAGGAGAGGATGACCCCCGAGTACTTCGAGAAGAGGTTCTTCTTCAGCGGCGTAGGCGGCTCCTTCACCCGGCTCAGGGAATCCGGCGGCAGACTCGAAGATGATGGAGCGAAGAGCAGGCGGAAGGACCGTTTGAAGGAGCGCTTCGAGAACATCGGCGCGTTCGACCCGTCCGACCGGGATCCGGAGAAACAGGCCCTGGTGGAGCGCTTCAACCGCGCTTATCGGGAGGGCTTCGAGTTCCATCAGGCCGCGGTCCGAAGAAGTCCCGCGCTCTTGAGGTGGGTCCTGAGGAAGGACTATTTGGACTGCAAGCTGCCCCGCTTGAGTGCCGGCGGCTTCCTGCCGCGGCTGAGCCCGTGATCCGCCCCGAGAGGCACGAGGGTTGGGAGGCCTGCTGGCTTCGCCACCGGCCTTACAACGCGCGCAAGCTGGAACGCTACTTTCGGGTCTTCGACATCGACAGCCTGCCGAAGGACTCGCGGATACTGGACATCGGGGCGGGACTCGGCGACTCCCTCCGGCTCCTCATGGCCCGCGGATTCCACGATGTGCGGGGCATCGAGCCCAACAGGGTCCTGCTGGGGCTGGCAGGGGATCTTCCGATGCGCGAGGGCTCCTGCCTCGACCCGGGTTGGGCGCCTCCCGGCAGTTTCGATTGCGTCCTGATCTTCGGGGTACTGCACCACCTCGGGTCCCGCGGCGAGGTGGAGACCGCCCTCCGAGGCGCTTTCTCCCTTCTAAGGAAAGGCGGTTTCCTCTGCTGCGTGGAACCGCGGCCCAGCATCATCAGGAGGGCGGCCATGGCCGTCTTGCCCCTGATCCCGGTGCCGAGGTTCTTCGGGTACGCGTCGACCGCGGCCGAGCTCATGAGGCTGGAGGGCGAGGGACTGCGCCGCTGGTTCGGCATCCAGCCGAGCCTGCTGAAGACCGCGGAAGCGGCCGGATTCAAGAGCGTGTTCATCCATGATGACTGGCGCTGCGCCTTCCTCAAGCTTCGGAAATGATATGATGAGGCTGGAGTATATCCGCGATGACCAGGAATGACCACAAGAAGCGCCCGGCCAAGGGCGACAAGCCTGCGCGCGGGGGCAAGAAGAAGTACAACAAGCCCGAGCTTGAGAAGCACGGGGTCCTCTCCATCGTCGAGGGGGACTAGTTCTCCCCGCTAGGGAGATGCCCTCGGCCGGGCCCTGCCGGAACCTGGCCAGGATGCCGACCTGATGCTGAGCGTCATCGTCTCTTCCCAAGACCCTGACCTGTCATCAGCGCACCGCGCCCATGTGGCCCGGACGGTCGGGACCGGCCACGAATACCGGAGGATCCCCAACCGCGCCGGCCGCATGGGCCTGGCGGCCGCGTACAACCTGGGCGCGGCCCGATCGAAGGGAGAGGTCCTGGTGTTCATGCACGATGACGCCTCTTTCCTGACCCGGGGTTGGGGAGCTCTCCTGGAGCGCAAGTTCCGGGCCGACCCCTCCCTCGGCCTCGTGGGCGTGGCCGGGACCCGCCGCCTGGAACGCGACGACCTGCGCTGGGAAGCGGCAGGCTCTCCCCACCTCAGAGGCCGCGTGGTGGTCGAGCACCCCGACGGGTCCAAGGCCCTGAGCGTCTTCTCCTGGGACCGGGCCGATGACGATGTCGTGGCCTTGGACGGGCTCTTCCTCGCCGTGCGCCGGGAGCTCTTCGACTCCGGCCGGGGTCTCGGCCGCGTGAGATTCGATTCGGAGACCTTCGACGGGTTCCATTTCTACGACCTGGACCTGGCCATGCAGGTCCGCAGGACGCACCGGTGCGTGGCGTCCTGGGACATCCTCCTCAGCCACCGCTCGACCGGCCTGCGGGACGCGGCTTGGGTTTCCGCGGCAGGCCGCTTCCGGAAGAAATACGACCATGAACTGCCGGCCGTCTGCGCGGGCTCACAGGCCGGCCGGGGCGGCGGCGCCGCGGTGAGGCACTTCGGACTGGAGGGGGAGGGGGAACGGGTGTTAAGCCGCCTTGGCCTTCTTCCGGCCGGGGTGGTCGGGCGAACCAGGGGGTCCGCGGGAGGGGCGTCCGGATGATTCTGAAGCGGAGATTCGGGCTCGGGCATTGGGCCGCGGCCGGCAAGGCGGCCTTCTTGGCCGCGGCATGCGGCAGGCGGACGCCGCTGGCCGTGAGCTACCTCATCACCAACAGGTGCAACTCCTGCTGCGCCTATTGCGACCGGTGGAGGAAGGCAGGGCCTGAGCTGTCCACGGAACAGGTCTTCGAGCTCCTTTTGGGGCTCAGGCGGCTGGGGACCCGGTTCCTCCAGATCACGGGAGGAGAGCCCTTCCTGCGCGAGGACCTCCCCGCGGTCGCGGCGAGGGCCAGGGAGCTCGGCATGCATGTCGGGGTCAACACGAACGGCTCCCTCATCGAGGAGCGCGCCGAGGTCCTGAGCTGCCTGGACCATGTCTGCTTGAGCCTTGACGGACCTCCCGAGGTGCACGAGAAGATCAGGCCCAGGGGTAGCCACGGGCGGGTGGAGAGGGCCGTCGAGTTCGTCAAGAGCCGGGGAGTCCCGGTCTCCCTGACAGCCACGCTGACCAAGTTCAATACGGACTGCGTGGACTATCTCCTGGACTTCGCCGCGGCAAGGGGAGTGCCCTTGTCGTTCCAGCCCGCGGACGTCCACGCCCTCTCCAGCCTCCGCGACAACGAGACGGTTGCGGAAACGGAGCGGGTCCGGGCGGCCTTCGCGCTCCTCGCTGAGCGCAAGGAGCGGCACGACTGCCTCGAGAACGGACTCTTGGAGCTGGCTTACATGAGGAAGTGGCCGGAGCAGCAGGGGGTCGACTGCGCCGGAGCCAGGCTCTTCTGCCGCATCGAGAGCGACGGCGACGTCATGGTCTGTGGTCTAAAGGAGCAGGGGAGGAGCCATCCCAACATCCTCAGGGACGGCTTGGCAGCGGCCCTGTCCAGCGTGCCCCTTCCCGATTGCCGCGCGTGCTTCTGCTCCGCCAGGCTGAGGATGAACATCCTCTACAGCGCGTTCCGCCTCAACCGGCGGGTCCTCCTGGACTTGCTCAAGGGAGGAGGCTGCTGACGCATGAGGGTGGCCCTGGTCTTCAATCCCTTCTCGTACAAGGTCCACGAGGAGAACCTTCGGGTCGTCCAGAAATACTTCGGCCTGTTCCCGCCCTTGTCCCTGGCCTGGGTGGCCGCCATGGTGCGGAAGGCGGGCCATGACGTCATCATCGTGGACTGCCGGACCCTGGACCTGTCCAAGCAGGACGCGGCGTCCATCCTGAAGAGGTGGCGGCCGGACGTCATCGGCGCCATGATGACGACCTACATGTTCCCGGAGACCCTCGGATGGCTGGCGTACCTGCGGTCCGAGCTCGAGTCCTGCGGCATGAGGCCCAAAGTCCTCGTGGGCGGCTACAACCTGCGGGTCTATCCCCGGGAATCGGTAGGTCACCCTGAGATAGACTTCGGATGCCTCGAGCATGCCTACCACACGGTTCCCGCCCTGCTCCGGGAGCTCGAGCGTCCCTATCCCGACCTCGAGTCCGTTCCCGGGCTGGTGTGGAAGAGGGGCGGCCGAGTCGTGATCAACCCTCATCCCCAGGCCGTGGATTTCGACCTGTTCCCCAACCCGGCCAGGGACCTCCTGCCCAACGAGCTCTACGCGGAGTTCCCGACCCAGCGCAAGAACTTCACGGTCATGGTGACCTCCCTGGGCTGTCCCCGCCGCTGCGCGTTCTGCGAGGCGGGAGGCACGCCCTACGCGCCGCGCAGCCCGAAGACCGTTCTCGACGAGATGCAGGAGTGCCGGGAGCGGCACGGCATCCGGGAGATCGACATCTTCGACTACGACTTCACGGCCGGCCGCCGGCGCGTCCTGGACATCTGCGCCGGGATCGCGGCGCGGAAGCTGGACGTGACCTGGGCCTGCCGGTCCCGGGTGGACAACATGGACGCCGGCCTCCTCGATGCCATGGCGCAAGCCGGGTGCAGGAGGATCTACTGGGGCATCGAGCACTCCAGCCAGGAGACCCTCGACAGCCTGGGCAAGGGCATCAGACTTTCGGCCGTCCGCGAGATGCTGACGCGGAGCAGGCGGGCCGGGATCCAGAACCTCGGGTTCTTCCTGGTGGGCGTGCCGGGCGAAACCGAGGCCTCGGTCGCGGCCACGGCCGCGTTCGCGCGGTCGCTGGACCTCGACTACGCCCAGTTCTCCAAGCTGTTGGCCAAGCCCGGGACCGGCCTGTGGCGCGACATGAAGCGCCGGGGCTGGAGGGACTACTGGGCCGACTGGGTCGCGGGCAGGGAGATCGACCGGGAACTGCCCAGGCCGTGGCTGGACGGCCTCGACGGCGAGCGGCTCGACCGGGTCACGCACGACGCATATCTTAAGTTCGCGCTCCGGCCGGCCTTCCTCCTGCGGCACCTGCTGGCATGCCGGTCCATGGCTGAGGTACTGCGCAAGACCCTGGCCTTCTTCGACATGATGCTTGGAAAGCTCAGGCCCATGCGCCGGGGCGCCTTCCGCATCCACCACGAGAACCCGGCCGCTACCTTCCTGCGCCGCTGGTCCGTCGCGCGGCAAGGACGCGTTCCCGCGGGCGCCGCGGCCGGGGATGCTGATGCTTGAGTGGCGCCGCCAGACCTGGCTCGTGTTCGCCGGGGTGCTGGCCGTCCATGCCGCGGCCAACGCGGTCTGGCTCCGGCAGAACCGCGAGCGCTGCGCCGGCTTCCCGTTCCACCTGCGGCACTTCGTGCCCGCGATGGACCAGTACGGTGACCTCAAGAAAGGGACCCCGCTGCCCGTGTTCATCAAGACCCTCAACGAGGACGTGTGGCGGCCGGCGCCGCTGCATTCCTTCTGCACCGCAATTGGACTTCTGCTGTCCGGCAAGGACATCGTGCTGGTTACCTGGGTCTTGAACATGGTCTATCTCGCCATCGCCCTGCTGGGAGTGCTGGCCTTGGCCGGGGAGCTCGGCTATCCTCCGGAGGTCGGCATCAGCGCCATGGTCCTGCTCTCCCTCTACCCGGCGGTCTACGGCCTGAGCAGGCTCTACGGCGCTTTCGACTTCCAGGTCATGGCAGTCATGCCGGCAGCGGTGTGGGCCGCGTTGAGGACCGACGGCTACGCCTCGCGGCGAGCCTGCCTGGTCTTGGCGGCCGGCGCCGCTGCCGGGCTTCTGCTCAAGGACACCTTCGCCGCCTATTTCCTGCCTGTGTTCCTGGCCACCGCGGCCGCGTCCCTGGCCAAATCCTTCGACAAGCGCAAGCTCGTCAACATGGGGCTCGTGGTCCTGGTGACCGGCGCCCTGGTCTTCTTCTATTACTCGGCCCCGGTGATCATGCGCAAGGGACTGACCGGGTTCCTTCACGAAGCTGCCGGGCCGTGGCACGAATTCAGGGCCTGGAAGGTCTACACGCTCGGCCTGTCCGAGACGCTCATGTCCCCGCCTTTCCTGCTGCTGTTCCTCTGCTCCCTGGCCTGGTTCCTTCTCCGGGAGAGGCGCGGTCCAGGCTTCTGGGCGATCTCGGCGTGGATATCCGCTCCCTGGGCCCTCATCTTCTTCATGCCCCATTTCAAGCAGCCGAGCTATTTCGTTCCCATCCTGCCCGCGGCTGCCATCGTGTCCGCGGCCGCGCTCTCCAGACTGCCCCGGGGTCCGGTCAGGGTCCTGCTGCCTGTTCTGGCAGGGGTGGGGATGATCCAGTTCCTGGCCTTCTCGTTCGGGGTGGGGGACGGGCTCGGCCGGCTCCGCCGGCTGCGCTTGCTGAGGCTGACCAACGGCTACGAAATGACTTACTTCAAGCCTGATCCCGGGATCGTCTACCACAGAGGAGACGCCGTACCCTTCGACCTCTACAGGGCTGTCGCGGCCAGGGTCGCGGCCATGGGCCCTGGCCCGGGGATGAAGGAACGGGTCCTGGTCCTGCAGTCCCCGGGCGGGATACACGAATACCATCACGCTTACGACCTGCTGGACTTCCTTCACGGCTGGCGCTTCGAGACGACCGGCACCTTCGGAGGGATACTCCGGGGCGACTTCCTGGATGGGAGCTACGACAGGGTCATCGTCCCCATGAAGGATGGCTGGGACATCCGCCGCTATGTGGACGCGGTCTACGCCGATTCGATGTTCGTGGCCAGGGAGACGAATCCGAGCTGGACGCCGGAGTACAAGGCGTCCGTGGAGGCCGCCGACCCGGTGGGGCTCGCGGAGCGGCTGGAGCGCTTCTTGGCGCCCTTCACGGTCAAGGAGAGGCTCGGGACCGACGGAGAGTCCGACCTCTGGCTGTTCTCCAGGCCGGGGAGGTCCTGAGATGGCCTCCGGCTCGCCCCAGCGGAGCGACCTCGTGCTCTGCCGCCTGGCCCTGGCAGGCGGGGCCATGCTCGCGGGCTTGCTGGCGTTCGAGACCGGCGCGAGGCTCTTCGTCGAGCATTCGGATCGGTGCTGGGGACTCCTCTGGGGCAGGGAGCTTCCGCCGCTCAGGTTTCCGGTCGGCCTAGAAGAAGGCGTTGTCGCCGGGCCCGGGCAACGTCAGGACATCGTGGTCAAAGGCCGGAGGATCGAGGCCGAGGACCTGTGGGGCGTCTTCGACAGGGACCCGGAGCTGGGTTACGCACCGAGGGAGAACGCGGCCTCTCCCAACGGCTGGTGGCGGTCGAACAACATCGGCGCCAGGTCCGGGAGCGGCACGGCCAAGGCCGTGCCGCCGGGCCGGCGGCGCGTGCTCGTGTTCGGGGACTCCTTCACCAACTGCAGCAGGGCGCCCCAGGAGGAGACCTGGCCCCACTTCCTGAACGCCGGGGTGGAAGGCGTGGAATTCGTCAACCTCGGGGTGGACGGCTACAGCATGGGGCAGTGCCTGCTGAGGTATGAGCGCGTCAGGGCAAGAGTCGACCACGACGCGGTCATGCTCGTCTTCGTTCCGACCGAGGATCCGTGGCGGGAGGTCAACGTCTACAGGGGGCTGGCCGGCTGGCAGGCCAGTCCGCCCATGCCGCGATTCGTCGTCAAGGACGGCGGCCTGGAGCTCGTCAAGAGCCCGTACCGGAGTTATGAGGATTTCAGGAAGGACAACAGCGGCCGGCTCAGCAGCCGCTTCATCGCCCACGAGCGGGCGTACGACAGGTTCTACTTCAGGACGAAGTACGAGTCCCCGCCGCTCGTCGGCGGGTCCATCCTGTACAAACTGCTGGCCAGGGCTTGGTACCGCTCCCGGGAGATGCGTCTGGCGGAGGACATGATGCGCCCGGGTTCCGAGGCCGTGTCGATCAGCCTCGGGGTCATCAGGAGGATGAAGGAGACCGCGGAGCGGGAAGGGGTGAGGTTCGTCCTAGTCTTCCTGCCCCAGCCGGAGGACATGGAGCGATACAGGAGCGACCTCGCATTCCGCGGACGCTACGACGGGATGGCCGCGGCCGCCGGCCGGGCCGGGGCGGCCCCCCTCGACCTGATGAAGGGCTTCCTGGAGGCGCGGCCGGAGAAGTTCGACAGGGGTTATGACGGCACTCACTACGGCCCGAAGGCCAACAAGCTCATCTCCGAGAGCCTGAGGAAGGTCTTCCCATGACTGCCAAGCCGCGCTTCGTCGTATACGCCAGCAGCCTGGGCAACTCCTTCTTCGAGGAGATCCGGGACCTCCTGGCCTGCGGCTTGAGGGATCTCGGGCTTGACGCCGCTGTCGCGGACGAGACCAAGGGCTTCGCCCGGGACATGGACTGGCACATGGTCGTGGCGCCTCACGAGTTCTTCCTGATGGGCGCGGGCGTTCGCCTGAGGAAGGGGCCGCTGCCGGCCAACTTGGTCTTCTATGGGGCGGAGCAGCCTGGCAGCAGGTTCTATTCCCTGGCCCTCCAGCTTTTCCCCAGGGCTAGGGTTGTGTGGCACCTGGACAGCCGGGCCGCGGCGCTCCTCGCGGGCCGCGGTCTGGAGTGCCGGCATGTGCCCTTGGGCTATAGCGCTGCGTTCCCTCTCTTCAAGCGCAGCCCTGAACTGGCCTGGCAGGACCGCGGCGTGTTCCTTGACCCGGCCTTGAGGCCCCGGCAAGGAAGCTGGGCACTCAAGGACCGGCCTATCGACGTCTTCTTCGCCGGGAGCCTGACCGACCGGCGCAGGGGCTTCTTCTCCCGGGCGGCTGCCTCGCTTTCCAGGCACAGGGCCTCCATTCACCTCGCGGACGAGCGGAACCTCATCCGCGACGGTGCCCCTGGTATCCTGGACGGCCGGATGATGGCAGGCCTGGAGCAGCGCTCGAAGATCGTCCTGAACATCCACTCGAGCCAGGCGCTGTTCTTCGAATGGCACCGCGTGGCCGTGCACGGACTGGGTCAACGAGCCCTGATGGTCACGGAGCCGATGAACCCCGCTCCGCCGCTCAAGGCCGGTCGTGATTTCATCGAGGCGACCATGGGAGACATCCCCCGGTCGCTTGACTTTTACCTCGGCTCAGGCCGCGGCATGCGCCGGGCCCAGGAGATCGCGGACCAGGGATTCGAGACTTTCTCGAAATCCTGCCGCATGGCGGATTTCCTGCAGCCGGCGGTGGAGGCATTGCTCTCTTCGGGCGCGCGGCGCAAGCGGCTTGAGCCAAGACCTCCGCTGGAGGACCATGCCCCGGAGCGCAGGGTCAGCATCCGGCCCCCTGATCCCGGGGAGGCAGATGTCTTGGTCAAGCCAGGGCGGCATGGCGCGGCTCCCAAGGTCACGGTGGCGGTGAGCCTCTTCAACTACCGCCGCTATCTGGCTGAGTGCCTCGACTCAGTGGCGCGCCAGACCCTGGCCGGCCTGGACCTCATCGTGGTGGACGATTCCTCGACCGATGGCTCGGCCGCGGCAGCCCGGCGCTGGCTGGGCCGCCATGGCCGCAGGTTCAGGCGCTGGACCCTGACGCGGCGCAAGGTGAACGCAGGCCTGTCAGCGGCCCGCAACGAAGCTTTCTCGCTGAGCCGCACGGCCTACGTGTTCGTCCTTGACGCGGACAACAGCATCCTGCCTCCGTGCCTGGAGAGGCTCTCCAGGGCGCTGGACGCGACCAAGGCTGATTTCGCCTATTCCTATCTCAGCCGGTTCGGCGAGGAGGAAGGCCTTTCGAACGTCCGGGTCTGGGACCCGGCGCTCCTCAAGACCCGGGCGTATCTCGATGCCATGGCCCTGGTCCGGAAGGAGGCGTGGGAGAAAGTGGGAGGGTTCGACACTGCATTGAAGAAGGGCTGGGAGGATTACGACTTTTGGCTGAGGGTCGCCCGCAAGCGCGGCTGGGGCGTCCTGGTGCCCGAGGTGCTCGGCCGCTACCGGGTCCACTTGGCCTCCATGGTGCACCGGGACAGCGAGCCTCAGGCCGAGGTGCTCAAGCGGCTCTTCAATCGGGAGCACGGGGTGAAGATCGACGAGGGTCGCGTGCCCCAGGATTTGGTGGCCGTCAATCTGTTCGGCAATGGGTGGCTGCCCATCCGGGTGGGGTCCCCGGAGGAGGCCCGCGGCGGCGCGCGGCAGGGGAAATACCTGGTCGCGGCGCTTTCCATCCTGCGCGACCTCAACCGGGACGTCCTGCCCTAGCGGGCTGCCGGCTTCGTCCTACTTTCTGGGGAACAGGGGCGGCCCTTTCTGGATCTTTTCCGCGAGCAGGCCGTCCGGGACCTGGCGCACCCCGAGCTGGGACTGCATCTTGGCCGCGGTCTGGGGCATGAAGGGCTCGATCCAGCCCGCGATGATGCGCAGCGAGATCACGAGGTCGAAGAGGATCTCCCGGGTCTTCTCCATGTCGGTCTTGGCCAGGGTCCAGGGCGCCGTGGTATTGACGTGGCCGTTGAGCCGTCCGACTCCGGCCCAAGCGATGCCGAGCGCGTCCGAGAAGGCCAGCTTCTTCATGGCCTCCCCGAAGGCCGCGGCCTCGGCCGCGAGCCGGGAGGCCTGGGGCGCTTTGGCCATGTCCGGCCTCTGAGGGAGCTGGCCTTCAAGGTACTTGTCCACCATCTGAAGCACGCGGCTCAAGAGGTTGCCCAGGTCATTGGCGAGGTCCGCGTTGTAGCGCTTGCGCATGGACTCCGGGGAGTAGTCGCCGTCGTTGCCGAACGGGACCTCCCGCAGGAGGAAGTAGCGGAACGCGTCCACTCCGTACTCCCGGGTGACGTCGCGGGGGTCCACGAAGTTGCCCAGGGACTTGCCCATCTTCTGCCCGGCAACGGTCCACCAGCCGTGCGCGAAGACCATGGCCGGCGGCTCGACCTTGAGCGCCAGGAGCATGGCGGGCCAGATCACGGCGTGGAAGCGGTAGATCTCCTTGCCGACGATGTGGACGTCCGCGGGCCAGGCCTTGGCGAACATCTCCGGGTCGCGGCCCCAGCCAAGGGCGCTGATGTAGTTGATGAGCGCGTCGAACCATACATAGACCGTGTGCCCCGGGTCGTTCGGGACGGGGATGCCCCATTTGACCTTGGTCCTGGAGATGGAGATGTCCTGCAGGCCCCCTTCCACGAAGCGGATGATCTCGTTGGCGCGGTGAGCGGGGCTCAGAAAGGAGGACTTGGAGCGGTAGAGGTCGAGGAGGGGCATCTGGTACTTGGAGAGCTTGAAAAAATAGCTTTCCTCGGCCACCACCCGCAGGGGCTTGCCGCAGTCCGTGTTAGGGCAGGAGCGTTTGCCTTCTTTTTCCGGGGACTCGGTGGCCGTGAAGTATGTCTCGCAAGCCACGCAGTAGAAGCCTTCGTAGCGGCCCTTGTAGATGTCGCCGTTCTCCTGCAGGGCGGCGAAGACCTTCCGGACGCACTCCGAATGCCTGGGCTCGGTGGTGCGGATGAAGTCGTCGAAGCGGATGTCGAGGTGCGACCAGAGTTGGCGGAACTTGTCCGCATACTCGTCCGCCCAGGCCTGGGGCGAGACGCCCGCCGCGAGAGCGGCCTCTTCGATCTTGGAACCGTGCTCGTCCGTCCCGGTCAGCAGGAACGATTCGCGGCCCTGGGCTTTCATGTAGCGGTTGAGGACGTCGGCCGCGACCGTGCAGTAGGCGTGCCCGATGTGCGGGGCCGCGTTGACATAGTAGAGCGGGGTGGTGATATAGAACCTTTTTGGCTTCATAGATTTTCCACTTGCAGGTGCGCCAGGGTCAGGATGGTCCCGGGGTCGGCATTGGAGTGCAGGTGCCGCCGCAGCGCGCCCAGGCCCTGAAGGGCCGGGGCGGCCCGGGTGTAGCGCACCTCTCCCCGCCGGAGGCGCAGCCGCAGGGACTGCTCGATGCAGAAGATGGAGAGCTCGACCTTGGCGCGCGCAAGATAAAGCTCTCGCGGCAGTCCTTCGGACGCGTCAAAGGGGTCTGCCACGGCCGCGGGCAGGCCCGCCTCGTGGAGCTCCAGGGCTCTGGAAGCTGAGCCGTCGCAGAGCTCGGAGAGGTCCCTGGCCTGGCGCTCTTCCAGGCCCCGCTCGATGAGGATGCCTCGGATGACGGCAGGGGAAAGGGGGTTGAAGGGAACGAGGAACGCCCGGGAGCGCACCGTGGCCGGGAGGCTCTCCAGCCTGGAGGTGACGAGGATCCAGAGGGTCTTGGGAGGAGGCTCCTCCATGATCTTGAGAAGCGCGCTTGCGCCCGCGATGTCCATGGTGTGGGCCGCGGGGATGACCGCGACCTTCCAGCAGCCCATCATGGAGCCGAACTCCATGTCCTTACGCAGGTGCCGCAGGGTGTCCACGCGCAGGGTCTTCTGCTTGGCCGGGTCCTCTTCGCGCAGGCTGCCCTGATAGTGGGTATCCACGAGCTTGAGGTCCGGGTGCGTCCGCTTGGAGGCCGAGACGCAGGCCGGGCAGGTCCCGCAGGAGCCGGAAGGGTCCATGGGCCGCTCCGCGCAGAGGAGCGCCTTGGCGAACTCGAGCGCCATCATGGTCTTGCCCACCCCGTCCGGGCCGTGGAAGACCATGGCCGCCGGGACGCGTCCCTTCTTGAGGAACCTGCCGAGGATGGCCCCTGGCCGCGTCTGCCCCAGGACATCTGAAAAAGACATGTGTCAGCAGCCCCCAAGTCGCAAGCCTCCCCCACCCGAAGGAGAGCCCTTTAGGGCAGGGGGAGGCGCGCAGTCGTGGAGACCCGTCTTGCTTAGAAGGGCTTCGACTCTTTTCAGGATCAGCCGTCGCAGGTCCTCAAGCGGCATGCGGCCGTTCACGAGGACCGTCCCGGGCTCGGTGCGGGAGAGACTGCGATACGCGTCGCGGACCTTCTTCCTGAAGGCCGAGCCCTCGCGCTCGATGCGGTCCAGCCGACCCCTGGGCCTCGAGCCGAACTCGCTCTCCGGGATGTCGAGCACCAGTGTCAGGTCCGGGACCAGGCCGAAGGAGGCCACGCGGTTCAAGGTACGGACCACAGGCAGGCCCAGGCCGCGGGCGCAGCCCTGGTAGGCGAGGCTCGCCATGGCGTAGCGCTCGCTGACGACGATCTGCCCGCGCTTGAGCGCGGGCAAGATAGTCTCGTGGGTGTGTTGCGCCCTTGACGCTTCGTAGAGGAACAGCTCCGCCAGAGGCACGATGTTCTGCTTGGGGTTGAGAAGGATGCGCCGCACCGCCTCGGCCAGGGAGGTCCCCCCTGGTTCCCGCGTATGGATGACGTCCAGGCCTCGTCCGCGCAGGCTGCGGACGAGGAGAGCGGCCTGCGTGGATTTCCCGGATTTATCCGGACCTTCCAGCACGAGGAAGAGGCCTGCCCGCGGTGGCATCAGTTCGTGCAGGTCAGCCAGCTCGGCCACTGCCGCTCAGGCAGGTCCTTCCAGGACTCGCGGGTGAGGATCACGCTCGTGGTCTTCATGTAGTCGCCCGCGTCGTCCCAGTAGTAGAGGTGGAGGGTGTTGGGCGTGACCGTGACCGTGCCTACCACATAGAAGGCCCCGATCATGTCCGCTCCGCCAGCGCCGCCGATCTGGTTCAAGTTGCCGCCCACGTAGGTGAAGCCCTTGACCATGATGTTGTTGAGGCATTTGTACCTGCCTGCCGCGGACTTGTAGGGTGAGGTGATGCCCGGGAAGCTCGCTGGAGCGTCAGGGTCGACCGCGGTCGGCGCCCCGCCGCAGGTCATGACCATGTCGCGGTACTGGGCCCATGCGGCCGCGGTCCTCCCGTACTGCTTCCAAGCCTTGCGGGGCAGCTCCGCGTGCTCGTCTCCGTAGCCCGCGTTGCCGTTGGGAAGGGTCATGTTGCCGGTCACGATGAGCCTGCCCTGGACGAAGACCTTGCCCTCGATGCACAGGTCCCCCTGGATGTAGTAGGTCTTGTCCGTCTTGCACGAGGTGGCGTCCGAGCAGGTCATGCTGCAGGCCACGCCGCAGGCAGTGCCTGAGTTCTTGCCCCAGCACTGGTTGCCGACGAAGAGGGTGCCCGAGGAGACCGCGTCGAAGTAGAAGCCGTCCACGTCGATGCCCGGGTCCGAGGGGATGTCCTGCTCGTAGGAGTGCCAGCCCACGCAGGCCGAGTCGCAGTTGGGCTGGGCGGAGCCGTTGGTGTCGAGGTCGATGCTTCCCGCGCTCCAGAACTGGGGGTATTCCCGGGCGTTGACCGTGAGGCTGTTGGGGGAGATGACCGCTCCCCAGTTGACGTCGGTCTGGGAGCCGTCCAGGACCACCCCGGACTTGCCGTAGACCGCGGTGTCGCCCAGGGGCGAGTTGGTGTAGATGGCCTGGATGGCGCGGGCCTCCTTGCCCGCGGCCTGCTTGGAGATGGAGATGACCGTGGCCTGGTCCTCGTCCGGGCCGCTGGAGATGCCGATGGCGTAGCAGCCGCCGGTCATGTCCGTGTAGACCTGGTTGAAGTTGTAGCCCGCGGGGATGGTCCCGGCCATGGCCGCGGCCCAGGTCGTGGTGCTCTCGGAGACCTTGCGGTAGCCGCGGTCGATGCCTCCCTCGGCGAGCTGGAAGGCGGCCATGTTCTGGGTCTGCTTGACCGACCACTTCGCCTCGTTCTGGGTATAGAGGACCATGACCGGCACGATCACGGCCAGGACCAGCATGAGGAGGATGACGCCCACCAGGACCTGCCCACGCCCGCTCTTCATCAGTTCATGATCCTCACTTTCTGGATGGAGAGCTGCAGGGCTTTCCTGCGCTGCAGGTAGGTCGGGGCATGCATCGTGACCGCGACCGAGATGATGCTCGGGTCGTAGGTCGCGGGATAGGAGAAGGAGAGATAGGCCAGCCGGTTCGAGAGCGTGGTCGTGACCACGGTGGCGCTCGACAGGATCATCTTGAGGTTCTGGCCGCTCTGGTAGAAGGTCACGGTGCCGCCCTTTTCCGGGGTGAAGCTGATGCGCGAGTAGGGAGGGTCGGTGACGGAGTACTGGTCGATGGTGACCGAGGACGCCTTGGCTTGGCGCAGGTAGCGGTTGACGGTCTCCAGGCAGATGCGCACGTCCCGCTCGATCTCGTTGCGGGCCGTGGTGAGCCTCCAGAAGTTCGTCATCTGCAGCATGATGGGCGCGGCCACGGACGCGAGGATGCAGACGATGCCCACGGTCATGAGGGCTTCGGTGAGGGTGAAGCCCCGATTGCGGAGGCGTCTTCTCATGGCCAAGTCCCCGAGAAGTCGATGTTGGCGGTGGTCGCGCCCGCGGTCACGGACACCTGGGCGGGCGTCTTGTCCTTGCGCTGGAAGGAGAGGGAGCCCGAGTAGGGGTCCGCGAGCGGATAGTAGGCCGCCATGTAGTAGGAGCCGGCCGTGACCTCCAGGTTGTAGGTGCCGTCCGATTGGCTCGACACCGAGAAGATCGGGTCGGCCAGGCCGGGCGCGGTCACGCCGGAGATGGCGGGCGGAGGATCGCTGATGGTCCCCTTGCTGGCCAGCAGGAGCACTCCGGTCGTGATGACGCAGTTCGCGTTGGTCGAGCACAGGGCGTCGGACTTGACCGAGCCCGTGATCCTGCCCATGCCGCCGCTGACCGTGACCGTGCCCACGAACACGTTGCTGCCCGTGGAGGCGAGGGACGCGGTCATGGGAGACGGGGAGCTGGTGTAGGCCTGGCCGGAGGCCAGGACAGGCGTGACCGTGTAGGTGAAGGCCGAGGTCGAGGCTCTGATGTAGAAATAACCCGAGGGGTCGGAGTAGCTCTCGTAAGCGGCGCCGGTCCGGACCGCCTTGGCCACCACGTTGGGCAGGGCCCCGGTGCCTGTGGTGACGTACCCCATGATGACTCCGGACTGGGCCAGGTGGAAGGCCGGGATGGTCTGAACCTCCCCGATGCTGAGGGTGGTGGATTGGGAGTCCGGGGAGTAGCTCGCGTTGTCCGTGCTGTAGTTGGCCGTGACCGTGACCGTGCCGCTGGTGGTGTTCAGGAGGTAGAACCCGTTGGAGTTCGTGCGGCCCGTGACCCCTGATGCCCAGACCAGCAAGTCGTTGAGGGGTGTCCAATAGGCGGTGTCGGCTCCGTAGACATAGCCCTGGACGAAGCCGCCCGTGGAGGCTGATGTGAGCCGGGTATTGTAGTAGCCGGATGCGGTCCAGGAGGACACGGTGCTGGCGTCCGGGATGTAGTAGGTCGCGCCCTGGGTGATGGCCACGGTGCCGATCTGGAGCATGTAGGCTCCGGAGGAGACGGTGATGGTCCAGGTCCCGGTGGTCACCCCTTCGATGAAGATGTCGGCGCGTTCGTTTCCGGTGTCAGGGCTCACGGGATACGCCTGGGAGGCCAGGGAGTAGCCGTCCGGCGCCGCGGCAATGGCGCCGTGGGCAGGCTTGCCCGCCACCGGCCTCTTCCAGTCATAGGCGTTCGGGTAGACGGTGGTCCCGTCCGAGGCGTTGGCGTAGACCGGGAGGCTGTAGTCGTCGAGCATGGCCACCATGTAGCGGAAGTTCGAGGCATTGTTGTCCGTGTCGTACGCCGGGCCGTAGGCGGCCTTATAGTCGTTCGGCTCGGTCATGCGCACGATGGCGTCCCCGTCCTTCAGGCCATCGGCGTATGTCGGTTGGCAACCAACGGTCCTTTCCGTCAATGCCTCAGGGGCCGTCAGGCCGCCTGTCCTCCAGGCCACCCGATCCACGTAGACGCCGTTGTATTTGATGCCGATCCCGCCGGGCTGGGCGGTCTGACACCAAGCGCATTGAGCGGGCGGAATATCGACGTATTCCTTGATGACGTTCCTGTAATCGTAGGTCCAGTTGTCGAACCCGTTCGCGATGAATTGGGCGTTGGTCCCGTACACCGCGTCTGCTGTCCGTGTGGAGCCATGGATGCTGATGGGCGTGGTGCTCGCGATCAGGAAGTAATGGTTGGGGCGGAGCGTATTGTTGGTGAAGGCCAGCGGGATTGTTTTGGGGACCGACCAGTCCTGGTTTCCGTAGAGGATCTGGAAGTTCGTGGAGTCCAGGGTCCAGGTGAAGGTCGTGGGGTTGTAGAGCTCGACGTACTCGACATCCCTTTCGTTGAGGGGGAGGGGAGCGGCAAGGGTTGCTACATCGTGCAGTGTGCGGTAGCCGGCATCGTCGCTGCCCGGGTCGTCGATGTAGGCTCCGGTGCCGGCCACGACCTGGCTGATGACGATGCTCGTGGACATCCACACCGAGGTCTTGAACGCGCCTGTGGCGATCGCCACCATGGCATTGCCTGCTGTGAAGTCCGCGGTGCCGAAGCCCCCGCGGGGAGCCGAGATGTTCGTCCTAATCTGCTGGTAATAGCCGGTGGAGGAGGCGATGACGGAATAGGTGCCCCTGGACACGGTGAAGGTGTAGGCGCCGGCGGAGTCGCTGACCGCGGTCCAGTTCGGGTTGCCCACGACCTCGACCACGGCCCCGGTGAGGGCGCCTCCCACGGCTTTGTTGACCGTGCCGCGGATGCCTGAGTCCATGCCCGTGGCCGCGGGGTTGGCCAGCAGGTTCTTGATGGTCAGCATCTTGTTGTTGTGGCCGTCCTCCCACATGAGGTAGACCGTGATCTGCTTCAAGCCCGTGTCCACGGAGGCGTAGGAGACGGTGGTGATCTGAGTGCCCGCCATCTCGGCATAGGCCACGTGGGTCGCGCGGGTGAACACTGGGTAGCCCCACATGCTGACCGTCTCGGGGACGTAGGTGACGTCGTCGTATTCGACGCCGTGCGTGGAGTTGACGGCCGTGTGCGTGGTGACGAGCATCTGGAAGTAGGAGTAGTTCTTCATCACCTCCATCTTCTCCTGGATGAGGTTGTTGGCCAGGGTCCGGGTGCGGGAGGTGTGGATGGCTTTGGTGATGTAGCTGAAGCTGCTCATGCCCGCGATGGCGATGACGGTCATGATGGTCATGGCCACGACCAGCTCGACCAGGCTGACGCCGCGGGATGACTGTAATCGTTTCATTAATAGGGATTCCAGCACTATGAAGTATAGGTGGTTTTTTCCTCCAAATCAAGCGAGGGGGCGGTGTGACAAAAGTCCGTGACGCCAGTCACATTGTCAGTGCGTGTCAGTGAGCCCCTGGCGCCGCGGTCCGCCCTTGGCGCCTGAGCGACTCCTTGAACGCTCAGGCACCAGGGGAGAGGAGGACGACCTGCCCCTGGCCCATCCGACCCCCTTCCGGGGCTTGTCACGAAGAGGGGGATCGGATGGGCGCTATCGGGTCAGGAGCACTCGGAGAAGCCGCAGTCGTGGCAGGTCGGGCCCGAGCAGCCCGACTCGTAGGACACGTTGGAGGAGTAGCACTTGGGGCAGTACTCCGCCTTGGGGAGCGCGATGACGTCGAGCTTGGCCTTCTCGGTCTCGGTCTCGCCCTCGTTGATCCACCCGGTCTTCTTGAGGTGCTGTCTCAGGGCGAGCGAGATGGCGTGCGGGATGGAGTTGACCTTGTTGTCGCCGAGGCCGATGGGCCGGTCGCCTTTGACCGAGTTCAGGTGCTTGAGGATCTTGATGGGGTCGCCGCCCTCGGCCAGGTACTTGGAGAGCAGGATGCCGACCAGCGAGGTCAGGCCCGAGATCTCGGTGCCCAGCGGGGGGATGTTGGTGAAGACCTGGTAGGGCCCGCGCTCGTCGTAGTTGATGTGCAGGTGGAGCGGGCCGTAGCCGGTCTTGACCTGATAGTACTCCGAGGACACGCCGAAGGCCGTGGACGGGTCGCGGCGCTTGGTTTTGGCCGGGCTCGGGGCGAGGTTCAAGACCTGCTGGGCCTTGGACCCGTCCCGGTAGATGGTGATGCCCTTGCACCCGAGCTCGTAGGCCAGCAGGAGCGCGCCCCGGACGTCTTCGATGGTGGCGGAGTTCGGGAGGTTGATGGTCTTCGATACCCCGTTGTCCGTGTGCCGCTGGAAGGCGGCCTGGATCTGGACGTGGAAGTCCACGGACACGTCGTGAGCCGTGGCGAAGAGCTTCTGCACGGCCTCTGGGATCTCCGGGATGCCGCGCACCGACTTGTGGTTGTCGTTGATGCGGCTCCAGAGCCCGGTCTCGGTGAGGCCGAAGAAGTTGTTCTTCTCCGCCACTGCGCGGAAGAGCGGATTGACCTCGAAGAAGACGTCCGCGGGCTTGGGGGCCTCGCCCTTCTTGATGGCCTCGAGGGCCTTGGCGTTGTAGCGCGTGTAGGCCACGGCGAAGAAGGGCTCGATGCCGCTGCCCTGCAGCCCGGCCGCGATGGCGATGGTGCCGGTCGGGGCGATGGTCGTGCGCGCGCAGTGCCGGGGCGCGCGGGTCTCGCCGCGGTAGTAGACGCCGGCCGGGTCGAAGATGGAGTTCTTCCAGTTCGGGAACACGCCGCGCTCGCGGGCGAGGCCCTCGGACGCGGAGAGGGCGTTGTCGTTGATGAACCGCATGGCCTTGGTCGCGGTCTCGAGGGAGGCTGCGGAGTCATAAGGGATGCCGAGCTTGACCAGGGCTTCCGCGAAGCCCATGACGCCCAGGCCGATGCGGCGGTTGCCCTTGGCCATCTTCTCGATCTCGGGCAGCGGGTAGTTGTTGATGTCGATGACGTCGTCGAGGAACCGGACCGCCAAGCGGACCGTCTCGCCGAGGCGCTTGTAGTTGAAGATCCCCTCGCCGGGTTTCCCCTCCACGAAGTTCGAGAGGTTGATGGACCCGAGATTGCACGGCTCCCACGGCAGCAGGGGCTGTTCGCCGCAGGGGTTGGTGGACTCGATGGGCCCGAGCGCCGGCGTGGGGTTCGACCCGGAGTTGTTGATGCGGTCGAGGACCACGAAGCCCGGGTCGCCGGACTTCCAGGAGTACTCGACCATCATGTCGAAGATCTCCTTGGCGCGCGCCTTGCCCGCGACCTCCTTGGTGCGCGGGTTGACGAGGTCGTACTCGGCGTCCGCGAGGACAGCCTTCATGAACTTCTCGTCGATGCTCACCGAGACGTTGAAGTTCTCCATGGTCGAGGACTGCGACTTCATGACGATGAACTCTCTGATCTCGGGGTGGGTGTAGTGCAGGATGCCCATGTTCGCGCCGCGGCGCGTCCCGCCCTGCTTGACCACGTCCGTCATCTTGTCGAAGATCTGCATGAAGGAGATGGCGCCGCTGGCCACCCCCTGGGTCTTCTTGACGATGTCGCCCTTGGGCCGCAGCTTGCTGAAGGAGAAGCCCGTCCCGCCGCCGGATTTCTGGATGAGCGACTGCGCGGCCAGCGACTTCGTGATGCCCTCCATGGAGTCCGGCACGGGCAGGACGTAGCACGCGGAGAGCTGCTGGAGCTCGCGGCCCGCGTTCATGAGGGTGGGGGAGTTCGGGAGGAAGTCCCACTTCGAGATGGCCTCGTAGTAGCGGGCGCTCCAGGAGTCCACGAGCTTGCGCGCTTCCGGGTGAGAGGAGCAGGCCGCCTCGAGGTTCTTGACGAGCTTGGCGAAATTGTCGTCCCGCTGGCGGGATTCGGCGAGGCCCTCGTGGAAGAGGTGGGCGCGGCCGGCCTTCGGGCCGGCGCCGCCGTTGGGAATCAGATGGTGATTGACGCCGCTGAACACGCCCCACTTCTCGGCGTCGGGGTGGTGGAAGAGCTCCGCAAGCGCGACGTTGTGCGTGACGCCGTCGAGCCACTCCTCTGGGGTGGACGCGTCGCGCAGGTACTTGTCGCGGATGACCTTGCCCTGGTTCTCCGTCAGGCGCATCTTGGGGAGGGTGCGGCGGGTGTTCTCCGGCTCTTGCTTGTTCTTCAAACTCTCGAACTCCTTGGCGCTTCTGATTCTCACTGGTTGTGTCCCTCCGGCTGAAAGTGTAAGAGAGTTTAACACAGGCCGGGCTCAGGCTGTCAAATTTCTCGACGAGGACCCCCGCGTTCGCGACCTCGTGCGGAAAACGCACAAAAAACCAATGCAGTGATAAAACATGGCAATAGATGGAAATCTCTCGTCGAGAGATTTCCCCCGTTCCCCTGCTGGTGTCAGACATTGCGTAACTTGCGTTCGTGGGACGCTTCGCGGGGTCGGACTGCCCTGGAAACGAAAGAGCAATCGCGCTTTAAGAATGCAGCGATGCGCGATGGAATGATGCCGTGGCCTAGGGCGCGAGTGGCCAGAAGCCTTCGGGCCTGGGCCAAGTGACTGGTCCTGCTTGGGCCGACTAGGGCGTCCAAGGGCACACCCGTTTCGAGGCAGGTTTGCCGCGCGAGATTCGACAGGTGTTCCAGGGGGTCTTCATCATGGGTGGGAAGGATGCGTTCTGTGTGGTCGTTCGGTAGGAGAGTCGTCGTCGAGGCATCGAACGGGTCGGGTGCATTGCGGCAGTCAGCCAGTCCCGCATGGACAAATTCTCGGTAATGGCTTCTGGCGAGGTCGAGCCGTGCATCGAACATCTCCAGCGGGAATCGTGGGTCGATTAGCGTAGGCTGTGCGGTTCCAAGGAGTTCGCTGTGTCCTGACCATGGCCAGTCCTCCGGTCGCGCAACGCATCCGGCTCGGACAGGATTGAGGTTGATGTAGCGGAGCAGTTGCAGGAAGTAGGCGTCGCTTGTGCATGAGAGCGACTTGAAGCGATCCCTGAACAGGTGGCCTTTGCGGTTGTGTCTCCAGTTGAAGCGCCGTGAGTGGCAGGAAAGGAGCCATTGCATCGTCTTGGAAATCGGTGCGGCCGCGGGTTCCACCAGCAGGTGCAGGTGGTTGGAGAGAAGGCAGTAGGCATAGACTTTGCAGGCGAAACGGTCTTTGGCCGATTCAAGGAGGCTGAGGAAGTCCAGGTAGTCTTCTTTCTGAAGGAAGATTTCCCCGTCATCGTTGGCGTGGGCCATGGCATGATGGATTCCTCCTATGATATGAGCTCGGGCAGGGCGTGGCATCCTCAACTATATACGATTGACCCCCATGAAAAGTTCCCTTATGAAATGGAATATGAAATGGAATGGGCTGTGCGGGGGCCCGTGAAAAATTGGTGAGGCGGGTGATTGATTGCGGCAGCGTGGTCGGGCGGGTTATGCAAGTTACGCAATGTCTGACACCAGTGTATGCTATAATGTCACTAATGTACGCGATCATCGAAACTGGCGGAAGGCAGTACTGGGTGCAGCCCGGCACGACGCTTCGGGTGGAAACGCTCAAGCACGAGCCCGGGAAGGAATTCTCCTTGGACGCCCTTTGGGCGGTGGGAGACGCGGTCGAGGGGGCCGAGCCGACGATCAGCCGGAAAGGCAAGGTCGTCGCCGAGGTCGTCAAGAACCTGCGGGGTCCCAGGCTCATCGTCTTCAAGCGGCGGACCAAGAAGGCCTACAAGAAGATGCACGGTCACCGGCAGAACCTGACGGAGATCCGGATCAAGACCATCGCCGTGGGCGACAAGGCCGCGTAACCGGAGGACTCGAATGGCTCACACTAAAGCTCAAGGCTCCAGCTCGAACGGCCGCGACAGCCACGGCCAACGGCTGGGCGTCAAGCGCTACGGCGGCCAGCTGGTGCGGCCCGGGATGATCATCGCCCGGCAGCGCGGCACCACGTATCTGGCGGGCCTCAACGTCGGGCAGGGCAAGGACGACACGCTGTTCGCGAAGGCCGTGGGCGTCGTCACCTTCGACTTCGCCTACAAGGGCAAGAAGCGCGTCAACGTCGTCCCGGTCAAGGCCTGACCGAAACGCCAAGAAATCCTTCCGCGGCTTCACTGACCGCCGACGCACGGGTTTCTTGGCGTCTTTATTCCTGATGCATACCAACTTCATCGACAGGGTCCGCGTCCACGTGGCGGCGGGGCCGGGCGGCGACGGCTGCCTGTCCTTCCGGCGCGAGAAGTTCATCGAGTTCGGCGGGCCCAACGGCGCGGACGGGGGCAAGGGCGGGGACGTCTGGTTCGAGGCCACCGCCGACCTCGCCACCCTGCTCGACGTGGCGCGCAACCCGCACGTCAAGGGCTGCCAGGGCTCCCCTGGCAAGGGCGGCAACAAGACGGGCGCGGCCGGAGAGGACACCGTCATCCGCGTGCCGCTCGGCACCGTGATCTACGTGCGCCACGGAGAACGGCGGCTCGAGGCTGCGGACCTGTGCGTCCAGGGACAGCGGTATCTGGCGGCCCAGGGCGGCCGGGGCGGCCGCGGCAACCTCTCCTTCAAGACCAAGTTCAACACCGCTCCGCGCGTGGCCGAGAAGGGCGAGCCGGGCAAGGCCTTCACCCTGGACCTCGAGCTCAAGCTCATCGCGGACGTGGGGTTCGTGGGCCTGCCCAACGCGGGCAAGTCCACCCTCCTGGCTCGGATCTCCGCGGCCCGGCCCAAGATCGCGGACTATCCGTTCACCACGCTCTCGCCGAATCTCGGGGCCGTCTCCCACAAGGGGGTGGAGTTCTCCGCGGCCGACATCCCAGGCCTCATCGAGGGGGCCCACGAGGGCAAGGGCCTCGGCATCGAGTTCCTGAGGCACGTGGAGCGCACCCGGATATTGATCCACCTGGTGGACCCTTCCGGACACGACGGCGTGGACGCGGTCCGGGGCGTCCGGATCATCGAGGCCGAGCTCGCGGCGGTCAGCTCTGAGCTTCTCCGCAAGCCCCGTCTGCTGGTGGTCACCAAGGCGGACCTCCCCGGCTTCGAGGCAGCGGTGAAAGCCCTCAAGCGGCGCTACCCGAAGCGGGAGGTCCTCGTGATCTCGGCCGCGACCGGCGCGGGAGTGTCCGCCCTGCTCGACCGCGTCATCAAAACGCTTCCCCGCCGGTCCACCCCCGTGCCGTCGCTGTCCGACCCGCGGGCGTCTGCCGTCGAGGCCGCGGTGCGCGTCGAACCGGGCTTCCGCGTGCGGGACGCTGGAGGCGGCAGGTTCGTCCTGTCCGGCCCCTTCGTGGAGAGGGCGGCGTCCATGCTCAAGGCCGAGCTTCCCGAGGCCGTGGAGCGCTTCCAGAAGGCGCTCAAGCGCATCGGCGTGGACCGGGCCCTCAGGCACGCCGGCATCCGGGAAGGCGACTATGTTGCGTGCGGCAAGCTCGAGTTCGAGTGGACCGAGATCGGCAAGGCGCCTCCGGGCCTCATCAACCGCCGCGAACGGGCCAAACTGAGGAAGATCCTCCGCGCGAGAAAGGGATGAAGGTTTCCGAGCCCAAGGAGAAGGGGTCGAGCTTCTACCTGGGCTTCCTGTTCCTTTCCAAGCCCAGGCGGGAAGCCCTCAACGCGGTCTACGCCTACTGCCGGCACATCGACGACATCGTCGACTCCGGGGAGCTCACCGCTGAGGCCGCCCGCCACGAGCTGGGGTTCTGGCACGACGAGCTCGACCGCCTCTTCGGCGGACGGCCGGCCCACCCGGTGGCCCTGCGCCTGGCTCCGCACGTGCGAGGTTTCGGCCTGGTCAAGGAGCCGTTCCTGGAAATCCTCAAGGGCTGCGAGATGGACCTGGGGCAGGTGCGCTACGAGTCCTTCCCGGAACTGCAGACCTACATGGCCCGCGTGGCCTCGGCCGTGGGGCTCATCGCGGTGGAGATCTTCGGCCACCAGGCCACCCCGCCGGACCGCCTGCGCGAGTTCGCCATGGATTTCGGCTACGCCTTCCAGCTCACCAACATCATCCGCGACGTGGGCGCGGACCTCGACAAGGGCAGGGTGTACCTGCCGTCCTCGGACATGAAGGAGGCGGGCTATCCTCTCGAGTCCCTGCTGCGGCGCGAGCGCGGCGACGCGTTCCGGTATCTCATGGAGCTGCAGTACAACCGGGCCAAGACCTTTTATAGGAAGGCGCGGGCGAACCTCGCCCCAGGGGACCGGCGCTCCATGCTGCCTGCCGAGATCATGGCGCATATCTACGAGGGACTGCTCGAGGACATCCGCGCCTCGGGATTCGACGTCCTCGGCGCCCCGCGGAGCCAGGGCCTCCTGAGCAAGACGGGACGAGCGTTCAAGGCCCTGCTCTACTGCCGGGGACTTTCCGGTGCCTAGCAGCCATCCCGAACCCCTAGGATGCGGGGATGGCTTCTGAGCACTGGGACGCCCTGGTCCTGGGCGGAGGAGTGGCCGGCCTTTCCTGCGCCACGGCCCTGGCCGAGGCGGGCAGCCGCGTGCTCGTTCTGGAGAAGGGCCCGGCGCTCGGAGGCCGCGCCCGCTCCTTCCAGGACCCGGAGACAGGCCTGACCTGGGATAATGGGCCGCACCTTTTTTCCGGCCGCTGCCACCACATCTTGCGCTTCCTGAAGCGGCTGGACCGCGAAAGCCGGCTCGTCTTCCCGGAGCGCCTGCGCATGGATTTCTTCGACGGTAAGGCCGCGGATTCCCTCAGGATCCCGGCCACGCTCGGCAACAGGTTCGGCCTTCTCTGGGCCGTGTGGAGCCTGCGCGGCCTCGGGCCCGGGGACAAGTGGGGGACGCTGCGCCTCAGGAGGGGTCTTGCGGCCGTGGACCTCGCCGCGCTCGCCGGAATCACAGGCCGCGCCTGGTTCGACTCCATGGGGCAGTCCCGGCAGGTGGTCGAACGGCTGCTCGACCCTCTCTCGCGGATCCTGCTCAACGAGTCCTCCGAGAAGGTCTCGGCCGCTGCCTTGGCTCAGACCCTGAGGGAGCTCATCTTGGGCGGGGGCGATGCCATGCGCCTGGGCTGGTCCTCCGTTCCCTTGAGCGAGCTTTATGCCGAACCTGCCCGGGCTTACATCTCGGCGCGGGGAGGCTCGGTCATGCTCTCCACCGAGGTCACGCGCTTCGTGGAGGACGAGGGCCGCGTGATGGGCGCAGCGGACGAGTGGGGTCAGCGGTTCCTGGCGGACGCGACCGTCGCCACCCTGCCGCCCTGGGAGCTCAAGCGCCTGGCTTTTCCCCCCAGGCTCAAGGGCCCCTGGGAGGGATTGGATTCCTCCGCCATGGGGACGGTGCACATAGATTTCGAGACCCCGGTCCTCGACGTCCCGGTCGCTGCCATGACCGGGACCACGGCTTCCTGGGTCCTGGCCCGGCCAGGCCGGACCGGCACGGACCAGCGCCTGTCCTTGGCCGTATCCGCGGGCCGCGACGTGCTCAAGGCCTCGGACCCCGCGTTCTTCGAAGCCGGCCGGCGCGACCTGGCGAAGTGCCTTCCCGAATCCCAAAAAGCTAGAATCACAGGCTGGAAAGTCGCTCGGGAGCCTTCGGCGCGGCTCAGCCACCCGCCCGGCTCCGAGGGATTCCGCCCGCGTCCCGGGCGGGTCCTGCCGGGCCTGAGCCTCGCGGGCGACTGGACCCGGACCGGGTTTCCCGCGTCCATGGAGAGCGCGGCTGCCAGCGGAACGCGCGCCGCAGAGGAGTTGATGGAGAGACATGCTTAAATCAGACAAGTGGATCCGCAGGATGTGCAAGGAGCAGGGCATGATCGAGCCCTTCGTGGACCGTCAGGACGGAGGGGGGAAAGTCAGCTTCGGCCTTTCCTCCTACGGGTACGATATCCGCGTGTCGAGTGAATATAAGATCTTCACCAACACCTTCGTCGCGACCGTGGACCCCAAGGCCTTCGACGCGCGCTCCTTCGTGGACTTCAAGGGCGAGGTCTGCGTGGTGCCGCCCAACTCCTTCGCCCTGGCCCGGTCCGTGGAGAAGTTCAACATCCCGCGCAGCGTGCTGGCCCTCTGCCTGGGAAAGTCCACCTACGCCCGGTGCGGCATCATCGTCAACGTGACGCCGCTGGAGCCCACCTGGGCCGGGTTCCTCACCATCGAGATCTCCAACACCACGCCGCTTCCGGCCAAGATCTACTCGAACGAGGGCATCGCCCAGCTCCTGTTCCTCGAGAGCGACGAGGTCTGCGAGACCAGCTACGCGGACCGCAAGGGCAAATACCAGGACCAAGTCGGCGTGGTCGGGCCGAGGATGCTTGCCCGCCCGGACCAGAAACCCTGAGCGGGCGATGACCGGGAAAGGTGTCGTCCGCGCGTCGTGTCTGCTGGCCTTCTTCATCGGCGCGTCCTCCGCGGGCGCCGTGCAGGAAGCTGAGGACGCCGATTCCCTGCCCGTCACCCTGGGGCCCGAGTACAACGACATCGCCCTGCAACTGGCCGCGGCGAACGGCCGTGCCTACGCTCCCAAGGTTGAGAGGAAGGTCATCGGCCGCGTGCGCGAGATCCTGAGCGTCGACCAGAACATGCCTCAGGGCGCCGGCCCGCGCGGCCTGGCCATCGTGCGCGAAAAATCAAGCAAGCCAGCGCTCCAGGAGCTGTTGGAGACTGAGCACCCCGATATGCGGTTCCTGAAGGAGCCGGGATACCGGCTCATCCTCACGGTCCCCGAGCATCTTAAGGCGGTCAAGAAGAACCTGGACTGGGTGGACCATCATGTCGGCAGGAAAGGCTACTGGAAGGTGGACCTGGCCGATGTGCGGCGGCGCGTCGTCGATGACCTCGAGGGCGTGGACGCGGTGGTCTATCTCTATCGGCCCGCCGAATCCCGGCCCGCTTCGGAGTCCCACCAGGGCCCGGCCCCCAAGCTCGCTGCTCCCCGGTCTGAGGACTGGCGCCGCGACATGCTCTCGGAGATGTGGCAGAGGAGGATCCTCGGCCCGGACATGAACCAGCCGTCGCCCGATGACGAGAGGGTCCTGGGGCTCGTGCGCAAGGCCGAGGCCGCGGGCGCGGTGGAGGACCTCAGGGCCAAGGGCCTGCCCCTGGCAGGGCTGATGGTCGAGGCCCGGCTTGCGGGCGATCCTGCCAAGCGTTCCATGCTCACCAAGGAGGGCTATGACCGCTGGGTATTCCTCCGCTCTCAGGACGCGGTCGCATTCTTCGAGCGCAAGGGCGTGGACGCGAAGTGGGTCTTCAAGCTCCGGGACATGGACGGCAAGCCCCTGTTCGTCGCCGGCGGATTCCTGACCGAAGCCGGCGACAAGGTCTACCGGCGGGCCTCCCTGGGCATGGCCATGTTCTGGATGCTGCCTTCTGGCGAGGTCATGGGCACCCGGCCTCCGCCGCAGAGGGCCCAGCCCGCTCCGACTGCCCTTCCTTCAGCCGCCGCTCCCCCGGCGACCGGGCCCGCAGCAGGGGTTCCAGGAACTCCCCCCCAGGGGGGCGGGGCTCCAGGCGAGTAGAGGCCTCAAGGCCCGGCCTGGAGGAGAACCTCGGTCTTGCCGTCGGGCCCGTCGATAATGTATTATTGCATGATGACTCAGAAAACCACTCTCACAGACCCCCGCCGGGCCGCCGAGACCCGGAAGTGGCATCACGTGGATGCCAAGGGGCAGATCCTCGGCCGGATGGCCACTCGCTTGGCGACCCTCTTGCGCGGCAAGCACAAGGTCGAGTACACGCCGTCCACCGACTGCGGAGATTTCGTCGTGGTCACCAATGCCAAGGAGATACGCCTCACGGGCGACAAGCTCGCGCAGAAGACGTATTTCCGGCATTCGGGCTATGCCCGCGGGGCGCACGTCACGCCCCTGTTCCGCATGATGGAGAAGGACCCCCGCAAGGTCGTGGCCCTGGCCGTCAAGCGGATGATCCCCAGCAACCGGCTGCGCGACCGGCAGATGACGCGCCTGCGCATCTTCGTCGACGCCAAAAATCCCTTCGCCCCCAAGGTCAAAGCATGAACCCAAAAGCCAGCCAGCAAATCTGGGCCACGGGCCGCCGCAAGTGTTCGGTCGCCCAGGTCCGCCTCATCCCTCAGGGGGAGGGCAAGGTCACGATCAACTCCCGGCCCGTCGATGAGTACTTCCTCGGCCAGGACCGCCGCAAGCGCGACGTCCTCGCCCCCATCGCCGTGGTCGAAGAGGCCAAGAAGTTCGACTTCGCGGTCAAGGTGTTCGGCGGAGGGGTGACGGGTCAGGCCGGCGCGGTGCGCCACGCCATCTCGCGCGCCCTCGTCAAGCTCGACCTGAAGAACAAGAAGCCTCTTCGCGTGGAGGGGTTCCTCACCAGGGACTCCCGCATGGTCGAACGCAAGAAGTCCGGCCAGCCCAAGGCCCGCAAACGCTTCCAGTACTCGAAGCGGTAATCGGACCGGGGAACTCCTGGACCCCTTGCCTCCTGTGATGGAGAGGGTCAAGGTCCGCGGCCTCGGCCGCCTGGCGGCCGCGGTCTTGGGCGGGTGGGGCGCGCTCACGCTGCTCAAGGGCTTCTACGACCTCTTCATCGGCGAGCCTGAGGCCAACCTCTACTCTCCCGAGCCCTGGATGTTCGTGACCAGAGAGGCCTGGCTGCGCTACGGCGGCTTCGAGCTCGCCTACGGCATCGCCTGCGTCTCCCTGGGTTGGGCCGCGCTGCGCTACAGCCGATCCCTCCCTGAGACGGTGGAGCGCGAGCGCCGAGACCAGGATTTCCAGCTGTTCGAGTAGCGTGTGTGCGGCATCTGCGGCGTCTACAACCTCTCCGGCGAGCCTCCTGACCGGGGGGCCTTGGGCCGCATGCGCTCGGCCCTGGCCCACCGGGGCCCGGACGACGAGGGGGAGCACTTCGAAGGCGGCCTGGGGCTGGGTTTCCGGAGGCTCTCCATCCTCGACCTGGAAGCCGGGCACCAGCCCATGTCCACCCCGGACAAACGGCTGACCATCGTCTTCAACGGCGAGATCTACAACCACCTGGACCTGCGGCGAGGGCTCGCGGAATCCGGGGTGGCCTTCCGGACCCGCTCGGACACCGAGACCCTGCTCCACCTCTACGCCCGCCATGGGACCGGGGCTTTCCGCATGCTCAACGGGATGTTCGCCCTGGCTGTCTGGGACGCTTCCAGGCGCGAGCTCGTGCTCGCCCGGGACCCCATCGGGGTCAAGCCCCTCTACTGGCTCCACGAGGGAGACAGGGTCGTATTCTCCTCGGAGCTGAGGTCTCTTCTGGCCGGAGGGTTCGGCCGGGGCTGGGATCACGGCGGAGTCCTCGACTACCTGGCGTTCGCCAAGGCTCATGCCCCGCGGACCGTGGCAGCAGGGATCATGAAGCTGCGGCCCGCGCATTTCCTGACCGTCAATCCCTCCGGCGTGCGCGAGGAGCGCTACTGGGCCCTGCCGGGCCGGCGTCCCCGGACGCCCCCGCTCAAAGAGGCGGTGGAGAGCCTTGACCGGATCCTGTTCGAGGCCGTGAAGGGCAACACCCTTTCCGACGTTCCCGTGGGGACCTTCCTGAGCGGCGGCGTGGATTCCGCCCTGGTCGCGGCCCTGATGACGCGGCACTTCGGCCCGGGCAAGGTGAAGACTTTCTCCGTGGGCTTCTCCGGCGCGGGCCGCGGCGTGGACGAGTCCGTCCATGCCCGCAAGGTCGCGGAGCACCTGGGCACGGACCACCACGAGCTCATCCTGCCGCAGGACGTGCTCTCCAGGCTCGACGAGTCCATCGGACTGCTCGATGAGCCCATCGGCGACTCCGCCATCCTGCCCACCTTCCTGTTGGCCCGCTTCGCGCGCGAGAAGGTCAAGGTCGTGCTCACCGGAGAAGGGGCTGACGAGCTCTTCGGAGGCTACAACCGCTACAAGGCGGCGTGGCTGAGCGGAGGCTTGAAGTCCCTGCCCTCGTGGGCCGCGGCCCTGGCCGCTCCCCTGGCGCGGAGGCTCGGCAAGGGCCGGCTCTTCGACCTCATCCCCTTTGCGGACGCGGCTGCCTGGGCCCAGGCCCAGGCGCATGCCACGCCGGCCGAGCTCGGCGAGGTTCTGCATCCCGACTGGCGGCCCCGGCTCAGGCCGGGCGCGCCTGATTGGGCCGGAGGCTTCGACCGGATGGATGACCTCAATGACGCGCTCGGATTCGACTTGGCTACGGTCCTGCCCGACGCTCTCCTCATGAAGGCGGACAAGTCCACCATGCGGGCGAGCCTCGAGGCGCGGGTGCCGTTCCTCGACAAGCCCGTGGTCGAGTTCGCCGCGTCCCTGCCTGGCTCTCACAAGATCAGGCTCTTCAAGGGCAAGTACATCCTCAGGCGCGTGGCTGAGCGCTACCTGCCCGCTGATATCGTGTGGCGGCGCAAGCACGGGTTCATCGTGCCGTGGGAGTCCTGGGTGCGCTCGCCGGACAATGCCCTGGTCCGGGATCTCGTCTACGGCAGGGGCTTCATGGAGGACGGCATCTTCGATGCGTCCCAGGTCAAGCAGAGGTACGAGAGGCTCGTCCAAGGCGATCGGGGCGTGGATGCGGGGCTGTTTTTTAGGATCGTCATCCTGGGATTGTGGGCTGAGTCTTTGAAGAAAGAAGGAGTTTCCCTATGAATGCCGACCAGGGTCGGCCCCCCCAATCCTCGCCCCCCCGCGCCCTAAAGGGCTCTCCTTCGGGTGGGGGGGGCTCGGTGCTTGGGAGGCTTGCAAACTGGTATCAATCCTGGAAGACGCGCAGGAAGATGGACCGGGTCTTCTCCAGGGGACAGGACCCCTACGGGTACGAGCGGCTTCCTTATGAGACGGGGCGCTTGAAAGCCATGGAGGCAGCCATCGGGGGCCGCCAGTACCGGCACGGACTCGAGATCGGCTGCGCCGAGGGCGTGTTCACGGAGAAGATGGCTGCCAGGGCTGAGAGGCTCACCGCGCTCGACATCTCTCCTGTGGCGCTCGGCCGCGCCCGCCGCCGGCTGGCTGGACGGCAGGGCCTGGTGTTCGTGGAATCCGACCTGCGCGACTGGTCCGGTCCCGGCCAAGGGTCGTGCGACCTCATCGTGGTGGGCGACGTGCTTTACTATATGGACAAGCCCATGGTCCAGGACTCCTTCGAAGAGGCGTTCGCTCGCATCCGCGGGTGGCTCGCCCCTGGGGGATTGCTGGTCCTGGCCCACGGCTTTGCCGGGCCTGACGAGCGCCGCGTGCGCGAGGGCTACCGCGAGCGCTTCGAGCGCCTCGGCCTGCGCCTGGCGGCCGAGGAGGCGGTGGGCGACCCCGCGGTCTCGGGCGGGGTGCAGTGCCTCGTCTCCGCGCTCTCGGAGGCCCTAAAGGGCTCTCCTTCGGGTGCCTGATGTTCCGCGATCGGCGCGAAGCCGGCCGTCAGCTCGCGGCCAGGCTCGGCCATCTCGCCAAGGACCGGCCCGTGGTGCTGGGCCTCCCAAGAGGCGGCGTTCCGGTCGCCTACGAGATCGCGGCCGAACTCAAGGCTCCGCTCGATGTCCTGGTGGTGCGCAAGCTCGGGGCTCCGCTCCAGCCCGAGCTGGCTGTGGGAAGCATCGCCTTCGGCCTTGAAGAGCCCATCCTCTACGAGGACCTCGTGGAGAGGCTCGCGGTCTCCAAAGACCACCTTTGCAAGGAGATCGAGGCCGGCCGCGCCGAAGCCGGCAGGCAGAACGAGCTCTTCAGGGAGGGCCGGCCCTTCCCGGACCTCAAGGGAAGGACCGTGGTGGTGGCTGACGACGGCCTGGCCACGGGCATGTCCATGAAGGCCGCGCTCGAAGCCCTGCGCCGCCTCTCCGCAGGCCGGGTCATCGCGGCCGTGCCCGTGGCCGCGCCCGAGGGCCTCCGGGCCCTGAGCTCCCGGGCCGACGAGGTCGTATGCCTTTCCGAGCCATGGGATTTCATGTCCGTGAGCGGCTACTACGCGGACTTCGCTCCCACGCCCGACGCCGAGGTCATGTCCCTCCTCCGGGCGGCCCGGGAGCCTTGATGAAGGCAAGTAGAAATACTCATTGACAGCGTGTCGGGCTAATGTGATAATGCCCTGACTCAGCGATTCGAATCAGTTCCTGGAGGCGAGCGTGAAAAAAGCGAATATCGTGCTGGTCCTGGCCACGGGCCTGCTCCTGCCGTTGGCAGGCGCCGGGTGCACCGTGATGCACATGTCCTATCCCGAGGCGCAGTCCCACTTCGACTATCCGAACAGCAACGTGACCCCAATGGGCCACGCGAAAGGCACGGCCACCACGGCGGGCATGATGCCGGCCATGCAGGACGCGGACCTCGAGGAGCAGGCCATCACCCAGGCCCTGGCCTCCACCGGGGGAGACCTCCTGGTGGACTACCACCTCACGACCGACGTCAAGCTCATCCCTCTCATGTTCATCAACTTCTACACGACCACGGTGACGGTCGAGGGCACGGCGGCAAAGATGGAGATCGGCAAGCAGGTGCTGAAGTAGTTCGACCTTCGTCGAGGAGAATCTTAATGAAATACATCAAAGCGTGGAATGTCGGCATCCTGGGCGCGGTCCTCGCCTCCGTGCTCCTTTCGGGCTGCACGATCAAGATGGCCGTCCGCAGGACCAGCACCAAGTTCGTCTACCCCAACAGCAACGTGTCGCCGCTGGGCCGGGTCAAGGCGAAGTCCCCGCAATCCTTCAGCATCTTCGTGCCGAAGTTCTTCGACGCCAAGCAGATCGACGAGCTCTCGGCCCAGGCGCTCGCGCAGAAGGGCGGCGACATCCTGGTCAACCCGAAGATCGTGGTCAAGACCATCCTCGTCCCGATCATGCTCCCCTTCATGTTCAGCTCCATGGAGATCGAAGGGACCGCGGCCAAGATGGTCATCGGCAAGCAAGAGCTCCACTAGGCGAGCCGGTGCGTCGAGAACGGACGGGGGCCCTCCTCTGGGTCCCCGTCTGTCTTTTCCTGACGGGCTGCGCCACCATGGGCACGGGGCTCTCGCGCGAGCAGTTCGACCTCCTGCCGCGGCAGTCGCCGGACGCCGCTGAGGTCCTCCTCCTGCAGTCGAACGTCAACTGCCAGTTCTTCGTGGACTCGCAGCCTCTGGCCATCGGCAGGAGGGTCCGCATCGTCGTGACCAAGGCCAGCCACCAGGTGACCTGCAAGCCCGATGGGTACCGGGCCAAGGAGGAGTACCTCCAGCCTCCCTTCGACCCGAATTATCCCATCGGGTTCACCTTCCTTTTGGAGGACCGGCTCCCGGAGGGCAAGCCTGCGTCCGAGGGCGCCGCTCCCGCGGCACGGGTGGAGGAGGCGGTCATGCCCTCGGACGCGGATAATCCTCCCAGGACGCGGACCAAGGCCATGAAGGACGCGGCCGCGGTGGTCATCGGCATCGAGAAATACCGGGACCTTCCCAAGGTCGACTTCGCCGCCCGCGACGCCGAGACCGTGAAGCGCTATCTGGTGGAGTCCATGGGCTACCCGGAGGAGAACGTGGCCGTGCTCACCAACGAGAGGGCGACGCGCTCGGACCTGGAAGCCTATCTCGGGGCGTGGCTCAAGAACAACGTGACGCCGGGAGGCAAGGTCTTCGTGTTCTTCGCAGGGCACGGTTCCCCGGACCCGACGAACGGAGACGCCTTCATGGTGCCGTTCGACGGGAACCCCAGCTTCCTGAAATCCTCCGCCTATCCGCTCAAGAAGCTCTACGCTGACTTGGCCATGCTGCCCACCAAGGACATCCTGGTCGTCATGGATTCGTGCTTCTCCGGCGCGGGGGGGCGTTCCGTCATCGCCAAGGGCACGCGGCCCCTGGTCACCAAGGTCGATGATTCGGCGCCCGCAGACGGCATCGTGGTCCTCTCCGCGGCGTCTGGAGAGCAGATCAGCTCCTTCTATCCGGACAAGCGTCACGGGATGCTGACCTACTTCTTCCTCAAGGGCCTCCAAGGGGAAGCCGACGGGGACCGCAGCGGGAGCGTCACCTTGACGGAGCTCTACGACTACCTCAGGCCCAAGGTGACGCAGATGGCCAGGAAGCTCAACAACGTCGAGCAGACCCCGCAGCTCGCGCCTCCGGCGGACCGGCTCGGCGACCGCGCCGGGATGACGCTTCTGGACCTGGCGCGCTGACCCGTAATCTAAGCTATAATCCCGCAGTGATATCCGGCGATTCCCTGCAGGAGCAGGCGCGGGCGTTCTCCGCTTTGGCCGACGCGGCCGCGCGTTTCTTCGCCGAGCCGTCGCAGGCCCAGGCAGGCATCGTGCGCGAGCACCTCGGGACCTGCCGGACCAAGGCCGGGGCGGTGCGCAAGGGCGGGGGCAGGGACGGCCGCGAGGACATGATGGTCGTGTCGAGGCACCTTTCAGAGGCCGCTGTCCAAGCTGCCAAGGCTGTGGAGGAGTGCCTGTTGTTCAAGGTTTCAGCGGGCAAGCCGCTGTCCGCCACGCTCGAGTCCCTGCGCGACGCTGCCAAGGACCTGGACCGTTCCGTGAGAAGCCTGGGCAGGGGCGGCAGGGAGCGCTGCGCGGATAGCGTCATCAGCGCGAAAAGGAATGCCCAGCAAGCCTCCAGGCTGGCGGATGCCGGCGCCAACGAGGCTTTGCAGATCCCGAACACGGTTGAAAGCATCAAGTTCAAGGAGACGTTCGCCCGGCTCTCCCGGGCCGCTGACGAGGTCCATCAGGCAGCGGACCGGCTGGGAGAGATGGCAGCGGTCGCTGATGATTAAATTACTGTTCGTTTTGCTGGCTTTTTCAGTATATTCCTGGGCGGAGAACATCCGTGTCGCGGTGTGGCACACCAATGATGTCCACGGTTGGATGATGCCCCGTGAGGCATCATTCAACACCGCTGACCCCAAGAGGATGGTGGGAGGAGCCTCGGTCCTTGCCAGGGTCCTTGAGAAGGAGAAGGAACCCAAACTCGTCCTTGATGCCGGGGACTGGTATCAGGGCACGCCTGAAGGCACCCTGACCAAAGGCAAGGCCATGGTGGAGATCTACAATGCCCTCCATTATGACGCCATGGCGCCAGGCAACCACGAATTCGATTATGGGGTGGATAATGTAAAAAGCCTCATCAAAGGGCTCAAAGCACCGGTGCTGGGGTGCAACACTTATGACCTGAAAACCGGAAAAAGAGTCGATTTTCTCAAGCCTTGGATGATTAAGGAGGTGGCTGGGGTCAAGATCGGCATCTTCGGCCTGCTCACCACCAAGATGCCAAGGCTCGTGCTGCCCAAACAGTACCAGGGCCTTGAGTTCAGAAGGGAGGTCGACGAGGCCAAGAAAGCGGTCCGAGCCCTGAAGAAAGAGGGCGCGACCGTCATCATAGCGCTCAGTCACGCCGGGTTCGAGACCCCGGACAGGGAGCCTTTCGAGGGAGACCAGACCATCGCTGCCTCGGTGCCTGGCATCGATCTTGTCGTGGGCGGTCATTCTCATACTTTCCTTAGAGAGGCTGTTCGGGACGCGACCTATGGGACCCTGATCGTCCAAGCTGGGGCCAATATGTCCATAGCTGGCCGAACTTTGCTGGAAATCGACCAAAATACTAAAAAAGTAGTTAAGTCAGAAGACAAATTGATTGACCTCTGGGTGGATGAGCACGGCCAGGATCCAGCCATCGCTGCCATCGTAGACAGGTACGTCAAGGAGGTCGGCCAGGTCCTGGAAGTCGTTGTGGCCACTGCGGCCACAGCGATTCCCCATAGCCGCACCATGACCGAGTCGCCCATGGGCGATTGGATGATGGATTGCGCCCGGGATTGGACCAAAACTGATGTGGCCTTCCAGAACCCTGGGGGCATCCGGTCCGGCATCTCGGCCGGGCCGGTCACCCTGAGGCATATTTTCAATATCATGCCCTTTGAGAACACCATGGTGAACATGACCATGACCGGCAGCCAGGTGCGGGACATCCTCGAGCGCGGGGCTTCGGGCAAAGGCTCGATGCAGCTTTCCGGGATGAGGGTCGTGTTCGACCCGTCCTTGCCCAAGGGAGGCAGGCTCGTGTCCGCCAGCGTCAACGACCGGGAGCTTCGGCCGGACGGGGCTTATACGGTCACTGCCGTGGATTTCCTCGTGGATGGAGGGGACGGCTACGACACTTTCCGCTCCGTGAAAAAGAAGGAGTATACTTACAAGTTGCTGCGCGACATCCTCGAGTGGTGCGCCCGCAAGCAGGGGACCTTGTCCGCCCCGGCGCCGGGACGCATCTGGGTCAAGGGAGGTTGAGCCGTGCTCCAGAAAGCCAAGGCAGAGGTCGAATACTGGTTGAGAGTCGTCAAGAGGGTCGTGGGCTTTCTCATGGTGTGGGGCCTGATCTTCAGCCTCGTGACCATCGCCAAGCTCGGGGTGGCCTTCGATTACGACGACACCCTGGTCTTCTCCACGCCGGCCTACGAGAAGGCCTTCGCTTCCGCGCCCCAGGCCCTAAAGGGCTCTCCTTCGGGTGCCATGAGCCGGCAGTTCTGGTCCGTGGTCAACCAGGCATACGATCTGGAGAGGCCCAAGATCGTGCCGCTCTCAGCGGCCTGGCTCTTCCGCGTCCTCGGGTTCAGGGTGGCCATCCTGGCTTCCCGGCCGGACACGGACGGGGAAGCCCTCAGGAAGGAGTGGCGCAGGCTCGTGCCCAAGCCGCGCTTCATCTTCGCGGGCGATGGGGCCGATAAGCGCCGCCACCTCGAGGACGGCAACTTCGTGCTGTATTTCGGGGACTCGGACATGGACATCTCCGAGGCGCGCAAGGCCAGCGTGTTCCCGGTCCGCGTCAAGCGCAGTCCGCAGTCGTCCTACAAGGAAGACTACCACCCTGGCACGATGCGCGAGTTCGTGCTTCCCCTGTCGCAATACTGAGTCGGTGGTGTTAACGTCTGACACCATTGACAAGCGCCGCTGCGCGCGGTATAATCTGATATAGGGGCTGTGGCCTAAATGGCCACACCTGGAGGCCGATCGACCATGGGTTCGTCTTTGAGAAAGTCGTTCATCGCCGGCAATTGGAAGATGCACCTGACGCTGTCCGAATCCGCGGCCCTGGCCAGGGAAGTCCGGGGCGCGGCCTCGGAGGCAGGACCTGAAGTCGCGCTCTGCGTGCCCTTCACCGCCATCGGCGTGGTGAAGGACGCGGTCCAAGGCGGCCCAGTCCAGGTGGGCGGCCAGGATATGCACTGGGAGCCGCAGGGCGCTTTCACCGGAGAGATATCGGCCCGGCAGCTCGTGGACGCGGGCTGCAAGGTCGTGGTCATCGGCCACAGCGAGCGGCGCCGCTATTTCGGGGACACGGACGAGACGGTCAACAAGAAGCTCAAGGCCGCTCTCGGAGCCGGCCTGCTCCCGATCGTCTGCATCGGAGAGACCCTGGACGAGAGGGAGTCTCAGAAGACCTACCGGGTCCTGGAAACTCAGGTGAAGGGAGCTTTCTCCGGGTTCAAGCCGCAGGACCTTTCCACCACCGTGATAGCCTACGAGCCCGTGTGGGCCATCGGCACGGGCAAGACAGCCACGCCTGCCCAAGCTCAGGACGCGCACACCTTCATCCGCAAGCTCGTGGCCCGGACCGTGGATGAGAAGCTCGCCGCGCGCATGCGCATCCTCTACGGCGGCTCGGTCAAGGCGGACAACATCGATTCCCTGATGGCGGAGCCCGACCTCGACGGCGCCCTCGTGGGCGGCGAGAGCCTCAAGGCCGCGAATTTCGTCAGGATCATCCAATTCAAGACGCAGGCGGGGAAGGAAAGGAAGGCTTAGTGAAACGGTTCTATCCCCCCGACGCAGGCAGCCCCCCCGTGGGGGGGGCTGCCGACGCGGGGGCTGCCGACGCGGGCCTCGCGGCGGGCATCGCCGAGGAGATCTCCCGGCGCCTGGCGCGGTCCGCGATCCCCATCCCGGTGGGGGTCTCGAACCGGCACCTCCACCTGAGCGCGGAACACCTCGAGACCCTCTTCGGCAGGGGCTCGGAAATGACGGTGCTTCGGCCCCTGGGCCAGCCCGGCCAGTTCGCGTGCGGCCAGACCGTGGACCTCGAGGGGCCCAAGGGCAGGGTGAGGGGAGTGCGCGTCCTCGGCCCGGTCCGGCCCTTGACGCAGATCGAGGTCTCTCTCAGCGACGCGCGGGCCCTGGGCATCGACCCGCCTCTGCGCCAGTCAGGGTCGCTCGAAGGCGCGGTCGGGGTGCGCCTCATCGGGTCCGCGGGCGCGGTGGAGGCTCCGGGTTCGGTCATCATCGCCCAGCGGCACCTGCACCTCCACCTCGCGGACGCGGCGAGGCTGGGCCTCAATGATGGCGAGATCGTGCGGGTCCGCGCCGGGAACCCCTCGCTGCGTCCGACCGTTTTCGAGAACGTGGTCGCGCGCGTCTCGGAGAAGTTCGCTTTGGAGTTCCATCTGGACACCGACGAGGCCAACGCCGCGTGGGTGAAGACGGGCGACGTGGCGCACATCGCATGAACCGAGGAGGCATGAAATGATGTCATTGGGAATGATCGAGACCCGCGGGCTGGTCGCCGGCATCGAGGCGGCGGACGCGGCGGTGAAGGCGGCGGATGTCAGGATCGTGGGCTACGAGAAGGTCGGGACGGGGCTGGTGACCGTCCTCTTCCGCGGCGAAGTCGCGGCCTGCAAGGCCGCTTGCGACGCGGGCGCGGCCGCGGCCCAGAAGGTCGGGGAGCTCGTGGCGGTGCACGTCATCCCGCAGCCGCACCCGGACCTCGAAGGCAAGATGCCGATCTCGCTGCCTGAGACCCTCAACAGGAAGCGCTAGATGATTTTCGCTCGGGTCACGGGCAACGTCGTCTGCACCGCCAAGGACGAGAAGCTCGTCGGCGCCAAGCTGATGCTGGTCCAGCCGGTGGATGTCGCCGGCGCGGCCAAGGGCAACCCCCTGGTCGCGGTGGACTCGGTCGGCGCGGGCGAAGGCGAGCTCGTCCTGCTGGTGCAGGGGTCGAGCGCCCGGCAGACGTCCCGGACGAAGGACAACCCGGTCGACGCGGTCATCTTCGCCATCGTTGACAGCGTCGAGCAGGGCGGTTCGATCGTCTTCAAGAAGTAAGGAAGCCGCTGGTCTTTCCGGCGCCGTCTTCCGGCGCCGGGGATGGAGTCTCGTCCCCGGCGCCGAGAGGAGACGGGTAGGCGTCGAGGGGAGGGAGACGAAGCATGCAGAACGACGACATAGCGCGCATCGTCGGAGAAGTGCTCAAGCGCCTCGAGTCCAACGAGGGGCTCAAGACCGCTTTGGCCGCGGCCGGGGCTCCCGCGAAGCCGGACGGAGACCGTGACGGGGTCGTGTTCGGGACCGTGGACGCGGCCGTTTCCGCGGCAGGCGCGGCGCAGAAGACTTTCCACGGCCTGGGCTTGGAGGCCCGGGCGAAGATCATCAAGGCCATGAGAGCCGCCGCGGTAGAGAACGCCGAGCGCTGGGCGGCCATGGCGGTCTCGGAGACCGGCATGGGGCGCGTGGAGGACAAGATCCAGAAGAACCTCCTCTGCGCCCGGCGCACGCCGGGGATCGAGGACCTGTGCTCCCGCGCCTACACCGGGGACAAGGGGCTGACCCTGGTGGAGCACGCGCCCTACGGCGTCGTGGCCGCGGTGACTCCCTCGACCAATCCCACGCGGTCGTCTTTGCCCCGCATCCCGCCGCGGTGAAGGTGTGCACCGAGGCCATGAGGGTCCTGTCCCAGGCCATCGCCGGCGCCGGGGGCCCCGCGGGTCTCATCACTACCGTCGCTCCGGCGAGCCAGGAGACCACCAAGGCCCTGCTGGCGCATCCCGGGGCCAGCGTCAACATGGTGACCGGCGGGCCGGCCATCGTCAAGGTGGCCATGACCGTGGGCAAGACCTGCAAGACCATCGCGGCCGGGCCCGGCAACCCCCCGGTGGTGGTGGACGCCACGGCCGAGTTCCCGAAGTGCGCGTCGGACATCATCTTCGGAGCGAGCTTCGACAACAACGTGCTGTGCACCGCGGAGAAGGAGGTCATCGTCACTGAGGACTGCAGGTCTCGCTTCTTGGAGTCCATGCGCAGGGACCCGCGGGCCTTCGAGCTCAGCCGCGCCCAGGCCGAGGCGGTGACGAGGCTCGTCATCAAGGAGGGCGGCCGGGGCTGCAAGGACCCGGTCATGAACCGCGACTACGTGGGCCGGGACGCCGCAATCATCGCCAAGGGCGCGGGCATCGAGGTCCCGCCCGCCACGCGTCTCTTGTGGGCCGAGGTGCCCAACGACCACCCGCTCGTGTGGACGGAGCAGCTCATGCCGGTCCTGCCGGTCACCACGGTCCCGGACGTGGAGAAGGCGGTCGAGCTGGCCTACGAGGCCGAGGGCTCCAACCACCACACCGCGGCCATGTACTCGACCGACGTGCGCAGCCTGACCCTGATGGCGCGGCGGATGCAGTGCTCCATCTTCGTCAAGAACGCGCCCACCCTCTACGGCCTGGGGATGGGGGAGGGCTGGGCGTCCATGACCATCGGCACGCCCACGGGGGACGGCATTACAAAGGCCTCGCATTTTGCGAGGCCTTTGCATTGTTGTCTGGTCGGTTATTTTCGAATAGCATGAGGGAGAAAACATGCAAGCCAACATAGCCATCGGTCTGCTGGAGCTGAGTTCCATCGCCAAGGGCATCGAATCCGCGGACGCCATGTGCAAGATGGCGTCGGTCACCCTGGTCAAGACCAGCGTCATCGCGCGCGGGAAGTACACGGTCCTCATCTCGGGGCCCTTGGGCGAGGTAGAGTCGTCCCTGCGCGCGGGGCGCGAGATCGCGGGAAAGGCGCTCATCGACGAGGTCATCATCCGCAACGTGCACTCCGGGGTGCTCGCGGCCCTGGAGACGAGGATCCCCGTGGAGAAGATCGAGGCCCTGGGCATCATCGAGACCAAGGAGGCCGTCAGCGCGGTGCGCGCCGCGGACGCCGCGGCCAAGGCGGCCCAGGTGAGCATCATCGAGGTCCGCACCTCGGTCGGCGGCGGCAAGGGCCTCGTGACCCTCTCGGGCGAGCCCGGGGCCGTGCGCTCGGCCGTGGCCGCGGGCATCTCCGCGCTTCCGGAGGGGATGCTCGTGTCCCAGGTCATCATCCCGCAGGCGGACCCGCAATTGCTGGGGCCTGTCGGCAAGTAGGGAGGCAAGCGGCATGAAACTGGTCATCGGCTCGGACCACGGCGGCTTCAAGGCCAAGGAGTTCGTAAAGGGGTTCCTCCAGAAGGCCGGCCATGACGTGACGGACTTCGGCTGCTATTCCGAGGAGTCCGTGGATTACCCGGACATCGCCCAACTTGTCGGCGAGGCCGTGGCCCGGCGCGACTACGACAAGGGCGTCCTCATCGACGGGTTCGGCGGCGCGGTGTGCCTGGCGGCCAACAAGGTCCCGGGCGTGCGCGCCGTGGCCGCGTACAACTCCGTGGCCGCGCGCTTCGCGGCCGGCCACGACGACGCCAACGTCCTGTGCCTCGGCGGCAAGACGCACGGCGAGGCGGCCTTAGCCGAGATCCTGCAGGTCTTCTTCGCCACGGTCTTCGAGGGGGGGCGGCACGCCGGGAGGCTGGCTAAAATCGCGGAAATCGAGAGGAAGTACTCAAGATGAGATCGCCGTCCCGCCGCCTGCCGCGTCTGGCGACGTTGCTGGCCTGTGCCGGCCTCCTCGCGGCTTGCGCCACTCCCGCCATAGTCCTCAAGTATCAACCGGATACTCCTCTCACTGCGTGGGAAGGCAGGAAGCCGAAGATTCATTTTTCCGGAGTGACAGACCGTACTAATGGTTTCTCGGCGGTTGGCATAGATAGGGTCAATAGGGGTGGAAGTCCTCCACGCCTAGTGGCATTGACGCCCTCCGTAGATCGAGTTCTTGGCGATGCATTCATCAGCGAATTGAAGCGTCTTGATGTTCCTCTGGTTGAGGTTCGGGAGGCCGACGCCCAAATTTCATTGGTGCTTGGGGAGGCGCGGGCATCGTGGGTGATAGGGCACGCCGTGCGGGATGAAGGCGTCATCAAGTTTGCGTTGATCGTCAGGGGACGAGACAATAGGATTATTCGGAAGGATGAGGTGATTGGGAAGGGACAGAGCAGTCGCACGCATGCTGGATGTTGTCCTGGAAACGGTCCCAACGAAGCAATCAACAATGCCTTGGCCGATGCGATGAATCAGATCGACGACCTGTTCATCAATGGAGACTTGGCTGCGCAAATTTTCGGTGATCAACGGCAGGCTCTGATAGCTCCGCAACCCGCCCAAGCCGCGTCCTTGTCAGATATCGACGAGGTGCCCAGCGCCAAGCCGGCGCGCCGCAAGGCCCACGCGGTCGTCATCGGGGTGGAGAGATACCGCCACCAGCTTCCGACGGCCGACTTCGCCGCCGCCGACGCGCACCTGATGTCCAAGTACCTGACTGAGGTGCTGGGCTTCCCGCCGGACAACGTCGCTGTCTTGGTCAATGACGGGGTGACCAAGGGCGACATCGAAAAGTACGTCGAGCGCTGGCTGCCCAACCGGGTGGAAGCCGGGGACGAGGTCCTGGTCTACTACTCGGGGCACGGGGCGCCCAATTCGGCCACCGGAGAGGCCTATCTGGTCCCTTACGACGGGGATCCGATGTATCTGGAGCAGACCGGCTACCCGCTCGACAAGCTCTACGAGCAGTTGGCCAAGCTCCCTTCGAAAGAGGTGACCGTCGTGCTCGATTCCTGCTTCTCCGGGGCTGGCGGACGATCTGTCATCGCCAAGGGCGCTAGACCGCTGGTCAACGTGGCTGCGAAACAAGCGCTCCCGGGGAACGTGAAAGTCCTCTCAGCTGCGGCCGGCAACCAGCTCAGCCAGAGCTATCAGGAAATGGGGCACGGCCTATTCACCTACTTCTTCCTGAAGGGGCTCGGCCGGCAGGCCCAGAAAGGAGAGGTGAATCTCAGGCAAGCTTTCGATTTCGCGGCGCCTCAGGTAAGGCAGACTGCGCGCCGCGAGTACAACACCGACCAGGTGCCGCAATGGCAGGAGGGACGGTGAAACTTGGCAGGGTCGTCGGCAGGGTCTACTGCGCGCGCCAGACCCCGTGCGCGGACGGCAAGAAGTTCCTGCTCGTCCAGCCCCTGCGCTGGGAGGACTCCCAGCCCGTCGGCGACCCGGTCGTGGCCGCGGACGCGGTCGGCTCGGGAGCGTCGGAGACGGTGTTCTGGGTCGCTTCGCGCGAGGCCATCGTGGCCTTCGAGGACGCGCCGTGCGTGGACGCGGCCGTGGTGGGGATCGTGGATAAAGTGAAAGTGGAATGATCATCGCGAAAGTCATCGGCAGCACCTGGGCGACCCGCAGGCATCCCCACATCAACGGGAAGCTCCTGCTCGTGCAGCCCATGGACCCCATGACCGAGAAGTCCCTGGGGGACGCGGTCATGGCCGTGGACGGAGGGGTGGATGCCGGGCCGGGAAGCGTGGTGCTGGTGCTCGACGAGGGCGGATCCGCGCGGGCGATCCTCGGGGATCCGAAGGCGCCGGTGCGGACCGTGGTCTGCGGCATCGTGGACCACGTATCTTCAGGCGGGAAGATGAAAAAATATGCGTGAACAAGAGCTGCGCAAAGTCATCGAAGAGGTCGTCCGGGCCTTGGCTCAGAAAGGCCTGCTCGAGGAAGGCGGGCCCCCCTCCAGGAGCGGAGAACGGCCGCCTTCCGGGGACCTGGCCCCCGAGGGCCAGGCAGGTCAGCAGAAGCCCATGGCCACCACGTTCGGGACGGCCGGCAAGGTCTTCTCGAGCGAGTACAGCCTCGGGTTCAAGGGCCTGCCGCCAGGGCGGCAGGTCCCCGGAGGGGGCGCCGAGGAGGATGAGCGCTCCTCCGGGTGCCGCGGGTGCGGGGGGAAATCCTCCGCAGCCGAGTGCCCGCTGCAGTCGAGCGGGGCGGACCGCCTCGGCGTGTGCCGGCCGACCAAGCAGTGCTCCAAGGTCGCGCGCATGGTGGACCACACGCTCCTCAAGGCCAATGCCACGCAGGAGGAGGTCGCCAAGCTCTGTTCGGAGGCCCGGACCTACTGCTTCGCCTCGGTCTGCGTCAACCCGAGCTACGTCTCCCTGGCGTCCCAGCTCCTGCGGGGGTCCGGGGTCAAGGTCTGCACGGTCATCGGGTTCCCGCTGGGCTCGACGACCTCCACGGTCAAGGCGGTCGAGGCCCGCGACGCCATCGCCAACGGCGCCGACGAGATCGACATGGTGATCAACGTCGGGGCCTTGAAGTCCGGCAACGACGCGGCGGTCTACGAGGACATCCGCGCGGTGCGCGAGGCCACGCGGGGCCGGGTGCTCAAGGTCATCCTCGAGACCGCGCTGCTGAGCAAGGAGGAGAAGGTGCGCGCCTGCCTGCTCTCGAAGAAGGCGGCCGCGGACTTCGTGAAGACATCGACCGGCTTCAGCACGGGCGGGGCCACGGTCGACGATGTGCGGCTCATGCGCGAGACCGTGGGCCCGGCCATGGGCGTCAAGGCCTCGGGCGGCATCCGGGACGCCAAGATCGCCCAGGCCATGATCGAGGCCGGGGCCACCCGCCTGGGGACCTCGGCGTCGGTCGCCATCGTGACCGGAGAGGCCGGGGGAGGCAAGGGGTACTGACATGACCAAGAGCAAGCCGGCCAAGTTCACCCTGTCCATCGACATCCAGTGCGGGACCTGCGGGTCCCTCCTGCACCAGGGCGAGGGCTTCCCGAAGTTCTGCCCCTGCTGCGGCTCGGGCCTCGAGCGCTATTGCCTGCGCTGCCAGCGCAAGGCGGAGATGTTCTTCGAGGAGTGGTGGCCGCAGGAGGACCACTGCATCAGGACTTATTCCCCGGCCAAGCGCTGCAGCCGGTGCAACGCCATGCTGGAGATGGAGGGGGAGGGCCGCGGGCACGAGGATCACGAGGAACGTCAGAATTGAAATGACCCATCAGGAGGAGAACAACATGGCGGAAACGAGAGACGCGCTGGGATTGGTCGAGACCAAGGGCTTCGTCGGCATGATCGAGGCTTCCGACGCGATGGCCAAGGCCGCGAAGGTCAGGCTCCTGGGCTATGAGCGGATCGGCTCGGGCCTGGTGACCACGCTCTGCCGGGGAGAGGTGGGCGCGGTGCGGGCCGCCATCGAGGCCGCGTCTGCCGCGGCGCAGAAGGTGGGCGAGCTCGTCAGCGTCCACGTCATCCCGCGGCCGCATGAGGACCTGGAGAAGTACCTGACCCAGATCTCCATCCGCGTCGAGAAGTAGGCTTGCTGACGCGCGACGATCTCGTCGACATCATCCTGGAGCACTTGGCGCAAGAGCGCCATGCCCTCGCAGGGGACCCGCGCAGCGGGCCCTTTCCGCGGGGCTCCAAGGACGCCAGCCGGCCGGAGGCCGGACGGCCCCGGCAGTCGGCGAGGGGTCCCGCTCGACGGCCGGAGGCCCCTTCCAGGCTGTTCCTGTCCGAGTATGACGTGAAGAGGAGATTGACTCCCTCCACCCAAGAACTTAAAATACCCAAGGATGCCATCCTGAGCCCCCTGGCCCTCGACTGGTTGGTGCTAAGAGGAATAAGTATAGTCAGGGAGTGATCGCATTGCGTCCGCAACAGCGTTAGTTTTCTCTAAATTCGGAGGGTTCGATGGCCATTGATGTCAACGCGCTTCTTAAATTGATGGTCCAGAAGGAGATCTCGGACATCCATTTCAAGGCGGATTCCCACCCGGCCTTGAGGTTCCAGGGCATGATGATCCCGGCAGCGAACCTGCCCAAGCTCTCGGGCGACGACATCAAAGTCGCGGCCTACCAGCTCATGAGCCCCGACCAGCAGAAGGAGTTCGAGAAGGAACTCGAGCTCGACATCGCCTACGGCCTCGAGGGCATCTCCCGCTTCCGCGTCAACGTCTTCCGGCAGAAAGGGACCATCGGCCTGACCCTGCGCGTGGTGCCGGTCAAGATCCGGCCCTTCGAGGAGCTCAACCTGCCGATCGGGCCGCTCAAGAAGCTCGCCGGGGAGAGCCGCGGCCTCATCCTGTTCGCGGGCATCACGGGCGCGGGCAAGACCACCACCCTCAACAGCTTCGTGCATCACCTCAACAACAACTGCCAGTACCGCATCATCACCGTGGAGGACCCCATCGAGTTCTACCACGCCGACGCCAAGTCCAGCATCGTCCAGCGCGAGGTGGGCAAGGACACGCGCTCCTTCGCCAACGCGCTCAAGCACATCCTGCGCCAGGACCCGGATGTCGTCGTGATCGGCGAGATGCGCGACCACGAGACCATGGCCGCCGCCTTGAACGCCGCCGAGACCGGCCACCTCGTGCTCTCGACCATCCACACCCTGAACTCCTCGCAGACCGTGGACCGCATCGTGGACTCCCACCCGGTGCACCAGCACAACCAGGTGCGCCAGCAGATCGCCAACACCCTGAAGGGCGTCATCGGCCAGCGCCTCGTGATCTCCAAGGACCACAAGAGCCGCTACCCCGCGACCGAGATCCTCCTCGTCAACAGCGTCATCCGCCGGCACCTCGTCGAGGGCCATGCCACCGAGGTCTACAAGGTCATCGAGAACGGCGCCTACTACGGGATGCACTCCTTCGACCAGGACCTGCTCCGGCTCTATTCCGAGGGCAAGATCGACGAGGCGACCGTGATCGAGAACTCCAACAACCCCGAGGACGTGGGGCTCAAGCTCAAGAACATAGCGACCGGTCAGCAGATGGGGGAGAATCCCATCAATCAGACCTTCAATGGCTGATGACCCCGAGAAGGACAGAGAGGACAAAGTCCAGGATATCCTAGCGGACCTGGACTCAATCCTCTCGATCGGGGACCCTCCGCCGGGCAAGTCGTTCGACGACGTCGCGACCGGGTTGGGGGCCGCGGTGCCGCCCCCGGGGAATCTTCCGTCCAGGCCGCCGGTGCCGGCCAAGGCTCCTCCCGGGCCTCAATTCCCGCCCAAGGCCGGTCCCCCGGCGCCGCCTCCGGTCTCCGTCCCGCCCGCAGCCAGGCCTCCGGCCGCAGCGCCGCCTCCGGTCTCCGTCCCGCCCGCAGCCAGGCCTCCGGCCGCAGCGCCGCCTCCGGTCTCCGTTCCGCCCGCAGCCAGGCCTCCGGCCGCGGCGCCGCCTCCGGTCTCCGTTCCGCCCGCAGCCAGGCCTCCGGCCGCAGCGCCGCCTCCGGTCTCCGTCCCGCCCGCAGCCAGGCCTCCGGCCGCAGCGCCGCCTCCGGTCTCCGTCCCGCCCGCAGCCAAGCCTCCCGCTGCTGCGCCTCCTCCGCCGGCTTCGGCCCCGCCCAGCGCGGATCCGACTCAGCCTGCGCCGGCTGCTTTCGGCCGCCGGTCCGCTGACGTGGGGGGGGAAGAGGAGCTCGTCGACACCGTTCCTACGGACGCGCCCAAGAGCCAGATCCGGCGCATCGGTTATATCTATTCGGCCGCCAACCGCAGGGAGATGGACCTCTTCCTCAGGAGCCTCGACGAGGTCATCGGTACCGTGTCGAAGAAGCCGCTCTTCACGAGGAAGGTCCTGCTCGTGGCCGTAGACGAGGGCACCGAGGTCGCGGCCATGGTGGCCAAGCTCAAGGGCTTGAAGGCGGTCGGCGTCCTGGCGGTCGTGGTCAATCCAAAGGACCCGAAGATCGTGGAGCTATCCAAGGCCTGTGAGGCTGCCAAGATCAAGTTCATGATCGTCCCGGCTCCCGACGTGCAGAAGAGCGCGGTCCTGCGCGACGTGGCCGTGGACATCATGCTCCGACCTTCGGAAATGTGACGATGGAGAAGTGGGCCGTCGAGGCTGTCCCGACCGAGAAGGATCCCTGCCGCTACGCCCTGCTGTTCAAGGGAGACCTCAAGGACATACTTGCCGTGATCCGGGAGTTCGGCTCCAAGTGCGGCCGCCCTCGCCGGACGGACAGCAGCGAGGGCTTCAACTACCAGCTCTTCATCTCCTACCTCGACCAGGGGGAGCTCGACAGGCTCACCGGCATGCTCACGGAGTTCGCTCCGGGCAGGGGTCCTGAGCGGGGAGAGCCGTTCGCGGACAAGCCGGCTCCATCGGTTCCGGAGCCGGTCGTTGCGCCGCCGGCTCCGGAACCGGCCGCGCCGGAGCCCGTTGCTCCGCCGCCGCAGGCCGCGCTGCCGCCTGCGGTGATCGAGGCGCCGTCGCCTGCCTCGCCACCTCCCACGGTCATGGCTTCACTGCCGGTCCCGCGTCAGGAGGAGCCGCCTCCCACGATCTTCGTGAAGCTCTCCGACCTGCCTCCGCCCTCTTCTTCCCTCCCTCCGCTGATCATCGAGCAGCTTCCGCTCACCCAGTCCACCGAGGCTCCTGAGCCGGTCAAGACCGCCGCAGTGCAGGTGCCGTCCACGCCCGAGCCTTTCCTCGCCGGGCCGGAACTGCCGGCTCTGGCCGGCCAGCCGCCGTTGTTTGCTCCTCTGCCCGCGACTCCTTCCGCGCCCATCCCCACCCCCACGGGCAGCCGGGCCCCCATGCCGCCCACGCCAGGTCTCCCACAGCCCGGGGCGCCTGAGATGGCCGGCGCAGCCGCGGGCCAAGCCCCTTCCCCGGCTCCGGCTCCGACCGTCTCCCTCACCCGCCCCACCCGGGCGACCAAGCCGCTCTGGGGCCTCGGGATGGCGCTCGACGAGAAGACCAATCTGGAGTCCATCCTCGTCGGGCCCTACAACCGCTTCAGCCACGCCGCCGCGGCGTCGGTCGTGGGCGCGCCGGGGAACATGTACAATCCCCTGTTCGTCTTCGGCCCCAGCGGGGTCGGCAAGTCGCATATGCTCCGGGCCATCGGGACCGGGCTGGAGAGCGCGCTGGGAGGGAGCGTCCTTTTCACCTCGGGCGTCCGGCTCGCCAATGCCGTGGGCCGCAGCCTCGAGGAGGGCAAGTACCCGGAGCTCGAGAAGCGCTTCGCGCAATCCAAGGCCTTGCTTGTCGACGACCTGCACCTGCTCAATGTCACGGACCTGAACAAGGCCTCACTGGCCAAGATCTTCGGATTGTTCTTCAGCAAGAACATGCAGGTCGTGCTGACCTCCTATTATCCGGCGCGTTCGCTCGGCTCCCTGGAGGAGAGCCTCAAGATCTCCCTGCGCAAAGGCTGGTCCGTGGACATGAAGCTGGCCAGCGGCGACGCCCAGAAGGACATGGTGCTGGCCGCCTTCACCCGGTCGAAGACCGAGCTCACCAACGACGAGGTCGGCCTGTTCGTCACCCGGATCGGCAAGAACTATGCCGACCTCTCGAAGTGGGTCCGCCGCTTCATCACGCTCCGGACCCTGCTGGAGGCTCAGGAAGTGCCCTCGGCCTTCGACAAGGTGCTCCAGATGCTGTTCCCCGGGGACCCGGCGGAGGACGCCAAGGAGATCCCCACCCCGCAGGAGGCCGAGGCCGCCAAGAAGACGCCGTCCCCCGCGCCCGGAGCCAACCCCGCCAATCTCGCCTTCGTGTTCCCCAAGGGCGTCGAGTTCCTGGCCTCGTTCGTCACGGCCCAGTTCTACGAGATCGCGGCCAGGAACCGCATCGCGGCTTCCTACAAGCACGTCCTCTTCGGCAGCTACGACGCGGACCAGCCGCTCGGGGTGCCGTTCCAGATCGGGGAGATGTGCCGGAAGGCCGGCGCGGACGCGGCCCTGGTGGTGGGCCCGCCCTCGATCTCGAAGCTCGCCCCGAGGCTCGGCGAGTTCTCCCACGCAGTGGGGCACATCCTCGACGAGCTTGAGATCCCCTGCGCCTGGCTCCCCCACGACGGGCTGAAGGTCTCCGGCAACTACCTGCGCGCCCACTTGGACTTCATGGCGAGGATGGAATGATCGAGCTGACCCCCCTGGAATTCGGCATCTGTCTGGGCCTGACCGCCGCGACCTTCGCGTTCGCGGCGTACTGGTACATGCGGTTCTTCCGCGTGCTCCACCTGGACCGGAAGGCCCGGCGCGCCGCGGGCGAGGCCCGCGAGGTCAAGGATTTCGCGACCGAGGTCATGGACCTCGGGGTCGCGGGCAACACCTCGCAGGCCATCAACGAATTCGGCCGCAAGGTGCTCGAGGCCCTCCACAAGCGGGCCCCCGGCGCCCAGCTGTGGTGGATCGCGCGGCACCAGGGCGCGGGGGATCCCATGGTCAGCCGCAGGGGCGGGGCGGGCGTCTCCTCGGCGAACCTTGCTCCCGCGCTCTTCGAGGACGCGACCCGCGACGAGGGCATCTTCGACCTGACCAACGGCGCGGCGGACAAGAACTCCTTCCTCAGGCACCTCGGTTCCACGGGCCTGCGCCGGGTCCGGGTCGTGCTCTGGGGCAGGCCCGACGCCACCAACGGCGTCCTGGCCGTGGGAGGCGCCGGGCTGGAGGCGCTCGAGTCCTCCGCCCCCTTCGTGGAGATCGTCAAGAGCCACGCGACCGCTCTCGCCTCCATCGTCGACGAGCTGTCCCGGCTTTCCAAGACCCGCGAGAAGCTGGAGGGAGGGCTCTCCTCGACCATCGAGGACCTGACCAGCACGCACATGCGGCTCATCGAGAAGACCCGCAAGATCAAGGCCCTCGAGGACGTGGCCGGCGCGATCTCGACGCGCGGAGGGCAGGCCCAACCCGCGCTGTCGGCCATCGTCTCCATCATCGCCAGGTTCCTCGAAGCCGACCTCGTGGCCGTGCTCCTCCTCGACGAATCCACGGGCGAGCTCGTGGTGCACCCCGGGTCGTACGGGCTCGAGGGCAACGACATGTTCTACCGCGTCCCGCTCACCGAGGACCGGTCGTCCTCCGTGCGGGTCCTCAAGACCGGCAAGCCCTACGTGAGCGGGGACGCCCAGAACGATCCCGCGATCCTGGCCGCCAACACAAGGCTCTTGGGGATCTCGTCGCTCATGGTCGTGCCGCTGACCGTGGAGGGCCGGTCCCTGGGCATCATACGGGTGGGCAAGCGCGGCAAGAACGCCTTCGGCGCCGAGGACCTGCAGGGCCTGCAGGTCATCGCGGAGGAGGCCGCGGTCATCGTTGAGACCGCCATGCTCAACCGGCGCCTGGCCCAGGCCGCGGAGCAGCTCATCGCCCTCAACCGCATGAAGGACGACTTCGTCTCCACGGTCAGCCACGAGTTCAAGACCCCGCTGACCACCATCCTGGGCTTCATCACCGTGGTCCTCGAGGGCGAGGCGGGCGAGGTGTCGGAGCAGGCCGGGCGGTTCCTGGGCATCGCCCGGACCGCGGCGCGCCGCCTCACCGGCCTGGTCTCGGACCTGCTCGACCTCTCCAAGCTCGAGGGCGGCATCAGGATGGACCTGCAGACGGTCGAGCTCGACAAGCTCCTGGCCGTCAGCGTCGAGACGTATTCCCACCAGTTCTCGGACGGGGACAAGACCCTCGCCGTGGACATCCCCGTGAACCTCCCCAAGGTGGTCGGAGACGAGCGCTGGGTGGGGCTGGCCGTGGACAACCTGCTGTCGAACGCGCTCAAGTTCACCAAGCCCGGCGGCAGGGTGCGGCTCTCGGCCCAGGACAAGGGCGAGTTCATCATGGTGTCTGTGGCGGATAATGGTATCGGCATCCCGCCCGAGGAGCGGGAGCGCGTCTTCGAGAAGTTCTACCGCGCCTCCAACCGGGGCGAGGTCCAGTCTCCCGGCACGGGCCTGGGCCTGGCTATCGTCAAGGAGGTCATCTCCAAGCACGGCGGCAAGGTCTGGCTCGAGACCGAAGTCCCTGGGGAGACCCGGTTCTGCTTCGTGCTCAAGAGGGCGCCAGAGCAGTGAGAGCTGATCCCTGCGTCTGGCCGCTTGCCGCCCTTGCCGCCCTTTCCCTGCAGGGGTGCTCCTCGTGGGGCCTGGGGGCCGGTTCCCAAGGCGACGGAGAGGTCGTGGAAGCCTCCGGCCCTGACCTGACCGCGGCCAAGAGGAACGCCGTGGCCTCCCTCTTCGGCTTGTTTCTGTCTTCCGCTTCCCTGCCCGCGGCCCAAGCCGTCCTGGATGAGAAGATCCTGGCCCGGGCCCCGTTCTTCATCCGGAAGCACAAGGTCCTCCAGCAGTCCGCGGCCGGAGGCGCCGTGATCCGCGCCGTGGTCCGGGTCGGGTCCCTGGGTTCCGAGATCGAGAGGCTGGACCTCGACGCGGGATTGGGGCCCAAAGGCAAGGCCAGGATCCTCATCGCAATGAGCGAGGAGGGGGGGGCCGCCTGCCGCTTGTGCGACTCTGGCGGGCCCAAGGAAGGCCCGGACGGCTTCACCTGCAGGGACGCCGGCTGCGCTTCCGAGGCCCTGCGGCGCGCGCTCGTGCGCCGGGGGTTCTCCGCTTACGACCTCAGCGACCGCCTGAACCCCGTGTTCACCAAGGACGGGGGCTCTGCGGATCCGCGGGCCGCGGCCCGGGACCTGGCCGCGGACATCCTCATCCAGGGCTCGGCCCGGGCTTCGGCGGTGCAGGACGACCGCCTGACCCGGCCCGACGGCGCGGTCCCGGGCTATCGCGTGGGCCGGGGCACGCTGGACCTCTCCGCGGAACTGCTTTCCAGGAAGGAGACCGTGCCGGTGAAGGCCGAAGCCACGGCCGTGGACATGAGCGAAGCCTCGGCTTTCGCCAAGGCCCTCGAGAACGTCGGCGACAAGGCGGGAGACGCCTTGGCCGAGCACGCGTCCGCGGGCTGGAAGGTGGATTCCGAGATGAGCCTGGTCGTGGTGGGCTTGAAGGACCTCGGATCCGCGCGCCGCGTCATCAACGACCTGCGTGCCCTCCCGGAGCTCCGGAGCGTCGCGCTCTCCTCCCACCTTCCTCCGGAGACCAGGCTCAGGGTCCGCACGGGCCTGGCCGCGGACCAACTGGCCTCGATCGTGCTCGGGATGCGCTCCTACGGGTTCAACGTCCTGGCGGTCGGCTCCGACCTGGTGGAGGTCGAGGTCCTCAGGGAGAGGGATGACGGCCGGGAGAGGGACCTCTTTTGACGGCAACAGGGAACAAAACAAGGGGCTCGCTCGCGACCAATCCCTGCCCGTGCGGGTATCCTTAGGTGACACTTCCAGCCGCAGCCACATGGCAAACATTGCTGTCTCGGTTTCCCTGAGAAATACTTATGCGGTAAGGCATTTTCGGCATCGTCTGTAGAAGTTGCAAATTGGCTTCCTTACTGTAGTCGACCTTCCCCCCGAAAACTGGGCCATTTGAAAGTTGAGTCCGAAGTGATAAAACATGCAACGGAGGACTCAGACAATGGCCAGAAGACGGACGGAAGAGCAGATCATCAGCATCCTGAAAGAATC
>JACRNU010000031.1 GCA_016234805.1 Elusimicrobiota bacterium
CCCATCACGATGGTGCCGCGGATGCCGATGACGCCCACCGGGAGCTTGACCCTCATGTTGGAGGGGGTCTCGCGCGCGATCTTGCCGGTCACGAAGCGGAACACGCCCTTGGTCACGCGCGCGGTCATCTTGCCGGCCCCGGTGCCGGGGTCGTAGACGAACTCGTCGAGCACGAGCGAGCTGTTGGGCCCGATGGTGAACACGGTCTCATCGAGGAGCATGACCTGCATGCGGCCCTGGGCATCGGTGGTCACCGCGTCGCGCAGGTAGACCTCCTTGCCGCTCGACATGATGCGGCCGACGGTCTGTCCCGGGGCCACGGCCGAGACCGTGCCGCGCACGGCAGCGGCAGCGCCGATCCTGGTGAGTTGGGCGTCAACCGACGACGCACAGAAGAGGACGATCATGAAGATCGATGTTTTCATGTCTTACCACCCCCACTTGTAGGTCACGAGCGAAGAGAGCTTGTTGTTGTCGTACGCGTAGTTCGTGATGTTCGATTCGGCGCGGTAGTATTCGTAGGTCTGCGTGAAGGTGAAGTCCTTGAAGTACTTGTGGATGAAGCCGAGCGGCGTGCCGAAGGTGATCCGGGGCCGGAAAGTGACGTCTTCCCGGACCTTGTTGCCGATGAGGGCTTCGGCTTTGTCGTAGGAGTCGATGTCCATGGCGCCTGAGACCATCAGGAACATTCCCTTTCCGAGCAGGTAGGCGAGGCTCACGTTCAGGGCGTGGCGATTGAAGGCGTTGTATAGGTATCGATCGTCGATCACGTCTTTGTCCGTCAGGGTGTAGCCGCCGCGCAGCCTGATGACGGGAGTGGCCACGTAGTTCACGCCCAAGGCGAGGTCCCACTGCGGGCCGGTGCGCTCCTCGGCCCGGGGGATCTCCGAGGTCTTGGAGTATATGTCGCTGGCCATCTTGGCTTCGAAGTCCCAGGAGAGGCGTTCGTTGAGCTTGTGGTCGAGCTTCATGCCGATGCTGGGGCGCTCGAGGAAGACTTCCTCGGAAAGATAGACCTGGTCCCAGTACGCCCTGGGCGTCAGGTTGATCCGGCCGAACTTGAGCGCGGTCCCGAGGTCGAGGCTGAATACCTGCAGGTCGAGCTTGTCCTGGAGGGTCTGCTCCGCCCGGTACCAGCCGAAGCCGCCGATGACCTCATGGCCTGCCTGGGTGCCGGGGTCGTGGGTGACCCGGACCGAGCCGAGACCGATCATGGCCGTGTCCGAGGTGTCGGGGTTGGCCGGGGTGATGGCGATGAACTGGTTGGCGAACATGAGCTGTTCCGAGCCTGGGGTGGCGGAGCGGTTGGAATCGACGTCGAACCCGAAGCCGAGCGTCACGTCCAGGTGGGTGCTGCGGCGGCGCTTGGAGATGAGCTTCTTGTATTCCTCGAGTTCCGCCTGCAGGTTGGCGGGCAGGGTGAGTCCGGTCAGGGCGTTGATCTCGCGCTCGGCCTCGTTGAGGTTGTCGAGCCGGAACAGGGCCAGGGCGTAGAGGAGGCGGACCTTGTGGAGCCCGGGGTCCACCATGAGGATGCGCTCGAGGGTCGCGGCCGCGCCCTTGACGTCGCCGGACGCGATCTGGGTGCGGGCGAAGCGGTAGTTCAGGTCGATGTTGTCCGGGTCGGCCAGGACCTGCTGGTAGGTCACGCGGTCGCCTTCCACGGCCTTGCGCATGGCCGCGGCTTCGGCGGCCTTCCTCTCCTTGGACTGCTCCTCCAGGGTCGTGGGCGCCCTGCGGCCCACGGCTTCCTCGGCTCCGGTGGGTTGCGGGGGCGCTGCCGCGAAAGCCGGGGTCTGGATGAGGAGGCCCAATAAAATTAATAAATTCATAATAGCGGATTTTACAATGAATATATTCTCTTTGTATAGTGGTAACACTACGAAGCTCCAGCGACTTCCCAGCTTCACCGCTCCGCTCCTGGTCCTCTTGGCGGCCCTGGCCCTGAGGGTGTCCGGCTTCGGCTGGGTCGAGGACTTCCAGTGCAAGGTCTTCGACTACTACCAACGCCTCGAGCCCCGGCCTTACGAGGAGGTTCCGGTCCGCGTCATCGACCTCGACGACGAGACCCTCTCCCGGCTCGGGCAATGGCCCTGGCCGAGGACCCTGGTGGCCAAGCTGGTGACGAGGCTTTCGGACCTCGGGGTGTCGGCCGTCGTGTTCGACATCGTGTTCGCGGAGCCTGACCGCACCTCGCCCGGCACGGTGGTCAAGTTCTGGCCCGCGGGCCCGGAATCCGAGGCTCTCAAGTCCCGCGCCAGGACCCTTCCGGACCACGAAAAGGTCCTGGCCAAGGCCTTCCGGTCCGCCAACGTCGTGGTCGGGTTCACGGTCGTGCCCGAGGCCAATGACAAGGTCCCGGCCGCCAAGCTCCATTTCGCCTACTCCGGGGACAGCCCGCTCAGCTACGTCCCGGATTATCCGGGCGCGGTGGTCAATCTGCCCATCCTCGAGGAGGCCGCGGCAGGCAACGGCTCCTTCAGCTTCATGGCCGAGAGGGACGGCGTGGTGCGCCGCGCTCCGCTGATGATCCGCAGGGGCAATGTCCTTCTGCCGAGCCTGGCTCTGGAGGCTCTCCGGGTCGCCCAGGGCGCCAACAGCGTCATGGTCAAGGCCGTGGGCGCAAGCGGCGAGACCTCCTACGGCGAGCACACCGGGATCGTGGCCGTGAAGGTCGGCCAGTTCGTCATCCCCACGGACCCTTTCGGGAGGATCTGGGTGCACTTCGCGCCCCGCGAGCCCAGGCGCACCATCCCGGCCTGGAAGGTTTTCGAGAAAGACGCCTCCAGCGCGGGCCTGGAAGGGGCCATCGCTTTCGTGGGCACGAGCGCCATGGGTCTCATGGACCTGCGCGTGACCCCGACCGATCCCGTGGCCCCGGGCGTGGAGGTGCACGCCAACATCGTGGAGCAGATCATGCTGGGGCACAGCCTCCAGAGGCCCGACTGGGCCTCGGGCGCGGAGCTCCTCTTCCTCCTGGTCCTGGGCCTGGCCCTCATCTTCCTCCTGCCGCGCCTGGGCGCGGCCCCGTGCCTGATCTTCAGCCTCGGGGCCATCGGCGCCGCGGTGGCGTTTTCCTGGCACGCCTATGCCCGGCTGGAGATGATGCTCGACCCGGTCTTCCCTTCCCTGACCGTGCTCGCGGTCTACACGGTCTCCACGCTCGTGAGCTACCTCAGGACCGAGAGCGAGAAGAAGCACATCCGCGGCGCCTTCGGGCAGTACCTGCCGCCCGTGCTCGTCGAGCAGCTCGCGTCCCATCCGGAGAAGCTCAGGCTCGGCGGCGAGATGCGCAACATCACCATCCACTTCTGCGACATCCGCGGGTTCACCACCATCTCGGAGCAGTGCGACCCCATCGGCCTCACGCGCCTGATCAACAGGTTCCTCACCCCCATGACCGAGATCGTCATGAAGCACAAGGGGTGCATCGATAAGTACATCGGCGACTGCATCATGGCCTTCTGGAACGCGCCCCTCGACGATCCCGACCACGCGGCCAACTCCTGCCGCGCCGCCTTGGAGATGCACGCGAGGCTCTCGGAGCTCAACAAGGCTTGGGAGGCCGAGGCGCTCGCCGAGGGCCGCAAATATCTCCCCATCAAGATCGGCACGGGCCTCAACACCGGCGACGCCGTGGTGGGCAACCTGGGGTCCGATCAGCGCTTCGGGTATTCGGTCTTGGGAGACGACGTCAACCTCGCCTCACGCCTCGAGGGGCAGTCCAAGTACTACGGCGTCAAGATCGTGGTCGGCGATCCCACGAGGGAGAAGGCCCCGGGCTTCGCCTTCCTCGAGCTCGACCTCATCCGGGTGAAGGGCAAGCTCCAGCCTGTGCGGATCTTCACCCTGCTCGGCGATAAGGCGTTCAAGGAGAGCCCCGCGTTCACGGAGCTGAGCGCGGCCCATGACGCCATGCTCGGGGCCTACCGCAAGCAGCAGTGGGACACGGTCCCGGAGAGCGACTGGGATGGCGTCTATGTCGCGACCTCGAAGTGACCGGTGAACCTCGCTGACCGTCTGAAGGGGACCCTGCTGGGCACGGCCGTGGGCGACAGCCTGGGCCTGCCGGCCGAGGGGCTTTCCGCCGAGACCATCCTCCGCCGCTTCGGCAGGATGGAGCGTTTCCATCTGCTGGGCAGGGTCGGCTTCGTGTCGGATGACACGGAGCAGAGCGCTCTCGTGGCTCAGAGCCTGGCCCGGCACCCCGGCGACCTCCATGCCTGCGTTGCCGCGTTCCGTCGGTCTCTCTTGGGCTGGTTCCTGCGCCTGCCCTGGGGCATTGGCCTGGCCACGGTCAGGGCCTGCTGCCGGATGGCGCTGGGTTTCAGGGAGAGCGGTGTCGCTTCAGCCGGCAACGGCGCTGCCATGCGCGCCTCGGTGGTGGGCGTCTTCTTCCATGATCGGCCGGACGAGAGGCGGGCCTTTGGCGCCGCCCTGGCCCGCGTCACGCACACCGACCCCCGCGCCGTGGAAGCCGCCCTGTTCTGCGCCGAGGCCGCGGCCCTGTGCTGCCGGGCCCGCGGGCGCGAAGGGACCCAGGACGACCGTCTCGCCATGATGCGGCAGGCCCTGGAGGTGATCAAGGACGCGGCGTTGAAGGAAGCTCTTGGACAGGCCCTGAAGATGAGCGGAGAGGGGCTGTCTTCAGCCGAGGCCGGAAAAACCCTGGGCAATACCGGCTACAGCGTGCACACCGCTGCCCTGGCAGCGTGGTGCTTCATCCGCTACGGGGGGGACGCGCTCGGCGCCGTTGCCGAGACCATCTCCGCGGGAGGGGACACGGACACCATCGCCGCGATCGTTGGGGCGTGGGTCGGGGCCCTTCATGGCGAAGAGGGCCTGCCGCAGGGGCTCATCAGCGCCATCCATGACGGTCCGTTCGGTCCGTCCCATCTGCGGAGTCTCGGGGACTGTCTCGCTGAGGTCAAGGCCGGGGCCAGGCCCCAAGTGCCCGCCTATTGCTGGCCCGCAGCTCTGGCGCGCAACCTCGCTTTGTACCCCGTGGTTTTGGCCCACGGCTTGCGGCGGCTCCTGCCGTTCTGACGGCTGATGCGCGGTCAGGGAATCAAAGGGCCAAGTGAAGCCGGACAGCGTCATCCACTTTGCGCAGGATGGGATCGGGCAGGAGCGCGATGAGGTCTCCGAGCCGTCTCTTGTCCACGGTTCGTATTTGGTTTGCCTTGACCTTGGCCGCCTGAGGCCCGCAGACTCCGGTTTCCAAGAGAACCTCGAACGGATAGACGCGGTCCACCTGGGTCGTCAAAGGAAGGACCGTCACGGTTTGAGCGTAGACATTGTTGGTGTCATTGGATACGACCAACGCGGGGCGAGTCTTCTTGATTTCCGCGCCTTCGCTCGGATCAAGGCGTACCCAGTACACCTCGCCTCGCTTGATCACAGCCCGTCCGCAATGGTGGAGTCCCAATCTTGCGTCACATCGCGGTCCTCCTCGGTCGAGCGGCTGTACGCAATCGCAAGTTCGGCTTGCACGAGCTTCGCCTTCAGGGCAGCGAGTTTCTCCTCAACAGCCTCGGCGATGAAACGACTCTTGTTCGGCTGGCGATCAAGTTCTCTGGCTAGATCATACGGTATCGTGATGTTCAGTCTATGTGTATTCATATGCTCTCTTAATACATAGTATAATACACGTCATCGCGATTGTCAATACCGGCAAGGAGACTCTTGGCTCCAGGGATTATGGGACCTGTGGCGCCGTTCCCATCAGAGCTTCGGTCAGGACCCGGCTGTCGTTGTCCGGCGGGAGTTCGACCCCGAGCAGGGCCGCGAGCGTGGGCGCCGCGTCCGTGACCCGGACCGGCGCCGGGAAGGTCCCTGACCTGATCCCGGCTCCCCATAGGATCAAGGGGACATGGGTGTCGTGGCGGTAGGGGGTGGAATGGGCGGTTTCCTCCCGGCTGAAGAGGAAGTCCTCCTTGGTGCGGATGAGGAGGTCTCCGGAGCGGGCGGGGTGGAAGCTCGCCCGGTAGGCATGGGCGTAGGGAGAGGAAGAGACGCGGATGTCCTCCGTGGCGCCGAGCTTCTCCGCGGTATACACCTCGGCCACGCCCTCGATGGACAGGATGCTCCTGGCCGCGTCCTTCAGGAGGATCGGCCAGTCGAACCCGCGGGATTCGATCAGCGAACGGTTCAGGTAGAGGTGGGGGATCTTGAGGTGCTCGACGAGCTTGCCTTCAGGCGTCGGGTAGATGAGCTGCAGGGCGTTCTCAACCTGCTCCGAGAACTTCTTGGGGTCGACGCGGTGCAGGCCCAAGCCCTTGCCGAGCCGGCTCTCGGGCACGGGCATGACCCCGTGGTCCGAGGTGAACAGCGCCACGAGGTCCTCCCTGGGCACTACCGCCAACACCGAGGAAAGGAGCCGGCCGAGCGCCGCGTCGAGGGCTCGGAGGTTCTCGGCTGACTCGCGGGAGTCCGGACCGTAGGCATGGCCCACCGCATCGGCGCCGGAAAAGCTCAGGGCCAGAAGGTCCGGCTGCGCGTCCCGGCCGAGCCGGTATTCGGACAGGAGCCTGCGGGCCAGGTCCTCGATGAGCCGGTGGCTGTCCGGGGAGAGCCACAGCTTCTCGAAATCCCGCTCCCTCTTCATTCCGGCCAGCAGGCCCCCGGGTCCCCGGAGGTTTTCGTTGAATGAGGCGAGCCACGGCTTCGGGGCGCCGTAGTAGGGAGAGGAGGCGAAGCCGCCCCGGCTCTCGTCGAGCCAGAGCGCGGCGTCTCCCTTCTTGCCGGCCAGCATCACCGCGGCTTTTTCCTTGAGGGAGGCCGCGACCACGACGGACCCCGGGAAGCGAGCCTTGAGGCGGTCGCCCAAGGTGTAGGAGAGGAGCTGTTCCGGGCCGATGCCGAAGACGGAATCGTGGTGCGCGGTCACGGGCTTGCGGCTCGCGCGATCCCACCACTCGTTGGCCACGATGCCGTGGGTCCCAGGCATCCTGCCGGTGATGACGGCGGCGTGGCCGACCGCGGTGACGGTGGGGATGTGGCGGTGGTGCGCCTCGGTGAAGACCGCTCCGGAATCCAGGAAGGTCTTCACCGCTCCCTTGAAGCCCGGGGCCAGGCGTCCCAGCTGGTCGGCCGTCATCTGGTCCACCACGACCAGGAGCACGAGCTTGGGAGCGGCTTGGACCGGGAACGCGGCCAGGCCCAGGGCAAGGACGATGGTGAAGAGCGCGGAGATCCTACGCATGTTCCCCTTCGACCTGGAGCGTCACGTGGGAGAGCCCGAATTCCGCCTTGAGGGTCTCGGTGCCGGTTTTGAGCACGGCGGCCGGGGCGGTGCCGGGGTCCACGACGATGTGTCCGCTCAAGGATTCGCTCCCCTTGGTCAGGGACCAGAGGTGCAGGTCGTGGACGTCCTTGACGCCCGGGATGCTGCTGAGGTGCTCGCGGATCTCCTCGAGATCGAGGTGGGGAGGCGCGCCCTCGAGCAGGATGTGCGTGGAGTCTCGCACCAGGAGGAAGGCCGTGACGATGACCACCAGGCAGATGAGCACGCTCGCGCATGGGTCCGCGCGGGTCCAGCCCGTGGCCAGCATGACCCCGGCCGCGACGATGGCGCCGATGGAGCCGAGCGCGTCGAGCGCGACATGCAGGAAGGCCGCGCGGATGTTGATGTTGCCGTGGCTGTGGGGCAGGAGGATCAGACCTGACACGAGGTTCGCGGCCAGGCCGATGACCGCGATGACGAGCATGGGCCCGGCCGCGACCGGGGCAGGGTAGAGGAGGCGGTCATAGGCTTCCTTCAGGATGGCGCCCACAGCCACCATCAGGAGGACGCCGTTGATGAACGCGGCCAGGACCTCGACCCTCTCGTACCCGAAGGTCCGCTTGGGGTCCGGCGGCATGCATTTGAGCCTGGCGGCCAGGAGGGCCATGCCCAGAGCGCTCAGGTCCACTCCCATGTGGGCCGCGTCGGAGAACAGGGCCAGGCTCCCGGTCCACCAGCCGCCCACGACTTCGGCGAGGAAGATGATCCCGGTCAGGAAGAAGGCCGCGGCCAGGGGCCGGGCCCCGCTGCTCTCGATGGGAGGGTGGTGTGGCTCGTTTCGCTCGCCCCCCCCACCCGAAGGAGAGCCCTTTAGGGCGCGGGGGGGCATGTTGCTCTTGTGGTGCTGACCGTGCCCATGCCTGTCGTGCCCGTGGTGGTCATGGTGGTCGTGGCCGCTGTGGTCGTGGCTCACGAGGCGGTTCCTTGCCGCCAGATCTCATACAGCAAAACGCTCGCGGCGCAGGAGGCGTTGAGGCTCTCCACTCCTCCAGCGGATTGTGGGATGCTGATCAGACCATCGCAGGATTCGCGCACGAGGCGCCGGATGCCTTCGCCTTCGGAGCCGATGACCAGGACGAGAGGCCGGTTGAGCGCCGTCTTCCACACGGGCTCGCCCTCGGCGTCCGCCCCGTAGATCCAGAACCCGGCTTCCCGGCAGACAGCCAGGGCCTGGCACAGGTTGACGACCTGGAAGACCTGGATCTTCTGGATGGCCCCGGCCGAGGCCGCGATGGCCGTTGGCGTGACCGGGGAGGAACGGTGCTCGGTGATGATGAGCCCGGAAGCGCCCAGGTTGGCCGCGGACCGCGCGATGGCGCCGAGGTTGTGGGGGTCCTGCACCTGGTCGAGCGCGACCAGGACAGCGTCCTTCTTCCCGGCCTCCGGGAGGGAGCGCAGGAATTCGCGGAGATCCTGCCTGCGGGGAGCCGCGATCCTGGCTGCCGCGCCCTGATGGCGGCCCGAGGCTGCGCGGTCGAGCTCCCTGCGGTCCGCGAGCCTGGCCTTCAGGCCGGATTGCCGGCACTTGGCCAGGAGCGCCGCGAGAGGGGGGGACTTGGCGCTGTCCCTATCTACCAGCACTTCCAGGACGGTCTCAGGCCTGGCCGCGATGCTCTCCTCCACGGCGTGCAGTCCGCCGACCCAGAAGGACCGGTTTACTTCCTGCGCCATTTCTGCCCCTGCTTGGTGTCTTCCACGAGGATGCCCACGCCTTCGAGCTCCTTGCGGAGCTTGTCCGCCAGGGCATAGTCCTTCTCAGCGCGGGCCTTGGCGCGCCTGGCAAGGAGCTCCTTGGCCTCAGGGGTCAGTTCGACCATCTCTTCCTTGAAGAGCCCCAGGCCGAGCATGCCTTCCGCCATCTCCAGGAATCCCTTCTTGGCGGCCGGAGCAACGTTCGAGCGCAGGCAATCCCACACGCTGGCCAGGGCTTCCGGGAGGTTGAGGTCGTCTCCGAGGCTGGCGCGGAAGGCGTCGGCGAACTCCGCGGGCGCGGGAGCCGAGGCTTCCTTGGCGAGTTCGATGGAAGCCTCCCTCAATCGGCGGCGGGAGGTCCTGGCCGCCGAAAGGGTGTCCCAGGTGAAATCCAACTGGCGGCGGTAGTGGGCGGTCAGGCAGTGATAGCGGTAATCCAGGGGCTCGAAGCCCTTGGCCTTCACTTCCGCGAGGGTCACGAAGCCTCCCGCGGACTTGGCCATCTTGGCCTGGTTCATGAGGAGGAACTCGCCGTGCATCCACCAGCGCACGAAGGGCTTTCCAGTGGCGCCCTCGGCCTGGGCGATCTCATTGGGGTGGTGGATGGAGACGTGGTCGATCCCGCCGCAGTGGATGTCGAAGGTCTCTCCCAGGTACTTCATGGCCATGGCGCTGCACTCGATGTGCCAGCCCGGGAAGCCTTTGCCCCAGGGCGAGTCCCACTCCATCTGGCGCTGCTTGTCCTTTGGGGAGAACTTCCAGACCGCGAAATCCGTGGGAGCCTTCTTCTCGGGGTTGGCGGCCACGCGCGCGCCCTCCTCGAGTCCCTTGACGTGTTCCGAGCCCATGAGTCGGGAGTAGGCTGGGAACTTGGCCGTGTCGTAGTAGAGCCCGTCCGAGGTGCGATAGACGAGGCCCTTGGCCGAAAGCCGGGAGATGAGCCCGATCTGCTCCGGGATGTGGTCCGTGGCCTTGCAGAGCACGTCCGGGGGCAGGAGGTTGAGGTCCCTGCAGTCCGAGAGGAAGGCTTCCGTGTAGAGCTTGGCGATTTCCCAGGCGCTCTTGCCCTCCCGGGCGGCTCCGACCTCCAGCTTGTCCTCGCCCTCGTCGGCGTCGCTGGTCAGGTGGCCGACGTCCGTGATGTTCATCACGTGGCGCACCTTGAACCCGAAGAGGGTCAGGGACCTCCTGAGGGAGTCCTCGAAGATGTAGGTCCGGTAGTTGCCCACGTGCTGGAAGTTGTAGACCGTGGGGCCGCAGGTGTAGAGCCCGACCTCGGGCGGGCGCAAGGGAGAGAACTCCTCCTTGCGCCGGGTGAGGGTGTTGAAAAGGACGATCGGCATGGGGACATTCTATGAAATGCGGCCCCCGGATTCGAGAGTAACGGGTCAGGGGGCGGGGCTCGAGCCCACGATCTCGATGGGCAGGAAGGTCCCCGGCTCGGCCGGGATCATCATGACGGTCGTCCCATCGAGGGAGAGCGCGGCCACGCCCGGGGGCAGGCGGAAATCCACGAAGTGCTCCACGTCCTCGTTCATCACCCGGGGCTCGTTCGCCTTGTTCTCAGGGGCGGTGAAGAAGGGCCCTTTTAGGTCGAGGAAGATGTCCTTGATGAACGCGCGCCGGGACCTCGTGAACTCGACGTAGGACACGGGCCCCGCGCGGAGCAGTCCCGAGGCCAGGATGCTTTCGAGGTCCGCGGCGTTCCGGACCCAATGCCGGTAGACCCTTCCGTCTTCCGGCAGGGCCTCGATCCTGCCCGGCACGCCCCGGTACTCCGTGATGGTCTTGGTGTCGCTGGTGGCGAGTTCGGCGTGGACCTTGGGGCCGGCTGCGCGCATCTTGAGCAGGCGTCTGACCTCCGCGGGAGTTTTCTTCCGGGCTTCAGAAAGGGCCGCGTTCCAGCGGGCTTGGTTCTCCTGGGAGGAACGTTCCGCGGGCAGACGGCTCCAGGCCTGAGCCTTGTCCTCTCCAGCGCCGGCCCCATCGTCGGGAGCGGCCTGGGCTTCTCCGAGGGCCTGGCGCCAGAACTCCTTGGACTGCTCCTCGCGCTCGATCGGATCCTTTGAGGAGGGTGCGGCTTCCGAGATGGATTTGAGGGTTGAAAGGGGGGATTGCTCCGGGGCCGCGGCCGGCAGGGGATCGGGAATCGCCGGCGCCGCGATGGAGGGCGACAGGGAGATGCCGGCCGCAGCAGAAATGGAAGGCGTTGTCAGGACTTCCCGGAGGACCGAGGGAAGGGCTGAAACAGCATGGACCCCTGACCCCGTCTTCGGCGGGACGCGGATGGTCTGGCTCGCGGCAGGGATGCTGCCGAGGCAGAGCAAAACGACCAAGACGAGCCTTGGATGCCGCATGGTGCGTCCTGTCAGGAAGTATATGGGGAAGCGGCTGGAGGGGCAGGGGTCAGAAGGCCCAATCAGGCATCGGAAAAGGGCCTAGGAGCAATGCCGGTCACTTAAGCCCGTCCTCCGACGGGAAATGACATAATATCCCCCAGCGCCGAGAAGGGGGACTCATGGGACTGGCATCGTCGCTCATTTCCCTGAGCGATGGCACTCTTCCAGCGTCGTTCGAGGGGCTGA
>JACRNU010000108.1 GCA_016234805.1 Elusimicrobiota bacterium
GAGTTGGGCATCCCACCTCCTGGTCAAGTCGCCTTAGCAACGAACTTGTACCAAGAAGACGGGATGCCCTTCTGTTTACGCGCTCATATCCTCAACCGGTGCCATGCTTGTAGAAATTCACACTATTCCGAGAAGAACCAAGAAAATCGCGCTTTTCTTCCTCGCTTTCCAGCGCGAACACGCACGGCAGCGTCCCCCAGCGCAAGGCCTGCGCCAATGAGAATGTTTCTCCTAGCTCGCGCGAGGTGAGAGGGAAAAGATAATGGACGAAAGCCCTTCCAGCCAGGAGATTGGCGCTTCCATGCCTGAGCTTCCGGGCGCTGGAGCCCGTCAAGGCGAAGCGCAAGCCTCCCGATTCGATCTGCTGATGCGCGATGTCCAGGAGGGAAGGGATCTTTTGGATTTCGTCGATCACCACCCATTCGACTTCGGGCGTGAGCGCGGCCAACTGCTCGATGAGCGCTTTGGGGCGAAGGCTGAGAGTTTGAAATGTCTCGGGATCGAGCAGATCGACGTAGAAAACCGACGGGGCCCGGAAGCGATCCTTGAGGAGATGGGTCTTTCCGGACCCGCGGGGACCGAATAGAAAGAAGCTGGAGCTTCGCGGCAGGCGAATAAGTCTGTTAAACATGTTTTAAATTCGGCGGACTATTGTATATCATATTATACATATTTCGTTGGGGGTTGCATCCGGTCAGAGCACTAAAACGGCCGAGCCGGGGCCTTGGAGGATTCCGCGAAGCAGGGGATGAGGGCCTTGATCCTGGGGAGGTACTCCTCGGCCACGCGCTCGCCGAGCTCGATGAGCTCGCGGGCGCGGTGGAGCTCGGTCCAGTGGAAGCCTCGGAGGTCCGGCTCGAGGATAAGGTGGGCGGGGTCCATGCGCGACCGGGCGATCTGGTATTCCATGGTGTAGATCATCTGGAAGAAGACGTCCACCACGCTCGGCGCCTTCAGGGCCGCGGGCAGGGCGAGCTCGCCGATGCCGGCCAGGTCCATCGGCGTGGAAAGGCCGCCCGAACCCTTGCTGCGCCGCCTGGCATCTTCCACGGTCCGCCGCGCCCCGGCCGGCAGCGTGAGGTTGACCGCCAGCAGGATGTCGGCTCCCAGGGAGGCCGCGGCCCGGATGGGGATGGGGCTCACCAGGCCGCCGTCGACCAGGTGCCTGCCGTTGAGCCGCAGCGGCGCGAACAGCATGGGCAGGCCGCAGCTCGCCCTGATCGCCTCGGCCACCCGTCCCGAGCGCAGGACCACCTCCTCGCCGGTCTCGATGTCCGTGGCCACGCAGGCGAAAGGCAGCTCCAGGTCGTGGAACTCCTTGGTCCCGAACCAGGACCGGAAGAACCGCAGCAGGGACTCCCCGGCGAAGAGCCCGGACCGGGGGATGGTCAGGTCCCAGAGGAAATTCTCGTAGAGCCACGCCTTGTCCACGCGGGCCGCGACCTCCTCGATCTCCTCGGGCTCCATCCCCATGGCGATGAGGCCCGCGATGACGGAGCCCATGGAGGTGCCGGTGATGAGGTCCACCGGGATGCGCTCGCGCTTGAACACCTTCATGATGCCGATGAGGGAATGCCCCAGGGCCGCGCCGGAGCCCAGGGCCAGCCCGACCTGCAGGCTGCTGATGACCCGGGCGAGCCTCCCGATGGCCCGCAGGGCCTTGGGCTGGCTGTCGAGCGCCCGGTAGGGGGAGCCGGTCGCGCGCAGGCGGTCCGCGACCCCCCCGCTCCAGGGTATCGTCAAGCGCCGCATCCCGGAAGCGAAGACCTCCACCTCCGGGTCGCGCTCCCCCAGCCAGGCCTCGATGAGCCGGTCGCGGTTCGGGAGGATGGAGGCGAGTTCGGCGTCGAGGTGACGGAAGAGAGGCCGGCTCTCGCCCACGCCTGCCAGCACGGCCTGCTCCGCCTCGGCCAGGACCGAGCGCTCGACGTCGCCGAGGTCGTTGCCGAGGTTGGCCAGCACCACGTCGTACGACTCGCGAAGGTAGTTGAGGAAAAGGTAGATGCCGCTGTAAAGCCGGCCGCCCAGGACCGCGGCCGGGAGGCTGATGATGTCGAGCCCCGAGGCATGGGACTGGACGATGCCCCGGACCGACCCGGCGGCATGCATGTCCAGGGCCCGGACCCTGGCCTCGTCGACCAGAAGGGGCTCGAGGCCCAGGCTCTTGGCCGCGCGGCCGGCGTCAGGCCCCAGGTCGAGCAGCACGGTGCGCCGCTTGGTCTGCTCCAGGAGCGCCAGGGCCAGGTGCAGGGAGAGGACCAGCCGGTCGTCGAGGCCCGCCGCCACGTTGAGGGTCACGAGCTTCGGGGCCCCGGGGGCCTGCCGGAGAACGCCGGAGCCCGAC
>JACRNU010000102.1 GCA_016234805.1 Elusimicrobiota bacterium
ACCGACTCAGGCGGCTGGCACTACAACAACGTGGCAACGGACGCCAACTTCGGCAGCGTGCTCATCAACTGCACACACACGGACAGGAAGGGCTCGTTCTGGAACGCGTATTAAGAGCAAGTAGGAGGCATAAGGGCCCCGACGTGACATAATGGTCGTTACTCGGCCAGGAGCCCAATACCATCCTCGCTTGAGAAGTATGCGGCAGCGACTGCTCATCCATCCGTTGACGCAGCTGTTCGGGGCCTTGACAAAGCGTACGCTTTATGGTACGCTTATGGTGGAGACCATCATATGACCACCATGACCGCGAGCACCGCCAGGGCCCGTCTTTACAAGCTGCTGGATCAAACCGCTGAATCGCATGAGCCCGTCCAAATCACTGGCCGACGGTGCAGTGCCGTACTCATCGGGGAAGAGGATTGGAGGTCCATCCAGGAAACCCTCTATCTGCTCTCAATCCCAGGAATGCGCGAGTCAATAAGAGCGGGCCTCAAGACTCCCGTTAAGAAGTGTGCCAAGAGACTTGCCTGGTGAACTGGCGACTCGTCTTCACAAGGCAAGCCCAAAAGGACGCCAAGAAATTAAGTGCGTCTGGGCTTCGACCCAAGGCTGAGGCCCTCCTAAGGATCCTTCAAACCAACCCCTTCAAGAGCCCGCCTCCCTTCGAGAAATTAGTGGGCGACTTGTCTGGGGCCTATTCCCGTCGAATCAACATCCAGCATCGGATAGTCTATGAGGTCTTGCCGGCCATCAGCACCGTCAAAGTCATCCGAATGTGGTCACACTACGAATAGCGCGTCTAACAAAGAATTGCGCCGGCCGCGCCCGCTGGCCCGGACCAGCCTGGACTGGAAGGACCGGTTCAGCAGGCTGTTGCTGCGGCACAACAGGAAGGATTGGCCAAGGAGCAGGTTCGTCCTCCATTGCGGCACCATGATGGCCCGGCCTGGGTCCAGCGGATTGCCCCGCCGCAGGAGAGCGAGCGTTTCCAGCCCGATCCAGATGGGCCACACGCACGCCAGCCGCAGGTTCCACAGGGACGGCGGGATGCTCAGGGTATAGCGCCACCCGGCTTCCAGGTGCCCGGCAGCCAGGTCCAGAAGGCGGGTGTAGAGCGGCTGAACCGCTGGGAACCGGCCAGGGTCGAGCAGGTCCCTGGGAGCCTGGCTGGGAAGATAACACCTCCCATTGCGCAGGTCCCTCGGGATGTCGCGCAGGACATTCACGAGCTGAAGCCCCTTGCCGAAGCGCACACCCAGAGCCTGGGTTTCGTCCGTGTCCCAGCCCTTGAGCGCCGGCAGGTGAAGACCGCACATCCTGGTCCAGAACTCGCCCACGCACCCGGCCACGAGATAGGTGTAGCGGTCCAGATCCGCTTCCTCTGAAAGCGCGGTCAAAGACGAAGCATCCTCTCCAGGGAAACGCTCCAGGTCGAAGATCTGGCCTGAGATGATGGTGTCGAGCAGGCGGTCGATGAGGCCGCGGTCATCAGCTGAAAAAGACGCTTTGACCGAGGAGACCTCATCAAGCCTGGACAGGAGTTCCTGCTCGGCTGGAAGGGCCTGGTTATCCACGACCCCTCCCACGGACGCGAAATCCCCTCTCCGCATGCGCTTGAGGATATTCAGCCTATCCTCCCGGGGCACGGCCTTGGTATCCGCGACCGTGTCGCTGGCACGCGCAAGCAGATACGCGGTCGAGATCTGCGGCCTGAGCTCCTCTGGAAGCACGGCCAGGGAGAGATAGAAGGAACGGGACACTCCTTTAAGGAGGGGGTTCAGATTGTCCATACTGCCCGTCTATGATAGCTGATTTTGCCTGGAACGACGAAGCGGGCGCAATCCTAGCCTCGCGCCCGCTTCCGACCGGCCTTCCCTGCCGCTGATCAGCCCGGATTCCCTGTGCTAGTCTTCATCCTGAATCCGATCCGAGCCGCCCATGCTTCCATGCCGGCCGCGCATGCCCATGCCCCGGCCTCCCCGGCGGGCCTTGGCCTGGGACAGCCTGGCGCCGGCGATCAGCATCTTGGCTTGCTGGCTGGGAGTCAGCAAAGCCGCGAGCTTGCTCTTGAAGCGCTCGTTCTCTGCCTGGAGAGCCTTCCTGGCCTCCTGAACGCGGGCCAATACCGCGGCGATCTCCTTGTCCGTTGCCTCGTCGCGGACCAACTGGGCCAGGCTTTTCGTCTCAGCCTTGAGCTTTTCGCGCAAAGGAGCCGCAGCCTCTTTCCTGGCTTTGCGGAGTTCCTTCATCTTCTTGGCCTGGTCTTCAGTCAGGCCCAGACGCCTGGCGAACTTGCCTTTGGCGCATTGCGCGACCGCTGTTTCCTTGGCTGCGGCCTCTTTCCCAGCCCCATCTTTCTCCCCAGCCCAGGCCGTCCCGCAGATCCACGCGCCGAACACTGTTGCTGCCGCGATGCAGAGCACTCTCCTCATAACACCTCCCTCAGGTTTCATTGCAGCTTCCCTTGCATAACGGCCGGGGGCCAGGGTTTATTGCAAGGGACGACCCCTCTCTGTCAGGGATTCAACGCTTGCGGGACCCGGTATCGAGCCAGGCGGCCAGATCGCGGCTGCCGATCCGGGCAGTGAGGTCCGAAGTCAGCGGCGTGACGGAAACCACGCTGTCGCAGACCAGGGCGTAGATATCAGAATCCTTTTCCAAGGAGTCGCGGCCGATCTTGACGCGCACCCGGCCGTCTCCGAGGCTGGATTCCAAGGATGGTCTGGGGATCTCAAAGGCGAAATAGGACTGCCGGGAAACCCTGGTCACCCGCCAGGGAGTCGTGCGCTTTGCCGTTGCCGGAACATTGAGGTTGAGCACATCCACGCCGTCCGGGAAACGCCTGCCCAGCAGGCGAGCAGCGAAAAAGCGCGTGAAGTGCTTGGCAGCGGACCAATCCAGCCTGCCATACTTGAGATGGTGCCTGATCTCCACCTGCCTGGATGCTGCCAGAGCCGGGACGCCAAGACCCGCTGCTTCCAAAGCCGCGCCCACGGTGCCGGAGGCCGTGACCGAACCGCCGGCGTTCTCGCCATAATTGATGCCCGAGACCACCAGGTCAGGGCGCTTGCCGTGGAAGAGGACCGCGAACGCGAGGTCCACGAGCATGGCCGGCGAACACTCCACTTGGAATGCCCGGACTCGTCGGCCTGCCACGAGATAGGAAACAGGCTCGAGAACCGCATGGTCCGGACCAGTCAGGCTCCTGCCGGCAGCGGTCTGTTGGGTCTTGGGCGCGACAATAACGATCTCGCCCAGGCCTTTGACTGCTTCAGCAGCAGCACGCAACCCCGGGGAACCGATCCCATCATCATTGCACACCAGCAAGGTCGGTTTGGTCATCAATTTGGCCGGAGAGACAATATAATATATCCTATTTGCCAGGAGAAGCGCTTGTCCCCAAAGAATTATCTCTCAAAGTCCCAATATATCCGGGGCCTGCAGTGTCCCAAGGCCCTGTGGCTTTATCGCCACAACTTTGAGCTCATGCGCAAAACCCCGGCATCCCTCCAACGAATCTTCGCCCAGGGCCATGCTGTGGGAGAAATCGCCAGACAGCGCTTCCCTGGAGGCATCCTCATCAAGGCGGATCACCGCCACACAGCGGAAGCTCTTGAGGAGACCGCTGCTGCGCTCAACTCCGGCGCTTCCATCCTTTACGAGGCCGCGTTCCTGGCCGACAACACCCTGGTACGGACCGATATCCTGGTCAAGCAAGGCTTGGATTCCTGGAGCCTTTATGAAGTAAAAAGTGCTGCTGAGGTAAAGGATATCCACATCCAAGACATCGCGGTTCAACGGCATGTCGCGGAACGGACAGGACTCAAGGTTTCCTCTGCCTGCCTGATGCACATGAACAACCGCTACACCCGAAAAGGCAGCCTGGAACTGGAGAAGCTCTTTGCTATCGTCAATCTCACTGATGAGACCCTTTTTCTAAAACACGGTATTTCAGTCAAATTGACAGAATTGGCCAAAATAGTATTATCAAACCGTGAGCCTCCGACGGGAATCGGCCAATGGTGTTCCGCACCCCATGACTGTGATTTCTACGAACACTGCTGGAAGGATATCCCGGATTACTCGATCTACGACCTTAAGCACCTGTCCTGGGAGAAACTGGTCGAACTGCGGCAAAAAGGCGTCATGGAAATCCGCGACATTCCGGATGGTTTCCCCCTTTCTCCCCAGCAAGCCCTTCAATTGCTCGCGGAAAAAAACCAGAAGGCCCAGATCAATCACGCTGAAATCAGCAAACACCTGCGCCGCCTGCGATATCCGCTCCATTTCCTTGATTTCGAGACCATCAGCCCTGCCATCCCGCCCTACGACAACTCCAGACCTCTCGAACAGCTTCCCTTTCAAGCATCCCTCCATGTCCAGGACAGACCAGAAAGCGGTCTGCGCCATCTGGAATACCTAGGCAACGGAAGAGAGGATCCCAGGCCAGGACTGGTTGATTTCCTTTGCAATTCCACATCTTCTTCTGGGTCGGTCATCGCCTACAACAAGGAATTCGAGGGCATGTGTCTCAGGGTCCTTGCCGAGCACTTCCCCGACAGGTCCAAAGAGCTTCTAGCCATGAGACAACGGCTGTGGGATTCAGCGGAATCCTTCAGCAAGGCTCATTTTGTCCATCCAGGATTCAAAGGCAAGTGGTCCATCAAGAAAGTCCTCCCTGTCCTGGTGCCTGAGATGACCTACGCGGGCCTGGCAGTGGCCAATGGCGAAGATGCCCAAGCAGCCTATATTCAGCTCATGTCCGGGAAACTGTCCCCTGAAGAAGCGGAACGCCTCATGGCAGGGCTCAAGGAATATTGCGGCCAGGACACCCTGGCCATGGTCCGCTTGGTCGAAGTCCTCAGGAACGCGGTCGCATAGCACGGGCCGCGCAACCCCAAGTATAGTAGAATTCCATGACGCGCCCGTAGCTCAGTTGGTCAGAGCACCCCGCTCATAACGGGATGGTCCCTGGTTCAAGTCCAGGCGGGCGCAGACATTTCAGGTCGCGGCTGACTGCTTGGAGATCCTGGCCTCGAGCACGGGCAGGTTCTCGATGTCCTCGCGGTTGTACCTCAGAAGGAGCTCGAGCGACTCCTTGCGGCCCTGGGTCCACTCTTCCCACAGCCGCATGGCTGCCCAGCCGTCCACGCCCTCGGTGTCGCGGTCGATGCCCAGCAGGACCTCGATCTTCTTCAAACCGCCCTTCAAGCCCTGCCGCGCGCACGCATAGCGAAGATCGAAGTGGTCGAAGCGGGTCTTGAGGTCCACGCCGAGCTCGTTGCGGATGACGGGCAGGTCGAAGCAGGCGCCGTTGAAGGTGACGAGCCGGTCCACGCCCTCAAGGGCCGCGAGGGTCTTTTCGCGCGTGGTTTCAGGCCGGACGAGCTGGACCGTGCTCTGACCGGGTCTGTGGATGCCGATGATGGTGATGGACCGGGAGAACGAGGTCTCGATGTCGAGATAGGCGGTGCGGGACCGGAGGTTCACAGGGCTCCCGTGGTCTGAGCCAATTCCAGCAGCTTGTCCGCGTACCCGACGATGCCGTCGGTCATGGAAAGCTTGGATCGCCAGGACAAAGGGATGCCTTCCTCGCCGTAGAAGGCTCCCGCGACCTGGCCGTACACCGCGCCGGTGGTGTCAGCGTCGTCTCCGAGATTGACCGCGAGCAGGGCGCCGTGAGCGAACGAGGTGCTCTTGTTGAACGCCCAGAGCGCGGCTTCCAGGGACCGGACAGCATGGCCCGAGCCCTTGATCTTGGGCGGCTCGAGCCTTTTGAAAGACCCCATGGCGATCTCGTCGATGGCGGGGGTCAGGGGCGCGGATTTCCAGATGCCGGGAACCGGCTCGAAGCGCTCCGTGACCAGGGCGTCTTTGGAAGCTCCCCGGACCGCGCCGATGATGAGTCCACCCAGATACCGGCACGCGTCCACGCAATCAGCGACCGCGTGGGTCGTCAGCGAGCTTTCGCCGGATTTCTTCACCCCGTCCTTGGGAAGGGCCGCGAACGCCAGGGGGACCGGAGCCAGGCGCATGAGGGAGCCGTTGCCGGCCGAGCTCGCCTCGGTCAGGCCGCAGAGCGGGTTCTTCTCCCCCCCGGCCTGGAACTTCCGCAACGCGCTCCTGGTGGTGCCCCCGATGTCGAAGCACTGGCCGGTCGAGCTCAGGTGTCCATGGTCCATCCAGCGGCAGTACCTCTTCAGCTGGTCCACGGGGTCGAAGCCGCGGCGCTCGATGAGGCTCTCGGCCAGGCACAGGGCCATGGAGGTGTCGTCGGTCCATTGCCCGGCTCTCAACCTGAAGGGACCTCCTCCGACCATGTCGCTGATGGGAAGGAAGGTGCCGGGGGACTTGAACTCCAGGACCGTGCCCAGGCTGTCGCCCGCAGCCAGGCCAAGGAGACTGCCCCGAAAGCGGGAACGGAGCCTGCCTGTGTCTTCCATGCCCAGACATCATACCACAGGCTCATGAACCCCGGCTCCGACATTTCGTAATATCAGGCTATGCTCGCCAGCCTCGGTCTTTCCGCTGCCCTGGCCCTGGCCGGCCATCCAGGCTGGGCAGCCGGGAACCCGGCCGAGCTCTCCGTGGGCCGGGCAGTCTCCTTCCTCGGCAGCCTCCTCGACAAGGAGACCGGGCTGCTGCGGCAGAACCCCCAGTCCAAGGACTACTGGCTCTGCCCTGACAATCTTCTGGCTGTCCAGGCGCTCAAGGCCACGGAAGCCGGCCGGATCGTGGGCGCGGCTCTGGCAAAACATCGGCCTGCCAAGACAGGCAAGTTCCGGGCCCTGTTCGGAGGGGCCGGGGGGAAGGCCGCCTTCTTCGAGTCGGACCTGGTGACCGTCGCAAGGCTGGGGCCCAAGCGCGTGCGCACGGAGAAGCAGTCCGAGCGCAAGGTCGAGCGCTGGAACGAGGTCGCGGACTACCTCTTCCTCGCCGCCATCGACGAGAAGGATCCCCGCATGGGCCGGGCGCACTTCCACCGGGCGCTCAGGATGTGGGACGACACGGGTTTCCTCGACAAGGAGGTCTTCCACCGCCAGTTCTACAGCGCCGAGACCCTCGGCCTGGCCCTGATCGCCGGAGGCCGCGTCCAGGCGGACCTGCCCATGAAGACCAAGATCCTCCAGCAGTTGGCCCGGCAGCAGGACGCCTCAGGCGGGTTCGCGCCCGACTTCAGCGGCGACGGCAAGCCCGCCGGCATGGCCAGCGCCAAGACCACCAGCATCGTCCTGCTGGGCCTGGCCTCGACGCCGTGAAACCAATATAGTATCCCTGTGCCCAATCCGGAGGTCGTGGCGTATCTGAGGCAGTTCATCAACAAGCATCCGGTGGACGCCCTGCGCAAACAGCTCCAGACCGAGGGCATCTCCGACGCGGACTTCGACGAGGCCCTCAAGTTCGTGCTGAGGACCCCCATCCCCAAGGAGCGCAAGCCCGGCAAGGCCGGCACGGTCTTCCTCTTCGGGGGCATCGCGTTCATCCTCGGGCTCATGGTTGTCACGCTCAACCGCAAAGACCCGGCGCCCGAGAAGAAGACCAGGCAGACCGAGGAAGGCGCCTACCTGGGAGCCGTGGCCGACTACGTCATCCGCCTGCCGGAGGGCTACGCCGCTTTCCCGGACTTCAAGGACCGGGCCAAGACCGTGGAGGTGGTGCACTTCGCCAAGCGCGGCACGCACCCCACCAACTTCCTCCATGAGGGGCTTTTCGGCCAGCTCGGCATCGTGAGGCTCGAGGTGGAGCCCAACCGATTCCTCGAAAGCCCCCACCCCGTGGACGACCTCACCAGGTTCGTGGAGAACATGATGAAGGCGCGCTCGGAGACCTTCAACAAGAAGCCCCTGCTGGTCGGCTCGCTCAAGGGACTGCAGGTGACGGTCGAAGCCCCTTTCCAGAGGACCGAAGCCTATGTCCTGGGAGAGAAGGTCCTTTACATGTTCGTGGCCGGCCAGGACGACGAGATCTTCCGCGAGATCATGATGAGCCTGCGGGAGACCGCGGCAGAGATGTGAGGAAGAGAAGAGCGCGCGCGGCCTACCTGCTTTCTGTCGGCATCCCGGCCGTCATCATGGGAGCCCTGCTCGTCTACGCCATCCTCATCTGGGACTGGCTCAAGCCCAGGCCCGGAGCCGCGCCCGAGCCCAAGAAACAAACGCAGGAAACCCGCGGGGTCCCGCGCTCCCTGACCGAGGCCCGCAAGGAGTTCCGCGACCGCTACCTCGACCCAGCGGCCCACATGCGCCTGGCTGACGAGCTGCACCGGGCCGGGCGCATCGAGGACGCGTTCTTCGTCCTGAGCGGGGCCCACGCCCTATTCGGCGACGAGGTCTTCTACCGAAGCCACAACCACGTCCTGGCGCACCAGGGGAAGCATTTCCTCGGAGGAGCGGCGTTCGACCCCTCCCGTGCCAACGAGGCCCGCGTGAGGGAACGCCTGGCCGCTGACCCCGGCGACCCGCGCCTTTACAACTACCTGGCCCACATCGCCGCGGCGCAAGGCGAGGTCCAGGCCGCGCTCAAAGCCATCGACTCAGGGCTTTCGCGAGCCCCCGGAGACCAAGCCCTGCTCCTCTACGGCGCGGAGATCTTCAATCGCGTCCTCGGAGACCTCGGGTCCGCCGTGCCGTGGTATTCCAAAGCCGCGGCAGCCGGCCCTGACACGCACGAGGGACGCCTCGCGCTCAACGAGCTCGGCCGCATCGCCGGCGCGACCCTGTCGGGCCGGGACGCGGCAGCTCCCGCCGCCGCCCAGGAGCATCTCAATGAGCTCGCGCGGCTTTACCCCGACAGCCCCGCGGCCTTCGCGGCCATGGGGCTCTCGGCTCTGGCCCGGGGCGAGACCTCCTCCGTGCGGGCCATCGTGCTGGAGACCGTCAACCGCGACCCCGGCCACGCAGGCGCCCTGTCCGTCATCGGCGCCCTGGCCCTGCTGGACCGGGACCCGGACGCGGCGGTCAAGGCGCTCTCCGCGGCCTGGCGCAGGAACCCGCAGGACCTCTACAGCGCGCAGAAGCTGGCCCAGCTCTGCCTCAAGCACCGCGCGGACCCCGAGTCCGCCCTTCCTTTTTACATCGCCATCTACATGCAGCGGCCCGACTGGGAAGACGGCGAGCCGGTCGAGACCGTCATCCGCCGCATCCTGGACAGCCGGCGGGAGGAAGCCTTGCGCGACGTGCGGGCCCCCCTGCTCGGCAAGTTCCTCAAGTCCGAAGACTCGTCCCTGCGCGCCCAGGCGTGCGAGCGCGCGGCGCTCGTCCTCGATCCGCGCTGGATCGACGCCCTAGGCGGGCTCCTGGACGACGACGCCGAGATCGTGCGTCACAACGCGGACTTTGCCCTGTTCAGCCTGGCCAGGGACTTCAAGCCGGCCCTGCTCGCCAAGAAAGCCGAGTGGCTGGCGGCCCGGAGCCCCTTCGTCCGGGCCCGCAGCCTGAACCTCTTCGCGGACATCGACCCTGAGAACACCTTCCCCAGGGCCGTGGCCGCGCTCTCCGACCCGTCTTCGACCGTGCGCTTCCTGGCCAAGACCATGGTCCTCGACCACTACTACAAGGACGCTCCCGGGGCTGGGACAGCGGTCAAGGAATACCTCGCCCGGGAGAAAGACCCTGATGTCCTGGCCTTCTACACCAAGCTCGCGGCCTCCAAGAAGATGGCTGCCCCCCGGGGAGGACCCCGTCGGTGACCGCGTCCCTCTTCGACACCCACACCCACCTCCTCGACAGGTCCTTCGACGCGGACCGGGAAGCCGTGCTGGAGCGCGCCGCGGCCGCGGGAGTAGGAAGGATCGTGGAGGTCGCGGACTCGCCCTCGGGCTGGTCTTCGGCCGTGGCGCTCTCGCGCGCCAGGCCCCTGGTACGGGCCTCCCTGGGCCTGCACCCCTACCATGCGGCTGAATTCACGGAGCGCACCCTCGTCGAGCTCGAGCGGCTCATCCGCCTGCCCGAAGTGGTGGCTGTGGGCGAGATCGGCCTGGATTACAGCGCCAACAACGCTTCCACGCCCCGGGATCTTCAACTGGAGGTCTTGGACCGCTTCCTGACGGCTTCCAAGGCCTGGGGCATGCCTGCCGTGCTCCACTGCCGCGACGCCTATCCGGACCTCATCTCCGCGCTCCAGCGACACTTCCATGGCCCGCCCAAGCACGGCCGGTTCTGGGGCGTGGTGCACTGCTTCTCAGGGACTCCGGAAGCGGCCGTGGCCTGCGCGGGACTAGGCTTCGCTCTCGGGGCCGACGGCCCGGTCACTTACCCCAAGAACGACAGCCTGCGGGAAGCCTTTGCCCGCGTGGGGCCCGGCGCCACGGTTCTGGAGACCGACTGCCCGTACCTCCCCCCCCAGAGCAGCCGCGGCAAGCGCAACGAGCCTTGCTCCCTGCCGGAGATCGCGGCCCGCCTGGCAGGGGTCTGGAAAACAGGGGTGGAGGAGGCGGCTGCGGCCACGACCGCCAACGGCCTGGCCCTGTTCGGGCTCTAATCCTCAGCCGCCGGAGCTTCTTCGTCCGCGAGCCGGCCGTCTTCACCAGGGTCCAGCTTCTGGCCCGGAGCAGGCTTGTTGAATCGCGCCAGCTTCTTGAGGTGCTTCTTGCTGTCCTTGGCCTTGAGCGAATCGCCGTAGAGCCAAAGCTCGAGCTCGTGGCGGACGCGCTCCTGGGCTTCTTGCGACCGCACCTCGAGCGCCATGGGCTCGGCAGCCCCGCGCACGACGTAGCCCTTCTCGTCCGAGAGGTCCTCCCGGACAATGGCTTTGAGGAGGAACCCGTCAAGGGACACGCGCGCGTAGAAATCCTCGTTGCCCCGCCCGACCTTGCGGTTGGCCCAGAAAATGAATTCCCCGGGCTCATTCGGCCTGCCGGCCAGCAATGGGACGATCGTCACGCTGCACAAGTGCCGCCGCCCGTCCGTGGTCTTGCGCGCGGAGCGCAGCTCTGTCTTGGTCCGCGTGGGGTCCGGGATGCCGAGCACGGCAGCGATCCCGCCCTTGTAGGAGATGTCATCCATCCCTTCCTTGAACACCATCTTGACGAGAGGCGCGAGTTTGGCCGCGCTGACCACTTTGCCTCCTGCAAGGACCCTGGGAGGCCCGACCGGGGCGGCGGCCCCTTCCATGGCCGGAAAAGCGCCGGCCAAGACGATCAGTGTCGCGGCTCTAAGCCCGGTCATCTCAGGCAATTCTATCAGAATTGCGCCTCATGGGGGGAAGGCGGGTTGGATGACCCAGCCGCGGTCCACCCCGACCCGGCGCAGGGTCTCGTCTCCGCCGTCGACCAGGAGCCTGAGTCCCTCGCCAAAGCTCAGCAGGGCCGTGTCCTCGGCGTCCCTGGCGACAACGAACACCGGGGACTTTCCGGCAGCGGTCATGACCGCCTCCACCTTGCCGCTCCTGAAGGGGAATGGGTGCTCGACCTCGTCCGACAGGAGGAAGGTGGCGGAGCTGACCGCTACCTTGATGCCCAGGCCGCGCTCCGGGGGCAGGCCGAAATGCTTGACCAGCTGGCGGACCGCGATCTGGGAATCTTCGGATACGACCCAGACATCGAAGCCCTCGTTGTCCAGCACGATCAGGAGGTCCTTCATTTCGGGCACCAACCGCAGCCCGGTCCGGATCCTCTCCGGGAAAGGGTCGCTGCCGCGATCCTCGAGGAACGCCAGGCCCAGGGGCTGCTTCAGCTCGTCGTTGACCACATCCTTGGCGTAGCTGACCGCCTCGTCTTCGGTGAAGCCTTTGAACATGCGGGCCAGCAGTCCGCGGCACTCCTTGCGGCCCCGCTGGGAGCAGAAGTCCCGATACATCTTCACGAATCCCTTGCGCATGCGCCTGTAGCCCGGCTGTTCGGGCCAGACCGAGACCGGGATCGTGAGCAGGCTTTGATAGTCCGAATACAGCCGGTGCCTGCCGAACGCGGCCGGCAGGATCGGCCAGAAATCCTCCTCCAGCTTAAAATCGAACGCGGGCACGACCGTCTGCGAGGACAGGACCATCCTCTGGAAGACCGCCTCGCCGAGGTCGTTTTCGATGAGGACGTCGTTGAGGGAGAAGACCGCGACCGGCGGGTTGTTGGGGTCGTACTCGGGCGCGTCCTTGCCCTGGCTGCGGATGAACTCATCGATGTGCGCGCGCACCGCCGGGTCCCACCTTCCGGGGGCGAGCAGGGGCGGTGGGCCCTTGGGGGCCGCGGGGACGGCCGGGACGGCCGGAGCCGCGGCAGCGGGCTGCCGGTGCTTCCTGGGGTTCCGGGGCTTCCTGAAATTGGCGGCATGCCCTGCGGCGGCCACAATGACCGCGAGCGCGACCGCGAGCGCCGCCGCCGTCCTCCTGTTTGGCATCATCCTCTACATTGTTATAGAATATTTTTACGAAACCATTTCTCACTAAGGTGAAAATATGCCGAGCAAAGGGAAGTCGGCCCTCCTGAAAGAGCAGATCGAGCACTTCGACATCAAGAAGCACAACGCCGTTCCCATCGTCGAGGCCATGTCCAAGATGGCCTTCTCCTCCAGGGACCTCGCCCGCGCCTCCGAGATCTACGACCGCATGGTCGCGGACAAGGACTGCTCCATCTTCCTGTGCATCGCGGGCTCCCTGGTGTCGGCGGGCTTGAAGAAGGCCTTCTACGACCTGGTCTCCAACAACATGGTCGACGCCATCGTGGCCACGGGCGCCAACATCGTGGACCAGGACTTCTTCGAGGCCCTCGGGTTCAAGCACTACAGGGGCACGAAGCGGGTGGATGACCACGCCCTGCGCCGCGCCCGCATCGACCGCATCTACGACACCTTCATCGACGAAGACGAGCTCGGCCAGTGCGACAAGACGGTCTCCGACATCGCGGGCGGCCTCGACCCCAGGCCCTACTCCTCCCGCGAGTTCATCGTGGAGATGGGCCGCTGGCTCGCGCAGAACCGCAAGGGCTCGGACTCCATCGTGCGCGCCTGCTACGAGAAGGGCGTGCCCGTCTTCGTGCCTGCCTTCTCGGACTGCTCCGCGGGCTTCGGGCTCCTGCACCACCAGTGGCACAACCCCGAGACGCACGTCTCCATCGACTCGGCCAAGGACTTCGTGGAGCTCGTCAAGCTCAAGATCGCCGGCAAGCAGACCGGCCTGCTCATGCTCGGCGGCGGGGCGCCCAAGAACTTCGCCCAGGACATGACCGTGGGGGCCGAGATGCTCGGCCTCGACGCCGTGATGCACCGCTACGCCGTCCAGATCACCGTGGCCGACGAGCGCGACGGCGCCCTGTCCGGCTCGACTTTGCGCGAGGCAGCCTCCTGGGGCAAGGTGGACACGGTCTACGAGCAGATGGTCTATGCCGAGGCGAGCATGGCCTTCCCCCTCCTGGCCTCCTACGGGTACCACAAGGGGAGCTGGAAGGCCCGCAAGGCCCGGAACCTCAACGCCGTGCTCGAGGCCGAGCCAATCGCGGCCCAGAGATAGCTTACGGCCAAGAAGGCGCCCCTCGCCTGCGCGGGAAAGGTCGTCCCGGGGCAGTTCCTCGGCGTCACCGCGCCGCTGGAAAAGGCCCGGTTCGCGGTGCTCCTTCTGCCCTTTGAGAAGACCACGAGCCATCGCAAGGGCACGCGGCTAGGCCCCTCCCGGCTCATTGAAGGGTCCCTAGGCCTGGAGCTCTTCGACGAGGAGCTCCAGCGCCAGACCTACAAGGCAGGCATCCACACCCTGAGCCTTCCACCCTCCGGCCGCAACGCCGCCGGATACTTCCCAAAGGTGAGGGCCGAGGTCTCCAGGCTCCTAGGCAAGGGCAAGACCGTGTTCTCCGTGGGCGGCGAGCACTCCCTGTCCCAGGCCACCATCCCCCCCCACCTCGAGCGCTGGCCGGACCTGTCCATCCTTCACTTCGACGCTCACGCTGACCTGCGGCCGACCCATGAGGGTTCCCCCTTCAACCACGCCTGCGCCCTCTACCCGGCCTCCAGGCAAGCCCCCGTGGTCCAGGTCGGCATCCGCTCCGTGGCTGAAGAAGAGGCCCACCTCGTGGGAGCGGGCAAGGTCACGACCTTCCTCATGCACGAGCACCGCGACATCCGGGCCCTCACGAAAAAGGTGCTCCGCAGCCTGACCAACACGGTCTATCTCTCCATCGACCTTGACGGGTTCGACCCCTCCGTGGTGCCTGGCGTTGGCACCCCTCAGCCGGGGGGCTTCCTCTGGCACGACACACTCGACCTTTTGCGCAGCGTGGTCAGTTCCAGGAAGGTCGTGGGCGTCGACATCATGGAGCTCGCCCCCTTCTCCGACGACGTGTCCTCGGAGCTCGCCGCGTCCAAGCTCATGTACCGGCTCATGGGCTGGATGCTCGCCTAGGACTCCTAGCAGTGAGCAGGATCTACTGCGACCTTGATTGCCTCCGCTACCACACGCCAGGCCACCCTGATACCCCTGAGCGCGTCGGGGACACGGCTGAAAGGCTCCGCCTCTCAGGCCGCGTGCTCCGAACACCTGACCAGACCGTGTCCGCGGTTGAAGTGGCCCTGGCCCATGACCCGCTGCACCTCGGCATGGTGGCTGACGGCCTC
>JACRNU010000104.1 GCA_016234805.1 Elusimicrobiota bacterium
CTAATAGTTCAGTCGACCGGCCTTAGGCGGTCGATGAAATTAATGATAGCATGGAAAGTGACGGAAAAATCAGAGCTTTGGTCGTGAAGGCTTGATGCTGTTGCCGGGATAGGCCGACCGGGGCGGTCGACCTAGTACGACTTGAGGGTGGAGAGGACCTTGTCCTGAAGGCGGGTCATGGCAGCCCTCTGTCTTGGGGTTGAATCGTCATGACCGAGCAGGTGCAGGGAGCCGTGGCTGACCAGGGTCAGGGTCTCCTTCAAGGGGGAGTGGCAGAGGTCCTTGGCTTGGGAGCGGACTTTGGCGCTGGAGATGAAGATGTCGCCGAAGGGTTGGTCTGGGAGGGATTTCCCTGGCAGGGGGGCGTCGTAGTTGAAGGCAAGGACATCGGTGTCGCGGTCTTTCTTGAGGAACTTCTTGTTCAGGGACCGCATCCTGGGGCTGGGGAGGAACACGATGTTGATCTCGCCCTTGGGCTTGGAGCCCTTGGCCGCGGGCTTGGTCTTGAGGCTCAAGCTGCAGGCTTGCTCGATGAGCTTGGATTTTTGGGCGGACTTGGGCAGGAGGCTGATCCCGGAGATGCGGATGGAGAAGGGCTTCCTCATTTGGCTTTGTCCCAGCGCTCGTAGGCGGTGATGATCTTGCGTACGAGGGGGTGGCGGACGACATCCTCCTCGGTCAGCCTGCAGAAGGCCACGCCTTCGACGCCCTTGAGCACGTCCATGATGCGGATGAGGCCTGAGGTGACGGGCTCGACGAGGTCGGTCTGGGTGATGTCCCCGGTCACCACGACCTTGGAGCCGTTGCCCATGCGGGTGAGGAACATCTTCATCTGCTCGGGCGTGGTGTTCTGCGCCTCGTCGAGCAGGATGAAGGCGTCCTCGAAGGTCCTGCCGCGCATGTAGGCCAGGGGCACGATCTCGATGACCTCGTCCGAGCGCCAGGAGCGGAAGCGCTGGGGCCCGAGCATGGCGTAGAAGGCGTCGTAGAGGGGCTTGAGGTAGGGGTCGACCTTCTCGAGGAGGTCGCCGGGCAGGAAGCCCAGTTTCTCGCCGGCTTCGACCACGGGCCTGGAGAGGATGATGCGGGTGACCTTGCCGAGGTGGAGGGCCCGCAGGGCGCAGGCCACGGCGAGGAAGGTCTTGCCGGTGCCGGCCGGGCCGATGCCGAAGGTGAGGTCCTTGCTGGTCACGGCCTCGACATAGGCCTCCTGGTTCTTGGTGCGGGAGCGGATGACCTTGCCGAAGGCGGTGCGGATGATGGCGTCCGCGGGCAGGCCGGACACGCCGGAGTCGCCGGAAGGGGAGGTGCGCGGCTCGTGTTTGCGATGGGTGGGTTGGCGGCTGGGCCGTTCCTCCCGGGCTTGGCGCAGGTCGTCGAGCCGCTCCCGGACGCCCTTGACCGCGCGGTCCACGCGGGAGGAGGAGCCGCGTATGGTGAGGATGAGCTCGTTGGTGCGGGTGTCCTGCCGGAGCGCGATCTCGACGCCGAAATCGGCCTCCATCTGCCGCAGGAGCACGTCCTGCTCGCCGAGCAGGCCCATGGCCTCCTCGGTGCTCTCGATCCTTATCCTCTTGATAGCCATGTAGCCTCCACCGGTGTGTCTGAGAAGCCGAGCTTCCTTGCCAGGGCCTCGGCCGCGTCGCGCTCGAAGGGGGGGGCATCGCGCCGGCCGGCCAGGGAGGACCGCCAGTTCCAGCAGAAAGAATTGAGCTCCCAGAGGCTCAGGTGCAGGCCGGCGGTTTCGCAGGCGTCGATCCAGCGCGCGAGGCGGGACACGGCCGCGGGGTCGGGCCGGACATCCACGGCCGAAATGACCTCGCTCAAGTGCTCGCGGACGAGGTCGAGGTCCGGGAGCTGGTCGATCGCCATCCCGTTCTTCCGGGCCGCGGGCATGAGATCGAGGACCTCCTCGGGCCCTCCGGTCAGGCCCAGGCGGCGCACGGCGGAGCGCCATCGGGCGAGGAAGCGGCGCAGGTCGGACCCCGGCGCCGCCGCCATGGCGGCGCGCAGCACCGAGGCGCGCTCGCCCGGAAACATGGCGTCCACGCCGAAGAGGGCCTCGCCGATGGCTCGGGAGAGATGTGATTGGAGCGCGGCGTCCGAGAGCTCGAGGAACTTTGCGCCGAGGTCGTCGGGAGGAGGATTTGGGGACACCCAGCAGGCCAGGTCGAGCCGGTCAGACTGGTGGACCACGGTCCAGAACCGCCTTCTCTCCAGCGTGGCGGTGTCGAGGATCTCAGCCTGGGCCATGGTGAGGCTGCGGTCCTGGCCGGCCAGCAGCGGCTTGTCCCAGCGCAAGGGCTCCTCGCCTGAGAAGGCGAAGCGGCGCGGCATGCGCGGGGGCACGCCTGGGTCGAGGTGGCGCAGGAGCGCGGCATGCGCGGCCGCGCGCGGGAGGTCCGCTCTCGCGGGCTCCACGAGCTTCTCGAACACGCCGGCTCCGGTGAGGAACTTAGGGTCGTTGGAGGGGGCCTTGGCCAGGCGCTCCTTGAACCCCTGGAGCAGGGCGGGGCCGTGGCCGCCTGCGAGCTCGATGGCCCGGCCGGCGAAGCGCAGGTTCTGCACGGCTTCGATGCCGGAGATGTCGTCGAAGAACCAGCCGCAGCTCGTGAGCATGAAGAGGCGCCAGCGCTGCATCTCGCAGAGCCCGATGGCGTGGGCGGCGTCGCGGGGGGAGAGGTTGCGGCTCGCGTGGCGGGAAAGGAAGCCGTCCGCGGCGGCGGGGGAGCCGTCGAGGATCCTGGCGACGTAGTCTTCCCGGGCCAGCCACGGGTCGCGGAACAGGGCGGAAGCTTCCTTCTCGTAGACCTCGTCGATCCTGGCCTTGAGCCAGTCCAGGGCGTCGAGCATGGGGCGCCGCCACTGCTGCTGGGTGGACTTCTGGGGCTCGATCTTGCACCCGCAGTCCGAACTCCAGCGTCCCAGGCCGTGGGAGCAGCTCCAGGCCGTCCTCTCGACGATCTCGACCTCCTGGGGCGGCGGGTAGAGGTCGAGGAACTGTCCGTAGTTGACGATGGACGCGCCCTCGGTCTCGAGCCACCCCAGGGCCTGAGCCAGGGCCTCGTGCCCGCGCCTGCGGTGGTGGCCGAAGAACTCGCCGTCCGTGGCCGTGTGCACCAGCTGGACCGAGGAGTCCGTCATGAAGCGCGCCCGGATCTTGCGCGCCAGGGATTCGCCGTCGCACAAGCCCTGGCGGTGGGCCACCTCCTCGTGGAGCTCGGCGTAGTAGAAGAAGACGGCCAGGGACCGGCCGGGCTGGGCCTTGGAGTTCCAGCGGTAGGGACGCGAGGTGTTGAGCGGCGGCTGTCCGGGGACAGCCCACTCCTTGGAGCCGATGTCGCGGACTCGACCGGCCTGGAGGGGGGAGAGGATCGTGAACCGCAGGCCTTCCTCTGCGAGGACCTCGAGGGTCTCTTCGTCCACGCCGGTCTCGGGGAGCCACATGCCTTCGGGCTTGCGGCCGAAGCGGTAGGCGAAGTCCGCGATTCCCCAGCGCACCATGGTGAGCTTGTCGCGCCGGGTCTGGAGCGGGAGGATGGCGTGGACGAAGGGCTGGGCGATGGCGTTGCCGTGTCCGCGCGCGGCTACGCTGCGGCGGTCGGATTCGATGATGAGGCTGTAGAGCGCGGGGTGGCGGCGCTCGAGCCAGCGCGAGAGGGTGGCGCCGAAATTAAAGCTGATCTTCTCGTAGTTGTTCCGGAGGCCCTGGATGCGGCCGAAGCCGTCGAGCGTGGGGCAGGCCGCGTTGGGGCCGTAGCACTCGTTGAGGATGCGCTCGTTCCAGTCCCGGTAGGGGGACGCGGATTCCTCGGGCTCGCCTTCCTCGAGCCAGGGGTTCTCCCTGGGGGGCTGGTAGAAATGGCCGTGGACGCAGACGAACTTGCTGGGGCGCGTGTTCTCAGTCCGCGTAGGGATCCTCTTCCTCGGGGGGCTGTCTCTCCGCCGGCGGCGGAGGCGGGGTCTCGGTCTCGACGGGCTTGGAGCGCTTGACAGCCGAAGGCCTCTTGACCGGTTGGGGCGGCGGCGCGGGAGGGGCGGGCGCCGGCGCCACGCCGTCGAGGGCGTCGTCGAGGCGCTTGGCCGCCTCGGGTCCGGGCTTGTAGCGGCTCGCGGCGGGCGTCTTGGCCGTTTCCAGCAGGAGGGCCGCGGCGCCTTCAGCCGCGCCCGCTAAGATCTCGGTGAGGTCCCCGTTGGTGGCTCCGACCGTGACCTCGACCGGCAGGTAGGAGCGTCCTTCGTGCGAGAGCAGGGCCGCGGTGGGCACGGCCAGCACCTTGCGCTTGGTGGCGATCGAGACCCAGCCTTCCCAGCGGGTGCCCGGCAGGAGGTTCCTTTCGGAGGACAGCTCCAGGCTGAAGGTCCCGCCCGGCCTGTCGGGCTCGGGGGCCGCGTAGTTGATGATCTTTCCCCGCATCTTGTTCGACGGGTCGGACACGGGCCAGAACTCGAGCTGCTGGCCGTAGCGCACCATGCGCGCCGCTGCGGGGTCCACCTGGCCCGCGAGCCGGAGGGACTTGGCCGCTTCGAAGAGGAGCGCGTTGGGCTGGACCCTCTGCCGGACCTGGACGAAGGACTTGAGCACGAAGCACGCGGACGGGCAGAGGATGCGGGTGGGCTTGTACACCTTCTGCCAGTGGGTCTCCACGATCTCCTGCGGGATCGTGCCCCGGGAGTCGATGAGGGCCGCGAGCTCCTTGTTGGCCATGAGGCCGATGGGGGACCCTTCCTCGGCCCAGGTCCCGCTGGAGACCATGACGGCTTCGATGCGCCCCTCGGTGGTGGACTTGAGCCGGAAGACGCCCTCCGGGACCACGGTCCCCCAGGCCCGCACCTTGGAGTCGAGGTTGGTCTGCTGGAGGGTCACGACCTTCTGGCTCGACGAGGGGAGGGCCCCCAGCAGAAGGAGCGCGACGAGCGTTGTCATGGCACTACGCCGCGGCCTTCGCCGCGGCGGACTGTTTCGTCAGCCCGGCCTTGGCCGCGTCCAGGATGGGGTTGGCGCCGGTCCAGCCGCGGCGCAGGTAGGCTTCCCAGGTCCACGGCATCTTCTGCGCGAAAAAGCCCGCCAGGACTTCGGCGTAGCGCTGGATCTCCCACTGGGCGGCCGCGTCCGCGCGCAGGCCGATGAAGTGCAGGAGGTTGCGGCTGCTGATGGTCCAGTAGAACTGGGTGTAGCTGCCCACGGGCATGATGAAGCGGGCCATCTCTCGCGCCGCGCCGAGCTCTCGGAGCTTCCGGTACGCCGCGAAGGCGTCGGCATAGGCCTTCTCGAGGGTCCGGGTGCAGGCCTGGTCGTCGAGAGCCAGGGCCGCGTCCGAGGCCTGCTTGTTGCCGGCGGATTGCCCCCGCCACCGGGAGGGGACGTAGAACTCGTCGCGGACCTCGGTGTAGCGCGCGGAGATCTCGTTGAAGGACGAGCTCCGATGCCGGATCCACTGGCGCATGACGAAGAGCGGGCAAGAGACGTGGAACTTGAAGACGGAGTGCTCGAAGGGCGTGAGGTGCTGGTGGGAGAGGAGGTACTCGATGAGCTTGCGGTCCTTCTCCTCGCCTTTCGACCCGGTGCCGGTGCAGACGCGCGCGGCCGAGACCACGGCCTCGTCGCCGCCCATGAATTCGACGAGACGGACGAATCCCTTGTCCAGGACCTTGACGGCGGAAGACGGTTTCATGGGGTCTCCTTGTCCTCCGGCGAGAGCAGGGGGCGGCTGAGCTTGTCCTTCCTGGGCGCGGCGGGGGGCGCCTCGTCCTTCTTGAAGGAGCGCATGTCCGGGAGCTTCATCCCCTTGGCCAAGGACTCCTCCACCCAGCGGGCGATCTTCTTGTCGGGTAAAGCCCCTTTCCCATCGAACCGGACGAAGAGGCCGTCGAAGATCTTGCGCAGCCGCCGCTCGAACCCGCCGGACAGGGAGAGCGGGACCACGATGACGCGGCCGTCGTCTCCGAGGCCGCGGACGGTGGCGCGCAGGGTCCGTTCGGCTTTGCCGCGCGCGTCCGGCGTCGCGTCATCGGGAAGATAGGCGGTCTGGACCGACTTGAAGCGCGTGGCCTTGCGGATCTTGTCCGCGAGCGATTCGATCGTGCCGGCCCACTGGGAGTTGGTCAGGTCCCCCTGAACGGACGGGACCACCAGGACGACGGCCTCCTTGGAGGGGTCCTTGCTGTGGGCCAGGGCGCGGTCCGCCAGGATTCCGGCCAGGACCGGGTGGTCGTCCAAGGCGTTCGTCAGGACGATGGGCACCTTGGATCTGATCCGGCGGACGACGCTGTAGCCGGAGTGGGCGTGGGCGGAGGCGAGGAACTCCGTCGAGGGGTGCTCGCGGATCCCGAAGAGGTAGCGGTTCTCATCCATCTCCGCGGAGTGGGAGGAGAGGAGCATGGGAAGGGCCACGATCTTCTTGACCTTCCGTGCCTGGAGGCGGTCCACCGCGGCCTGCAGGGCCTTGGAGTCGGACGCCGCGGCTGTTTCCAGGAAGAAACCCTTTCCGAGGGCCGAGCGGATGTCCGCGATCGCGGTCGCCCAATCCTGGCCGATGCCGGAGAGCATCAGGAGCGCCCCGGCTTCGGTCTGCGTCTTGCCGCCGAGCCGTTCGCGCTCGGGCATCCCGGCCGCGGCCGGACAGGGGAGGACCGGCAGGAGGAGCGCCAGTGCTGCCAGGATCGGAATCAAGGACTTGTCTTCTTCCTGCTCTTGGCGCGGCGCAGCGCCTCTTCCACGCGCCCGGCGAGCTCCTGGAAGGTGACCGGCTTGGCCACGAAGTCGTCGCCCCCGGAGATGATGGAGCTGAGCTTGTTCTGGCTCCCCTCCCTGGCGGTCAGGAAGAGGATCGGGACCCGCGCGCCCTTCCTCTCCGAGGCGCGGATCTTCTGGGTCGCGCCCAGGCCGTCGAGCCGCGGCATCAGGAGGTCCATCAGGATGAGGTCAGGCTTCTCCTTCTTGAAGGCGGCCACGGCTTCCTCTCCGTCGGCGGCGACCGCCGTGCGATAGTGCAGCCGGGAGAGCTGGGTGGCCAAGATCTCCCGGATGTAGGGGTCGTCATCCACGACGAGGATCTTCTTGTGGAGCATGGGTTCAGGGGTCGTAGGTCCACACGGCCGATTTCCCGGTCGGGGCCACGACCGTCACGGCCAGCTCGCGGGGGTCCTGCTCTTTGTTCGGGACCCAGGCCTGGGCCGGCGAGAATCCGCTGAGGTTCGCCTTCCAGGTGGTGTCGAACGCCATGCCGTTCCACTTCCTGTGGTGCAGCTCCCCGTTCCCATAGAGCCCGAGGGTGTGGGCCAGGCCGCCGAACTTGGCGACGTTGCGCACCGTGTAGAGGGCGGGGACGCCCTTCTCGTCAGACCGGACGAGCACGGACGGCCGGCACTGCAGGATCTTCTCTCCCCAGGTCAGGCGGTTGGGGGTCTGCGAATAGGCTTCCGAGGATTTCCACGAGCCGTTCTTGAGGTCCACGCGGACGCGGTCCGTGCTCATGTGGTAGATGGGCAAGGCCCCGTCTCCCTCCAGGTTCACCATCGTGAAGTCGTAGATCCAGTCCACCCGCTTGAACTTAAGCGGCGGCTTGCCGGGCCCGTACTTGCCGTCCCGGTACTCCAAGGGCATGATGCTGGAGAAGGGGAAGGTCTTGTTGTCGAGGAGCTGCTGCACGGCGAGCAGCTTCTCGCCCTTGGCGCCCTGATAGGAGCGCACGATCCAGGGGATGTTCGCGACCTCGACCCAGTGGCCGCCGGCCTGCAGCTCGATCACCGAGGTCTCCATCCTGGGGAAGCCGGCGTTGAAGACCGTGATGAAGAGCTCCGCCCTGAGGTTGCCGTTGAGGTCGGCCGCTTCCAGGGACATGATGTGGGGAGTGATGCCGGGATACTTGTAGCCGCTCTTGCTCTTGGCCGTGGTGGGGGGATAGGGGTAGAGGTGGATCTCCGAGTCCTCGGCCAGGACGAGGTCCAGGAGGCCGTCTCCGTCGAGATCCGCGATGGCCATGCCCGTGGCCTTGTAATCGAACACAGGACTCTGCCAGCGGGCGGCCCGGGTCTTGACTCTCTGCGACAGGCCTCCGTCCTCGTCGTCCTCGGACGAGTCCCGAGCCTCGGCCCGCGGGGAGGCGGGCGAGGGCGGGACCGGCACGATGGGAGCGGCCGCGGCAGGGGCCGCGCCCGGCAGGGCCGGGGCCGCCGGGGAGGAGGGCTCGAAAACGACACTCTTCAGGCGCGTGCGGGCGGCCTGGGGCATGGGGCCGGAGGGCTTCCTCGTCCATTCCATGACGGAGAACTTCGGGTGGACCTCGCGGATGATGCCCGTGCCGAGTTCGGTCTCGACGCGGCCGAGCAGGGCCTTGGTCACCGGATGCCGCAGTTCTTCTCCTTCCTTATAAACCACGATCAGGTCGCCGGGCTTGACCCCGGACGTTTCGCCATAGTCGACGTAGACCTTGTCGGCCTCGGAGCGGACGACGTAGCCCGGGGCAGGGGTGTTCTCAGCGGAGGACCAGCAGGACAAAGCGAGGAGAATGGCTAGGACATGCATGGGGTGAGAGTATCATTTTTGATAGAATCCGCCAATGTCGCCCGAAGGGAAGACGGGCACCGCCGAAGACCTGTCTTCCATCATCATCCGCGCCGATGAGCGGCGAGTGGCGCGGGACGGCCTCCCGGTCCAGGTCAAGAGCGCCTTCCAGAGGGTCCTCCTCGAGGCCTTGCTCAACCTGGTCGGCCGGGGCTTGAGCTTCGCGGCCCGGGCGATCCCTGCTTCGTGGATGTTCCAGGCGCATGACGCCGGCTTGCGAGGCCTGGTCGGCTCCTCCCAGCATCCGTTCGACCGTTCTGGGCGTCTCGAGCGCGCCGCGGACCTTCTGCGGCAGGCCGAGGCGGAGACCGGCATGCGTGCCGCCATCCTGGCGATCATCTCGCACGGTCCGGTCCATGGAAGATTCGCGTACATGAACCTCGAGCTGGTGCGCCATGCCGGGTGGGTCCTGCGGCAGATGCGCGGGGCCTGCCGGCCGCGGCTCGTCATCGCGGTGGACCCATTCGCCCTGGATACGGTTTCCGTGGCTGAAGAGGCCCTCTACGCGGGCTTCATGGGCCATTATCACCTGGGCATCGATCGGGCGGCTTTCAGCCGAGGGGCCTTGAGCTCCCTGGCCCTCCGGTGCACGGCTTGGCACCGGATGCCGTTCCGGCTGTTGAAGGGCCTGTCCGCCGGGGGCGAGTTCGCCATGGCCCTGGCCGGAGGGGTCCCGGCCACGACCCGCGGGAGGTACGTGGTCCGGGAATGGCTCTGCCGCATGAGAAAGGAGCGCCCCTCTGCCTCCGAGCCGTCCGATGTCCTCGCCCGCCTTCGGCGCATCCCGGCGTTCCACGGGTTCGAGGAGGCGCATCCCGAGTGGATCCATCCCAGGAGCGTTTGGCGGCGCATGGAAGCCTGGCTGATGGCCAGCCTGGAGGAGCCTTGTCTCTCGGATCGCGGTCCGTCGAGCGCGGAGACCGGGATCCTCGATGGGCCGGCCAAAGCCGCGGCCCGAGGCTGCCTGGAGGCGTTCGGGTCGGCCGAGGAGCCCCGCGCCCGCGGATTGGCGGCGCTGGAGGAGGAGCTGTCGCGCGAAACCCCCTACCGGGAGCGCTTCTTCAGGCTCGTCGCCTCCCGGGTCCTTGGCCGCGGCAGGCCCGTGGTTTTCGTCCCCGTCATCCACCATACGGACGGGGAAGGCGGCGTGGCGCTCGGCGATCCCTGGGCGTGGCTGAGCCTCGGCCGCGGAACGATCTCGGCCCGCGACGGCACGGGCCGGGAGTGGCAGGGGTCGGCCGCCGGATTCGGAACGCTCTTCGGCCGAGAGAACTTCAGCGCTAACGCGGGAAGACCGCGATGATCTTCCGGGAGGCATCGGACTTCGGGTCCATGCCGAGGTTCTCGAGCCCCTCCTTCACGGAAGATTGGGTCGGGAACCGGCCTTGCAGGAGTTGGGGAAGGATCGGGCCCCGCCGCGCGGGCATGGTGAAGCCCAGCCCCACGAGGACAGCGGCCGCGAACACGGCCTCGAGGACCAGCGGCAGCTTCATGGACGAGAATTCGACGAGGTGCAGCGCCACGGTGAGCACCGCGGACGCGCCGAGAAGGATCAGGATGACAAGCATGTGGTAGATCTGGTGGCCCGGCATCGGATAGCCGACACGGAAGAACAGGTAGATGAGGGCCGCGGTGGTCGTGATCCTGATGAAGCGGAAGAACATGGTGGCCTGCCGGTTGATGATATCTTATTTGCCGGTGTTAATATAGAATAGGCATATGAGCGGGTTCTTCATGAAGTGGCTGGCCCCGATCGCCGCGGCCGGCGCCGGATATGTGGTGGGCAGGTTCCTCGACCGGGTGGCGCTCCGGAAGCTCGAGACCCTCTGCGCCAAGACGGGATGGGAGGGCGACGACATCATCGTCAGGTCCCTCGAGGGCGTGACGACTGTTCTGTTCACGGCGGCCGGCGCCTACGTCGCCGTCGTCCACCTGCCGGTCAAGCCGGCCATGACGGCTCTCCTCGTCAAGGTCCTGCAGGTGGTCGTCATCATGGCCCTGACCGTGACCGCGTCGAGCCTCGCGAGCGGCTTCGGCGAGCTCTATTCCGGCCGTCTCGAGCACGGCCTCAAGCATACCTCCATCCTCACCAACATCGTCCGGATCGTCGTGGTCATCCTGGGAGGCTTGATCGTCCTGCAGACCCTCGGGATATCGATCACTCCCATCTTGACGGCCCTGGGCGTCGGGGGCCTTGCCGTGGCCCTGGCCCTGCAGGACACGCTCTCCAACCTCTTCTCCGGCTTCCATATCACGGTCTCCGGCCAGATCCGCCAGGGGGATTACATCAAGCTGGAGTCCGGGGACGAAGGCCACGTGGTGGACGTCAGCTGGCGCTTCACCTCGATCAGGACGCTCGCGAACAACATGGTCATCGTCCCGAATTCGAAGCTCGCCAGCGTCATCGTCACCAACTACCATCAGCCGGAGAAGGAGCTGGCGGTGCTGGTCCCTGTCCGGATCCCTTTTCCCAGCGACCTGGCCAAGGTCGAGCGGATGGTGGTGGAGGTCGGATCCGGGGTCATGAAGAGCGTGGCGGGCGGCGTGCCGGCCTTCGAGCCCGTGGTGCGCTTCCACACCTTCGGCGACAACGGCATCGAGTTGACCGTGGTCCTGAGGGCCGCGGAGTTCACGGACCAGTACCTCCTCAAGCACGAGTTCGTCCGCAGGCTCCACGAACGCTTCGGCCGGGAGGGGCTGGAATTCTCGTCCCCGACGAGGACCGTGCGTCTCGTCGGAGGCCCCGCCCCCGAAGGCGGGAGCCGTCGTCTCGCGTGGATCCTCGTCCTGTCCCTGTCCTGGGCCGGCCTGTCGTCCGTTGCCGCCCAGCCGGAGGAGGGAGCCCAGCCCCAGCCCGAGGCTTCCGCCGGGACGGAGGGCGAGACCGCGACGGTCCCCAAGCCCGAGCCCAAAGCGAAAGCCAAGAAGGGTGCGAAGGCGAAGACGAAGAAGGAGACGGCCGAGGAGAAGTACCGTAGGTCGAAGTACTTCGCCGTCATCCCGGGGGAGTCCTCGACCTGGAAGATCAAGGCCGATGGCAGCTCTTCCGGCAAGGCCTCCCAGGGCAAGGGGAAGAAGGGCAAGAAAGGAGAGGCCTCGGCCGCCAAGAAATGCAATCCCGCCGGAGAGGCCTCCTGCAGCGCGGGGGACGGCTGTGATTGCTGCAAGGCGCAGATCGACTGCGAAGAGCTTTCGGGCTGTCAGTGGCGTCCCCGGACGGAAGGCGATGAGAAGCTCGAGGTGGGAGCCGGTCAATGCATCGGGAAGGCCGCCGCGCAATGAGTCTTCTCGCCGTCCGGTGGGTCTTCCTCGCCGGGGCCGTGGTCCTGTGCGGACGCTTCCTGGCGTTCTCGCGCACGCTGGAAGCCCTGGGAGCGTTCCTGGCCTGCGGCCTGGTCTGGGCCTTCCTGTCCCAGCTCAAGGCCAGGTCCATGGACGGGCCTTCTGGGGGCCGGCCATGGTGAAGCTCAAGCCTTCTTCGGACGACCTGACGGTCTTGAGCCGCCTTCTGCGCAAGGTCGAGTTCTTCTCGGCCCTGAGCGTGGCCCAGATCGACAACGTGCTCCGGTTCATCCTCTTCTACGGGTACAAGAAGGGCGAGACGATCTTCAAGCAGGGGGAGCTCGGCGACGCCTTCTACGTGGTATACGACGGGCAGCTCGAAGTCTCGATGAAGAAGTGGCTTCTGGGCTTTCCGCATAAGCTGGCGGTCCTCAAAGCGGGCGACTGCTTCGGCGAGATGGCCTTGCTCGACGGCTCCGCGCGCACCGCCACGGTGAGGACCACGGCCCCCTCCAGGCTCTTCGCCCTGACGCGCAGCGACTTCGACTTCTTCCTCGGGGAGAACCCCGTGTTCGCCGAGGAGATCAAGAGGATCGCGGAGCGCCGCAAGTTCGAAGACCGCGGCCGTTAGTTAAGTTTGAAAATCAGGAGCCCGCGGTCGTCGTAGACGACCGGATACCGGGAGCGGAACCACTTCGCGTAGAAGCCTTCCGGGTCGAGGAACAGCGGGCTCTTCGCGGTCGCGTAGAAGCGCGCTCCCTGGAGGACCTTCTCCTCCACCTGTCCGATGCGGTCCTGGCCCGCTTCCGCGAGGTCCCAGGACCAGCCCTTCCGGTCGAGGAAGAAGAGGAACACGGACGAGCCGCGTTCGTTGCAGAGGAACAGGTCCTCCGGCCGGCTCACGGCATCGGCCGCCTCCCGGGCGTCGACGAGCTGTGGGTGGGTGAGCTTGTACCAGTGCGGGATGCGCAGGGAGGCGTGCACGGGCACGGACAGGGCGAGCAGTGCCGCGCCGGCCAGGGCCCGGCGCGAGCCTGAGGCCCGGGCCCGCTCCTTGAGCAGGAAGAGACCCATGCCCATGAACGCGGCGTTGACCGGGACGAAGGGCAGGGAGGTGTATTCGTGGCGGAAGGTGTAATCTCCGCCTGCCACGATGTGGGTTGCCACGGCGAGGAACCAGACCGCGAAGATCGCATGGCCCCTGCGCCAGACCAACTCGCGGGCTCCGAGTATCCCCAGGACGACTCCGCCGTAGGTGGCGGCCAGCTCCGGAAACCGCGAAAGGAACTGGAACTGGACGAAGAAAGGGAGGCGCTCGTAGTGGAGCAGGCCGAGGAACTCGGACGGGTTCGTGGGCACGACATAGGCGCCGGAGCTGGCGTGCTTGTACCACGCGTAGACCCCGCCGAGGATGAGCGCGGGCGCCAGCAGGGTGCGGAGGTCCTTGAAGGCTAGGCCCCTCAGGGAGAACCAGCTCAGGGCCGCGAGCGGGATGAGGGTGTGGATGTAGGGCAGCTTGTGCCCCACCGCGAGGAAGGACAGGGCCACGGCTGCCAGCCAGTGGCCCCAGGGACGGTCCGGGTCGAGCGACCGCTTCCAGTGGAAGAGGGCCGCGACAGCGCAGAACAGGGCCGCGGCCTCGGGCTGGATCGTGCGGCCGAAATAGACCTCAAGCGGGATGAACGAGAACAGGATGCCGGCGTAGAACGCGGCCTCGGTCTCCATCCAGCCTTCGAGGAGCCTGAAGAGGTAGACGGCCGTCAGGGCGGAGAGGATCAAAGAAAGGATCCTGCCCCAGAGGGCCCCGAGCCCGCCGAGGCTCCAGAGGAGCCCGGTCAGCCACATGTAGAGAGGGAACTCCGTGGCCGAGCAGCCGTCGTAGTTGCCTTCCCAGTCGATCCGCGGGCAGGAGAACCTGGATCCGTTCTCCGAGAAGTTGCGCGCGATCGCCGCGGTGTTGCACTGGCGGTGGTAGTGGTAGTCGAGGGGGGGGGAGGCGATGCCCTTGAGGTGGCCGAGGACCGAGGCTGCGACGAGCAGGCCCAGGACCAGCGCCCTGTTTCTGAAGAACCCGGAACCCGGCGCCGCGGACAGGGCGCTCATTTCTTGACCGCGTAGACCTCGATAGTTCCCCCCCGCCGAAGGGCGGCTTCCACCATGGTCATGAGCAGGCCCAGGGCGACGACGAAGGGCGCGGTCAACGCGGTCAGGGCAACCTGGATGGGGTGGTGCCGCATCCGCGTGGTGCGCGCGCTGCGGTTCTTGAGCAGGGAGTAGAGGAAGTTATCGTCGAAGCCGAGCGCGTTGTAGAGGCTCTGGACCCAGCCGTAGGGGTTCTGCTCGAGGCAGAAATGGTCCTCGCGGACCACCCGGAAGCCCTGCCGTTCGAGCGAGGAGGCCAGGGACCGGGCGCCGAAGTGGAAGTAGTGCCTGGGCACGTCGAGGTGGAACCAGCGGCGCCCGAACACGCGCGCCTGGAGGCTCTCGAAGTTCGGGACCGCGATCATCAGGAGTCCTCCGACCTTGAGGAGCTCGTGGGCGCGGGCCAGGGCCTCGGCAGGCCTGGGCATGTGCTCGAGGCTGTGCCAGAGGATGACGACGTCGTAGACCCCTTTGCGGTGCGGGGAGGAGAGGAAGTCGCAGGTCTCGATGTCGAGCTTGAGCACGTTGCGGGCGTGCCAGGCCGCGGTGTCGGAGAGCTCGATGCCGTGCGGCTGGAAGCCCAGGTCCCGGAGAAAGGCCAGGATGAAGCCGCGGCCGCATCCCACGTCGAGCGCTGGGCCGGGGCGCGCGTGCGCCGCGATGGCCCGGGCCCGGCGCAGGCGGAAGAGCCGGGTGAGTTTTTCGAAGAGGAAGTTGAAGCGGACGTTCTCCCTGCCGTAGTAGGCCTCGGGGTACCAGCGGCTGATGTGCTCGGGGAGGACGGGGGGGGCGGTACGGCCCATCCCGCAGCCTCGGCAGGACAGCACTTCGAACCCTGTTTCCACGCTGTCAAAGGCCTTGCGCGCCACGTCGGAGCCGCAGGCCGGGCATCGGGGGGAGCTCAGGGGGAATGGTCGCTGAGAGTTCCTGGACACTGGAAACGGATTATATCATGGACGACGCTGCCCGCGCCTTTGCCGTGGTCGCAAGCTGGCCGCAGGCCGCGTCGATGCGGCGGCCCTTGGTCTCCCGCACCACCGCGTGCCGGCCCGCCAGACGGAGCCTGCCCTGGAAGCGCTCCGCCTCGGCCCTGGTCGGAGGCTCGAAGCCCTCCCCGCCCCGGATGCCGTTGTATGGGATGAGGTTCACCGAGGCGCGGAATGGGGCAAGGTAGGCGGCGAGCTCTTCCGCGTGCTCGGGACGGTCGTTGATCCCGCGCAGGAGCACGTACTCGGCCATGAAGACTCCCCGGCGGAGGGGATACTCCAGCAGGGCCTGCCGCAGGGCCGCCATGGGATGCTTCCTGTTGATGGGCATGAGGCTGGAGCGGATGGCGTCGTTGGGCGCGTTGATGGAGACCGCCAGGGAGACCCTCCTCCAGTTGAGCGCCGCCAGGCGGCGCAAGCCCGGCAGGAACCCGCAGGTGGAGACCGTCATGCGGTTCAAGGCGACCGCGCTCCCGGCCGGGGCGTTGATCAGCAGGCGCACGGACGCGGCCCAGTTCTCGAGGTTGTCGAGAGGCTCGCCCATGCCCATGAAGCTGATGTTGGTCGGCTTGGCGCCGAGCAGGCGCGCGGTGCGCACCTGGGCCATGATCTCTTCCGGCTCGAGATTCCGCACGAAGCCCATGGCCGCCGTGGCGCAGAACGCGCAGCCCATCCGGCAGCCGACCTGGGTCGAGACGCACAGGGAGGCGCGCTCCCTGCCGGGAGCGCGCTCGCGCATGGGCACCACCACGGATTCGACCTCCGCCCCGTCGGAGAGGCGCAGCGTGAACTTGACGATGCCCCCATCGCGACGCGCGCGAGTGACTCCGGGAGGCAAATCGGTCTTCTGCACGGGCTGATTATCGCAAATTCCCGTCCGGCCGGGCGTGGGCCACAAGGGCCCTCGGGCCTGGGCCCTGTACTCGACGACGCCTGGGGCCTTTATCCGGCCTGTTTTGCCCTGTTGGGCCCAATACAGGGATGTCCGGCCTGGAGTATGATAGCTGCATGCGGAAGACCCTTGTCAG
>JACRNU010000103.1 GCA_016234805.1 Elusimicrobiota bacterium
AAAAGCGAGAACTCGAGATTGCGAGGGCGCAGATCCAAGGGAGGAGGGTTTCCTACGAATAACGGATTATGCTGACGCTATCAGCAGAACCAGCGGTTCCGAAATTCGAAAGAAGCCGGTGCGCGAGTTGCGGAATGTAGGCTCAAAGGCGCTTATAGGAGGAAATGATATAATCGGCTTCGTGAAGATCGAACACATCCCCTTCGACGAGATCGAGGCCCGGTGGCAGGCCCGCTGGGAGAAAGACGGCGTGTTCAAGGCGCCGGTCCATCCGAAGCCGGGCAAGAAGTTCTACTGCCTCGACATGTTCCCCTACCCCTCGGCCGAGGGCCTGCACGTCGGCCACCCTGAAGGCTACACCGCCACGGACATCCTTTCCCGGACCCTGCGGCGTCAGGGCTGGGACGTGCTGCACCCCATGGGTTGGGACGCCTTCGGCCTGCCGGCCGAGAACTTCGCCATCCAGACCGGCACGCACCCGCGGGAAGTGACCAAGCGCAACGTGGACAACATCCGGCGGCAGATCAAGTCCCTGGGCTTCAGCTACGACTGGAGCCGCGAGGTGGACACCACGGACCCGGCCTACTACCGCTGGACCCAGTGGATATTCCTCCAGCTCTTCAAGAAGGGCCTGGCCTACGAGAGCGACTGCCCCATCAACTGGTGTCCCTCCTGCAAGACCGGCCTGGCCAACGAGGAGGTCTTCGGCAACTGCTGCGAACGCTGCGGCTCGCCGATCTCCCAGAAACGCCTGCGGCAGTGGGTCCTCAAGATCACGGCCTACGCGGACCGGCTGGCTGATGACCTCGCAGGCCTGGACTGGCCGGCGTCCACGCTCGCCATGCAGCGCCACTGGATCGGCCGGTCCGAGGGAGCTGAGATCCGCTTCGACCTGGAGAAGGACCCTGCCCCGGGGGAGGGCGCCATCACGGTGTTCACGACCCGGGCAGACACGCTCTTCGGGGTCAGCTGGATGGTGCTCGCGCCCGAGCACAGCCTGGTGCCCAAGATCACGACGCCGGAGCACACTGCCGCGGTCGAAGCCTACGTCAAAGCCGCGGCGGCCAAGTCCAACCTAGAGCGCGCGGAACTGCAGAAGGACAAGACCGGCGTGTTCACCGGCGCCTACGTCCTGCACCCAGTCACGGGCAAAAAGCTCCCGGTCTGGATCGCGGACTACGTGCTCCTGGGCTACGGCACCGGCGCGGTCATGGCCGTGCCCGGCCATGATGAGCGCGACTGGGAGTTCGCCAAGAAGTTCGGCCTCGACATCCCCCGGGTGGTCGTTCCCGCCGACGGCTCCGCCGTCGACACGGAGTGCTTCCCCGAGGAAGGCATCGCCGTCAACTCCGATTTCCTCAATGGCCTCCCCACGGCCCAGGCCATCAGCCGGATGAACGACCACCTGGAGAAGGCGGGCAAGGGCAAGAAGGCCGTTTCCTATAAGCTGCGCGACTGGATCTTCTCCCGCCAGCGCTACTGGGGAGAACCCATCCCCCTCGTGCACTGCTCGAAGTGCGGCCTAGTGCCGGTCCCGGAGGAACAGCTCCCCGTGCTCCTGCCGGACGTCAAGGAATACAAGCCCACGGGCACCGGGGAATCCCCTCTGGCCGCCATCAAGGATTGGGTCGCGACCAAGTGCCCGAAGTGCCACGGCCCGGGCAAGCGCGAGACCAACACCATGCCCCAGTGGGCGGGCTCGTGCTGGTACTACATCCGCTACCTCGACCCGAAGAACGCGGATGCCGCCTGTTCCAAGGATCTCGCGGCCGAGTGGCTTCCCGTGGACTGCTATATCGGGGGCGCGGAGCACGCGGTACTCCACCTGCTTTACGCGCGCTTCTGGCACAAGGTCCTCTTCGACATCGGACTCGTGCCGAGCCCCGAGCCCTTCCAGAAACTGCGCCACCAAGGCATGATCCTCTCCTATTCCCACCGCGACTCGACCGGCGTGTACCATCCCTACGACCGCATCCGCTTCGGCGAGGACGGCGCCGCCTTTGCCGCCGACAGCGGAGAGAAGCTCGAGAGCCAGGTCGAGAAGATGTCGAAGTCGAAGAAGAACGTCATCAACCCCGACACCGTGCTCAAGTCCTACGGGGCCGACGGCTTCAGGCTCTACGAGATGTTCATGGGCCCGCTGGAGCAATCCAAGCCCTGGGACATGCGCTCCATCGAGGGCGTGGCCCGCTTCCTGCGCAAGGTCTGGGCCCTGGTCAAGGAGACCGGCGGCGTCAAGCCCGGCGACCCCTCCAGGCTCGTCAACCTCAGGCACCGCACGACCAAGAAGGTGACGGACGACATCGCCTCGTTCGACTTCAACACAGCCATCTCGGCATTGATGATCTACACGAACGAGATCCAGAAGTCGGTCCCCCCGGCGCGCGAGGACCTCGAGACCCTGCTCTCCCTGCTCAACCCGTTCGCCCCCCATGTCACGGAGGAGCTCTGGGCCGGCCTCGGCCATGCCGAGTGCCTCTCGGCCGCGGCATGGCCCGCCTACGACCCGGCCTTCCTTAGGGAGACCTCGGTCGAGTACGCGGTGCAGGTCAACGGCAAGCTGAGGGCCACGATGACCCTGCCCATGGACACGCCGCAGGACCAGGTGGTCGCCGCGGCCCTGGCCCTCGACAGGATCAAGGCCGCGGTCGGAGACAAGAAGGTCGCAAAGACGATCGTGGTCCCGAACAAGCTCGTCAACATCGTGGTCAAGTGAGGAACCTTCATATGCGCGGATGGATGCCTGTCTTCCTTACCGGCTGCGCGGCCGCCGCGGCGCTGGCCGCGGGCCTGACAGCCTGCGGCTCGGACATGTCCTACCGGCCGTCGGCCCAGATACTGCCGAGCAACATCAAGAAGATCGCCATCCGCCACGCGCTCAACAAGACCCAGCAGTTCGGCCTCGAGGACAAGTTCACCCTGCGCGTGCGCGACGAGTTCCTCCGGGACGGCCGCTACCCCATCGTGCCGGAATCGGACGCGGACGGCATCGTGTGGATCACCATCGGCCGCTACCTCCTCACCCCCATCCAGCACGACTCCAACCTCATCCCCACGGCCTACAAGCTCAGGATCGTCGTGGACCTGCAGTTCGTGGACCGGGCCGCGGGCTCAGCGCTCTGGGAGGAGAAGAATCTCGAAGGCATCACCCTCTACCCCGCCTCGACTTTGCCCGGAGGCAAGTCCGAGGAGGAGGCTCGCGAGGATATCTGGGACACCCTCGCCCGCGACGTGGTCAAGAGGGTGATCGAGGGCTTCGGGTCCGTGACCGGCAGTTCGGAGAAGCGCATCACCACCGAGGGACCTTCGACCGTGCCCGTCACGACGCACGGCAAGGACCTCCCCCCGGTCAACCCCAACCCCTACTGATGGAATCCAGGCCCCTGTCCTCCCGGGATCTCTCCAAGGAATGGGCCTCCGGGAGATTCCGTAAGTTCTACTACCTTCTGGGCCAGCCCGACGACGCGCGGGACGCCGTCGCCGAGCTCAAGGCCCGGTTCAAGGCCGACTCCTTCAACCTCTCCGAGTTCACCCGGGAATCCGACCCCGCCCACGCCGCGGTGTCCGACGCCCTGACCCAGCCCGTGTTCGCGGACCGCAGGCTCGTCATCGTCGGCCACCCGAAGATCGCGGGCCGCGACCCCGAGCCCTTCGTCGAATACCTCAAGGACCCTCTTGCCTCGACCACCCTGGTCATCGTCTCCGACGACCGCAAGCCCGGCGTCAAGGACCCCTTGGTCTCCCTGGCCAACACCCACGGCGCGGTCTGCGTCTTCTACGCCCTCCGGGACTATGAGGCCCGCGGCCGCGTCACCGACGACGCCAGGAAGCTCGGCAAGTCCCTGTCCCCGGACGCGGCCGAGTTCCTGGTCGAGGAAGCGGGACTCGACGGCCACATCCTGCGCCAGGAGCTCGAGAAAGCGGCGCTCTTCGTCGGCTCCGCCGGGAGCATCACCCGGGACGACCTGCTCGCCTGCCTGGGGTACACGAAGGGCGCCGACCCCTACGTCCTCTCGCGGCTCATCGGCCGGCGCGACCTAAGCCGCTGCCTCGCCCACCTGAAGGTCGTCTTCTCCGCGGGCAAGGCGGAGGACCACGTCTTCCAGATCCTCGCCCAGACGCGCAACATCGTGGTCAAGCAGCTCCGGGCCAAGAGGATGCTCCGCCAAGGGGCGGACCCGGACGCGGTACTCGATGAGCTGCGGGTCAGCCGCAAGAAGCTCTACGAGGGCTTCCTGGAGTGGCTGTCTCCGCTGACGGAGCGGAGGCTGACGCGGGATCTGGGAGCCTGCCTGCGTTCCGAGGCTGACCTCAAATCCAAGGCATGGCTCGACGCGCGCCAGGAGACGGAGCGGCTCGTCGTTGAGCTCTGCCGGACTACTTCGCCTTTGGGGCGGGAGCTGTAGCCGACAGTTCTTTCGCCAGACGATGGGCCAGGCGGCCCTTCTTGCGCGCCGCGGCCTTCCAGTGGATGGCGCCCGTCCGCGCGGCCTTGTCGATGAGCGAGTAGGCCTTCGAAAGGGCTTCCTTGTTCTTGGGATCCTTGGTCTGGGCGGCTTCGACCGTGGCCTTGGCGGCCAGCCGGATAGATTTCTTCATCGTCCGGTTGCGCAGATTGCGCTTGACGGACTGTCGGAACGCCTTGATCGCGCTGCGATGACGCTGGGACTTCTTCTGCTGAGCCATGTGTCGGTTATTAAACCACTTTATCGGGAGCCCGTCAACGACGCGACGCGCCCCGGCCTTGACAATATCCCGGCTCAGGGCTACCATATCACCATGTTCGCATCCCTCCTGTCGGCGCTCCTTGCCTTGGCCCCGGCCCCCTCCTGGGGAGGGGCGCTCGACCAGGCCTGCGCCCAGGCGGAACGTCAGGAGGACTGCTTCAGAATGACCGCCAGGCAAGCGTCGAGCCCGGCCCAGCCCGCCGCGGAGTCCCTGCGGCTCTGCCCTCGGGATTGGGAGATAAGCCGCCGCGGCGGCTGCGTGGCCGAGACCGACGGATTCGGGATCCGCCAGCAGGCCTTCGTCCACCCGGGAGGCTGGGTCGTGGACAAGCGCTGCCTGGAGGATTCCCGGATTTCCAGGACGGAGTTCCTGGCCGCCCTGACCGCGGCGCACCGAAGGATGGACCCTTCCGTCAAGGTCCGCTCCGGAGGCTGCCTGGGGGAATTCAACCCCGAGTGGGGCCGAGAGCTGACCGACGCGGTCTGGTCCAGACGCGTCCATGTCTCCTGCCCGCCCTACGACAAGGAATCAAAGACCTGCGCCCACTACTCCCCGCGCCAGAACAGCCAGGTGCTGGTCATGGGGAACTTCGGCCGCTGCGTGGGACCGGAAACGACCGGCCTGGCCGGTGTCCTGTTCCACGAGACCCTGCACGCGGCCGGAGCAGACAACTATTCCACGGAGAAGCACAACCGGTCGTGGGATATGGAGCAGTATATTTTCGTCTCCGACCGGGTCTACGGCGCGGAAGCGACCTGCTTCTGGGGCACGGATCCCCGCCTGCGGACGCAGGTCAACATCCTCCAGTGCAAGAAGACCGTCTCCTACGACGCCTCCAATCCGCGGCACGACCTCTGCGAGGGGTTCAACACCTCCTTCACGGACATCCCCGCGGGCTTCATCAAGCATTAAACGACGCGGCCTCCCCTGGTTTCATACAATGGGCTGGTCATGCCCGGGACCGTGGACATCAAGCACTTGCCGCATGCCTGCGGGGTCTACCTCATGCGGGACGCGGCCTCCTCCATCATCTACATCGGCAAGGCCAAGGACCTGGCCAAGCGGGTCGCCCAGTACTTTAACCCCTCACGGCAGGACAAGAGCGCGGCCATGGTCCCCCTCATCCGGCGCATCGACTACATCCCCTGCGCCTCCGAGAGGGAGGCCCTGCTCCTCGAACGCCGCCTCATCGGCAGCCGCCAGCCCTTCTTCAACTCGATGTGGAAGGACGGAAAATCCTACCCCTGGGTGAAGATCTCGCTCGGAGAGGATTTCCCGCGCATGACCCTGGCCCGGCGCAGGCTCAAGGACGGGGGAGCCTACTTCGGCCCCTACCCCAACGTAAGCGCGGTCCGCGGCCTGCTGAACACCCTCTGGCGCGGGAAGACCTTCCCCTTAAGGCCGTGCCGCTGGGAGTTCTCCTCGTCCAGGCCCCTCGACCGCAGGAAGATCCGCGCCTGCCTCTATTACCACACCGGCGAGTGCCCGGCCCCGTGCGCGGGAAAGATCTCCATCGAGGGCTACCGCCGCATCGCCGAGAATGCGGTCCTCTTCTTCCGGGGGCGCTACGACGCGCTCCGGCGCGAGTTCGAAGCGGCCATGAAGGAGGCTTCCGCGGGCCTGCGCTTCGAAGAGGCCGCGCTCCTGCGGGACAACTTGGCGGCCCTCGGCCAGATGGGGGAGCGCGTGCGCGTGGAGGCGCTGACCCTTTCGGACATCGACCGGCCCGTCTCACGCTCCCGGGCCGTCACGGACCTCAAGGACGCCCTGGGCCTGGCCAAGCCCCCCCACCACATCGAGTGCTTCGACATCTCGCATTTCCAGGGACGCCAGACCGTGGCCGCCATGGTCTGCTTCTTCGGAGGAGAGCCCCGCCGGGACCACTACCGCCGGTTCCGGCTCCGCGACGCGGCCGGGATCGACGACTTCAAGGCCATGGCCGAGGTCGTGACCCGGCGCTACCGCCGCCTTCAATCCGCGGACGAACCCATGCCGGACCTGGTCCTCGTGGACGGCGGCAAGGGGCAGCTTTCCAGCGCCCACGAAGCGCTCAAAGCGTTGGGCCTCAGAATCCCCGTCGCGGCCCTGGCAAAAAGGGCTGAGGAGATATTCATGGAAGGCCGGGCAGGCTCCGTGGTCCTGGACCGCGGCCTGCCTGCCCTGCAACTGCTGCAGCGCCTCCGCGACGAGGCCCACCGGTTCGGCCTCGCCTATCACACCCTGCTGCGCAAGAAGGACCTCCTCGGTCCTGACGCCGGATAGGAGACACCTCATGCCCGCCCCCCTGAAGGTCACGCTGGGAGACGCCTTCGGCCGATGGCTCATCGAAGCCCGCCAAGGCAAGGACGTCGGCAGCGTCATCGAGCGCGACGACGGCTATGTCGAGCCCGAATGGGGCAAGAAGGTCTATTTCGCTGAACACCGGCGCTGGACCCCGGCGGAGCGGCAGTCCCTGCGGCTGGCGCGGGGCAGGGTCCTCGACGTGGGCTGCGGCGCCGGACGGCACAGTCTCCACCTCCAGGCCCTCGGGCTCAAGATCACGGCCATCGACCACTCTCCGGGCGCGGTCAAGGTGTGCCGCCTGCGAGGACTCAAGGATGTCCGGCGCATGGAGCTTTCCGGCATCGGCCGCATCCAAGCGGGCTCGTTCGACACGGTCATCATGATGGGGAACAACTTCGGCGTCCTGGAAAACCCCTCCCGGGCCAGGGTCCACCTCCGCCGGCTCCATCGGGTGACCTCGCCGAGGGGACGCATCATCGCCCAGACCATGGACCCATTCAAGACCACGATCCCGGAACATCTTGCTTATCAGGCGGACAACCGCAGGAGAGGCAGAGCCCCCGGCCAGGTCCGCCTGCGCATCCGCTACCGCAAGCTGGCCGACCCCTGGTTCGACTACCTCTTTGTTTCCAAAAAAGAACTCAAGGACATCCTGAAGGGCACTGGCTGGACCCTCGAGCGCACCTTCCCCGGATCAGGGCCCATCTACATCATGGTCCTCCGCAAGACCCATTAATGGTGTCTTAATGGTGTCTCTTAATGGTGTCAGACATTGCGTAACTTGCATAACTCGGAGAGTTATGCAAGTTACGCAATGTCTGACACCAGCAGCCAGCAGGGCTTAACCGGCCTTGCTGGCCAGCTCGCCCATGCCGAACATGGGCATGAACATGGCGATGACGATGGTGCCGATGACCACGCCCATGACGCAGATGACGATGGGCTCGATCATGGAGGTCAGGCCCTTGACGGCCGTGTCGACCTCCTGGTCGTAGAACTCGGCGATCTTGGCCAGCATGATGTCGAGGGCGCCGGTCTCCTCGCCGACCGAGATCATGGAGGTCACCATGTTGGGGAAGACTCCGGACTTCCTCAGGGGGTCGGCCAGGCGGCCTCCCTCGCGGATGGACTCGCGGGTCGCCAGGACGGCCTCCGAAATGATCACGTTGCCGGCCGTGGCAGCCACGGTCTCCAGGGCCTGCATGATGGGCACGCCGGATTTGACCAGTGTGCCCAGGGTGCGCGTGAACTTGGCGACCGCCACCTTCTTGAGCAGGATGCCGAACACCGGGAGCTGCAGGAGCTTCCCGTCGATGAGCTTCTGGCCCGCGGGGGTGGCGTAGAACTTCTTGACCCCGTAGTACCCGCCGACGGGCATCAGGAGGATCACGATGAAGTACTTCTTCATTATGTTGGAGGTGTCGATGAGCATCTGGGTGATGAAAGGCAGTTCCGCGCCGAAGCTCGCGAAGATCCTCTCGAAGGTCGGGATGACGAAGACCATGAGGAAGACCGTGACCACGGCGCAGATGCTCAAGACGATGATGGGGTACATCATCGCGCCCTTGACCTTGGCCTTGAGCTGTTCGGCGTTCTCGAGGTAGCTCGTCAGGCGCTCCAGGATCGTGTCCAGGATGCCGCCCAGTTCGCCGGCCCTGATCATGGCCGTGTAGAGCTCAGGGAAGGCCTGCGGGTATTTCTTCAGGGTATCCGAGATCGAGAGGCCGCCCTCGATGTCGGCCTTGACGTTGCCCAGGATCTCCTTGAAGGTGGGGTTCTCGCACTGGGCCTCCAGGATTCCCAAACCCTGCACGATGGGCACGCCGGCGCTGACCAGGGTGGAGAGCTGGCGGGAGAAGAGCACGAGATCCTTGGTCCCGACCGAGGGCTTGCCCTTCAGGAACGACATGGGGTTGAAGCCGGCCTTCTCCTTGATCTCGATGACGGTGAGTTTTTGGCCCCGGAGCCGGGCTTCCGCCTCCCTCTGGACCGGCGCGTCGACCGTTCCCTCCGTGACGCTCCCGTCCGCTCCCTTGGCCTTATAGGTGAAGACTGGCATGGTTCAAGGTCTCCGTTCAGCTGTTGGGCCCGCCGATCGAGCGCTGCAGCAGACGCTTGAGGTCTTCCGAATCGAGCGAGTGCTGCATCGCCTCCTGGTAGGTGATGCGCTTCTGGCGGTAAAGATCCGCTAGGGATTGGTTCATGGTCTGCATGCCGAGCTTGCCCCCGGTCTGGATGGCCAGGGGGATCTGCTCGACCTTCTGCTCGCGGATGACGTTGCGCAAAGCCTGCGTGGCGATGAGGATCTCCGAGGCCATGACCCGGCCCTGTCCCGAGGCGTGGACGAGGAGCTGCTGGGCCATGACCGCCTGGAGCACGAAGGAGAGCTGGACGCGGACCTGCTCGATCTGGTGCTGGGGGAAGACGTCGATGATGCGGTTGATGGTCTGGGCGCAGTCGTTGGTGTGCAGGGTGGCCAGCACCAGATGGCCCGTCTCGGCGATGGTCAGGGCCGCGCTGATGGTCTCGAGGTCGCGCAGCTCGCCGATCAGGATAACGTCGGGGTCCTGCCTCAGGACGAACTTGAGGGCCGCGGCGAAAGACTCCGTGTCCGCGCCGACCTCCCGCTGATTGACGAGGCACTTCTTGTGCGCGTGCACGTATTCGATGGGGTCCTCGACCGTCACGATGTGGCCGTTCCTGGTCTCGTTGATGTGGTCGATCATGCTGGCCAGGGTCGTGGATTTCCCCGACCCTGTCGGCCCGGTCACGAGGAGCAGGCCCTTGGGGACCTTCACGAGGTCGTAGACCACGCTGGGGATGCCGAGCTCCTCGAAGGTCTTGAAGGAGTTGGGGATGGCGCGGATGGCGGCCCCGACGGCCCCCTTCTGCCGATAGATGTTCATCCTCAGCCGGCCGATGCCCTTGAGGCCGAAAGCCAGGTCGAGCTCGTTGGTGGCCTCGAAGCGCTGCCGCTGGGCGTCCGTGAGGAGGGAATAGACCAGGGCCTGAGCCACCTCGGGATTCAGCTTGTCGAACGGGGTGGGAACCAGCTCTCCGTCGATGCGCAGTGTGGGAGGAGCCGCCACCGTCAGATGCAAGTCGGATGCGCCCCTCTCATGCATCAGAAGGAATAGCTCCGACATCGATATCATGTCTTAGATTCCCTTAATATAGCGAGGTCAGGACTCGGAATAGCAAAACCTGCTTATTAAGAATAGCCGTCAAACCACATCTTGTCAATGGGGCGCTATTCAACCGTGTCAGTCGCGGGCATGGCCCCCTCATCCGAGGGAGGCAGGAGATCCTCCTCGTTCGGCAGCGGCTGGGGGGCCGGCTGCTCCTCAGGGACCGGCCTGGCTGCGGGCTTGGGCTTCTTCTTGGGAGCCGCGGGTTTTCCGAGCTTGGATGCCGCGGGCTTCCGGGCAGGCTGGGCCTTGCCCGCCAACAGCTCCTTGGCCGCGGGATTCTTGCCCACCACGGTCTTGGCCGCCAGGCTCACCTCGAAGAGATACTGGACCGGATCGCGCAACGCGGCGCTCCCAGGACCGGGAGTGAACTTGTACTGCACGAAATAGGTGCTGGAATCCATGGCCCCGGCGGTCCACTCCTCCTTGCTCCCGTCCCCGGGGCTCGAAGGGAAGGAATACTGCATCCACGCCAGGATGGTCCCCCGTCCCCCGCCGAGAGGATAGGCCTTTGCCAGCTCGACGGCGTCCTTGCCCGGATCAGGCATCGGCGAGGATCCCGCCGCGGCCGCGCCTCCTGGCGGGATGTCCGCGGCCGGGGCAGTCCCACCTGTAGGGGCGGATCCTCCGCCGGGTTCCACGGACGCCGCGTCCGGGCCCGGGCCCTCCTCGGATTCAGGCTCGACAGGGACATCCCCCTTGCCGGCCTTGAACATCACTTTGAGATCCTTCGGGTCCTGGAAGAACACGACCCAGATGCCGACCACGGCCGCCAAGACCGCAGCGCAGGCCACGATCCACATCCAGGTCGGCCGCCGACGCTTCGGCTTGGGAGCGGTCGAAGCGGTGTCGGCAGGCTTGGCAAGGCGGGAGAGGAGTTCCCGTCCCCCTGTCATCGCCTCAGGTTCGAGCGGGGTCGGCACGGGCGTGGGTAAGGGCCTGGGACCGGGGGCGACCGGCAAGGACGATGCAGCGGGAGAGTAGGCCAGGGTGGCGGGAGGAGGCACCGAGGAACCGGCCCAAGGCATCGCCCCTGCTCCCGGCCCGGGCGCCGGGGTGACCGGCCGGCTGCCAGGGAATCCCAGTTCAGGAATCGGCATGGTCGGGACAAAAGGCGCGGGTGCCCTAAAGGGCTCTCCTGCGGGTGCCCTAAAGGGCTCTCCTGCGGGTGCCTGGGGGGCCACATCCCGGACGAGGGTCAAAGGAGGCTGAGGCTGGGGTTGTGGGATCGGGGGCGGGGTCATGGGGCCGGGCTGCTCCCGGGAGAATCCGAACGGTATCTGCGGTGCATCCCCGGGCTGCGGCAGAGGCGTCGTCTCGGGGGAAGACGGCAGGGGAGAGTCCTTCACCGCGGGGAAGCTGAACGGCGCCGGAGAAGGGCCTGCCGCCGGCTGGGAATCGGAACCCCCAGGAGACGGGGAGCCCGACATTCCAGGGAAATTGAATACCGCTGGAGGCGACGAAGCAGGCGGCTCCTGGATAGGCGGCGCCACGGCCCCGGCAGGAGGCCCCGAGGGGGCAACAGGGAAGCTGAATGGCTTCTCAGGGTACTGCACCGCTCCATCCAGCGCGGATGACTCGGATGTCCAGGGGGATGCCGCGGGCAAGGAAGGCTCTTCAAGCTTGGCTTGAGGCTGCGCCGCAGGTGGCGCGCCGAGGACGGGCAAGGGTGGCAGCGGCCCAGGACCTTCGGGAGCGGGTGTTGGCAGCGCTTGCGGCGCGGGTGAAGCAGGCGCTTGCGGCGCGGGCGAAGCAGGCCCTTGCGCCGCGGGCGAAGCAGCGCTGGGGGCCGGGGCTGAAGCAGCCCCTTTCTTCTTGAAAGTCTTGGTGGGCTTGAACTTGAGACCCGCTGCCCCGATCGGGGCATCCGGGAACGCGCTGGACAGAGCCTTTTGACTGGCCGGCGTATCCGCGGCAGGGGCCGGAGCCGGAGGAGGAGCGCTGACAGTCTCCGGCTGGCCGCTACCCATGTCCAGCGGAGGCGGCACGCCCGCGCCAGCAACGCCGGGCGCGGGCAGGCCGCTGCCCGTTTCAGGCGGAGGCGGCACGCCCGCGCCAGCAACGCCGGGCGCGGGCAGGGGCGCGGCCTGAGCCGGAGGGAGCGGTTCAAGCGCGGGCAAGGCCATATCCGAGGCTCGGGAGTCTTGGGCTGGCGCTGCCTCGGGCGCCTGGGGCAGGGCAGATCCGGCCACGGAAGGCGGTTCGACGACCAGCGGAGCCTGCATCGCGGGCACGCCCGCGCCAGCCCCCTCCGGCGATCGGAGAACGGCCCCCGCCTCCGGGGACGGCGGCTCCTTGCCGCCAGAAACGCCGGGCACGGGCAGGGGCGGCAGTTCCGGGATCTCGGGAAGAGGGGGCACGGCAGCGGGCTCAGGCGCGACAACAACCGGTGGGGCGATGGAAGCAGGCGGCAAGGCCGGCGGGACCTGGGGAACTCCCGCGAGCCTGTCCATGAGCTCGTTCCTCTGGACCTCGAGTTCCCTGACGCGGCGAGCCAGGGCGTCGACCTCGGCCCGCAGGTCCCTGGCCTTCGCCTGCGCCCGCAGGAGCTCCTGCTGCCGGGTGACATCCCCCATGAGCTCGGAGGATGAATCCGCGATGGGCGAATTCTCGAGAAACTCGTAGAAGGACAAGCCCTGTTCGAGCGCATCCTCCCGGCCGCCGGATTCGGCAAGCTCCATCAAGGAATCGAAAACCATGGTCTCAGGCGCGTCCACGAAAGCGCTCGGCAGATCGGGCTGGCAGGAACCGGCGAGCTCGGGGATCTGCTCGGCGCACTTCCAGTCCCCCTCCTTCTCCCCCGGGACCTCTCCGACGCAGACCAAAGTCTCAGGCCGCAGACCCCCGACCTGAGCCATCTCATCGGCGCCCAAAGGCCCGACGAGCCTGGAATCCTTGAAGACCCAATATCTCATGGATGGACCCGGCAAACGGCCGGGAAGACAGGACCAGTATAGACGCCTGATGTTAAGTTTTCATTATCCCCGGGACAGGGCAGGGGACGGATGGGAACCGGCTATTCCTCGACGACCTTGAACTCAGGGGGCTCGACCGTCTCCAGCGGCCGCTCCGAGGTGCTCTGGCAGCCGATGCAGTAGCGGGCGAAGGGAAGCGCGTCGAGACGCGCCTTGGAGATGCCCTTTCGGCACGACTCGCAGACCCCGTAGGAACCCTTCTCGATCTTCCGGAGCGCGGCTTCGACCTGGTCGAGGACCGCGCGCTCGTTGTCCGACAGGTTGAAGAGGATCTCCCTTTCCAGGGACTGGCTGGCCTGGTCCGCGGCGTCCCCGGTCTCCTCGATCTCGGTGACGGCCTGCTTCCGGACCGTGCTCACCAGGTCCTCGCGCATCTCGACGAGCTTCTTGCGGATCTGCGCGAGCTGGGATGCGGAGAAAACGACCTTCGCGGGAGCGGCCTTGCCCTTCTTGGCAGGCGCTTTTTGCGCTTTTTTCGCCGCGGGTTTGGGAGCTTTCTTCTTCATGGTCGGACCATGATAAACTATTTCAGCAGTCAAAGCAATGCTGCCGCGGCCTTGAGTCTGCCGACAGATTTCGCCCTTCCCAGCACCTCCATCATGCCGAACAAGGTCGGTCCTTCGGTCCTGCCGCTGAGGGCCGTGCGCAGGGGGTGGAAGACCTGACCGGTCTTGAGCGCCTTGGCCTCGCAGTACCCCCGGATCTTCTCCTCCAGCGCCTTCTCCCCGTAAGGCTCGACACCTTCCAGCAGGCCGGCCAAGTCGAGAAGGACCTCTTTGACGCCCGGCTTCTTGAGCACGCCGTCCAGGGCCTTGGGCGTGAAGACCACGTCCTTATAGAAAATCTCCACCCGGCCCGGGATGTCCGCGAGCAGCTTGCACTTCTCCCCCTCGAGCCCGACCGTGAGGTCCAGGGGCGGGTCCAGGGGCCCGGCCAAGCCGGCCGCCTTTAGGAAGGGCTCGGCGTGCCGCATCAGTTCCTCGTGGCCGAGCTTCCGCAGATGCTCGCCGTTCATCCAAGTCAGCTTGGTCTGGTCGAAGACCGCGGGGTTCTTCTGGCATCCCCCGAGGTCGAAGGTCTCGACGAGCTCGCTGCCGAAGAAGAGCTGGCGCGAATCCGTGGTGGACCAGCCGAGCAAAGCGAGGTAGTTCCTCATGGCGGACGGAAGGAACCCGGCGGTCTTGTATTCGAGCACCGAGGTCGCGCCGTGCCGCTTGGAGAGCTTCGAGCCGTCCGGCCCGAGGATCATGGACAGGTGCGCGAACTTGGGCGGGGTCCAGCCCAGGGCGGCGTAGAGCAGCTGCTGCGCGGGCGTGTTCGACAGGTGCTCATCGCCGCGGATGACGTGGGTGATCTCCATGGCGTGGTCGTCCACGACGCAGGCAAAGTTGTAGGTCGGCCCGCCCGTGGCCTTCTGGATGATCAGGTCCGGCAGGAGCCGATTGTCGAAAGACACGCGTCCGCGGATCATGTCGTCGACCACGGTCTCACCCGTTTCCGGGATGCTGAACCGCACTGAGGGCTTGCGGCCCGCGGCCTCGTGTTCGGCCTTCTGCCGGTCCGTGAGCTTCTTGCAGCGGCCGTCGTAGACCGCGGGCCGCTTCTCCGCCACGGCCGCCTTGCGCATGGCGTCGAGCTCTTCTTTCGTGCAGTAGCACGCGTAGGCCAGGCCCGCGTCGATGAGCTGCCGGACGCACTTCCGGTAGAGGTCGAGCCGCTTCATCTGGTAGTACGGCGCGTAGGGGCCGCGGTCCGTGGTTTCGTCCACCGGCCCCTCATCCCAGTCCAGGCCGAGCCAGGAGATGGAGTCGAGGATGGCGGTCACGGAGTCCTCGGTGGACCGGACCTCGTCGGTGTCCTCGATGCGCAGGATGAAAGTCCCCTTGTGATGCCTGGCGAAGAGCCAGTTGTAGAGGGTCGTCCTGGCGCCCCCGATGTGCAGGAATCCCGTGGGCGAAGGCGCGAAGCGCGTGCGGATGGTCATGTGCTCTCCAGGAGTTCTTGGGCGTGCCTGCGGCTGGCCGTCGTGGGCTCTCGGCCCCCGAGCATGACGGCGAGGGTCTCGAGACGGCGGCTGCGGTCGAGAGACTCGACGCGCACCGAGGTCCTCCCCCCGACCGTTTCCTTGACGACGTGCATGTGCCCGCGCCCGAAACAGGCCACCTGGGCCAGGTGGGTGACGCAGAGGATCTGATGGGTCCTGCCGAGCGCGGCCAAGCGGGCTCCCACGGCGCGGGCCACGGCCCCGCCCACGCCCGCGTCGACCTCGTCGAACACGAGGATTCCCCGCGCCTTCTGGGACGTCGGCTCCCTGCCTCCAGCCAGCACGGTCTTAAGGGACAGCATCACGCGGGAAAGCTCGCCGCCCGAGGCCACGGCACGGAGCGGCCGGGCCGGTTCCCCGGGGTTGGCCGCGAGCAGGAACTCGACCGCGTCGCAGCCGGAGCGGCTGAAGCGGCCCTCCTCCATCTCCACGGCCACGGAGAACCCGGCATGGGGCATGCCCAGGCCCCGGAGCTCCTTGACCAGGGTCTTCTCCATGGTCTTGGCGGCCTTGGCGCGGCCGGAGTGGAGCTTGTCGCAGGCCTTCTCCAGGACCGCCTCGGCCCGCTCGAGTTCGGGCTCGACCTTGCCCGCGCGCTCGCCCGCGGTCTCCAGGGCATGGATCTCCGCGGCCAGGGCCGCGGCCCGCTCGAGCGCGGCCTCAACGGACCCGCCGTGCTTCTTGACGAGCCTCGCGAGGCTGTCGAGCCTCGAGAGGACCGCGTCGAGCCGCTCCGGGTCGAGGGGCACGGAGTCGCGGTAGCGGCCCAGGTCCCGCGCCACGTCGTCGAGGACGCGCCGGGCGTCCTCCGCGGCCTTGGCGGAGGCCTCCATGCCCGGATCGAGACGCGCGAGATCGCCGAGCGCCCGCGAGACCTTGAGGAGGTCCTCCGAGGCCGAACCCTCGGCCTCGTAGAGCGCCCCGTAGGCGGCCTCCGCCAGGTTCCTGATCCGCTCCCCGTTCTTGAGCAGGGGGAGCTCCGCCGAAAGCCTGGCTTCCTCGCCCGGCTCGAGCTTGGCGTTCTCGAGCTCCGAGAGCTGGAAGCGGCTGAATTCGAGCCTCCGACCCCGTTCCTCATCCGAGAGCTTGAGGGCGTCCTGCTCCGCGCACAGGGCGGCCCAGCGCTCGTAGGCCGCGGCCGTGCCCGCGGCCTCGCGTCCGAGCCCGGCGTAGAGGTCCAGGGCCGCGAGTTGGGCCGAGGGCTTGAGCAAGGACTGGTGCTCGTGCTGGCCGTGGAAATCCACGAGCCCGTCCCCCCAGGCCGATAGCGCGGCCACGGGAACGCTCTTCCCGTTGACCGAAGCCCGCGTCTTGCCCCCCGAGTCGAGCTCGCGCAGGACCGCGACCGGCTCCGTGCCGATGCCCAGGGACCGCTTCAGCTCTTCCGGGAAGTCCGCGGGGTCGAAGACCCCGCGCACGGAGAGCCTCTCACCGCCGGTCCGCACCCACGAGGCCGAGCCCCGGGCGCCGAGGAGAAAGCCCAGGGCCTCGATGAGGATGGTCTTGCCGGCGCCCGTCTCACCCGAGAGGATGTTGAGGCCTTCGGAGAAGGAGAGCTCGAGCTCCGAAACGACGGCGAAGTCCTTGATGGCCAGGGTCCGAAGCATCAGTCCCTCACGCTTTGGTCATGGCCGCGCCCGGGGTCACCGGCCCCCCCACTTGAGCTTCGCGCGGAGGATGTCGAAGTGGGTGAACTTCGGGTGCAGCATGAGCCGGAGCGTGCGGCGGTGCTCGGTGATCCGGACCTCGTCTCCCACGCGGACCGGGAAGTTGACCTGGCCGTCGAGCGAGGCCAGGACGCGCGGGGAGGCGTGACCCGGCCTGGTCTGCAGGGTCGCCACGAAAGGCCGGCGGGCGGGCAGGATGAGCGGCCTCTGCCCAAGGGTGTGCGGGCAGATGGGCGTCACCAGCACCACGTCGAGGCTGGGCGCCACGATCGGGCCCGAGGCCGCCAGGGAGTAGGCCGTGGACCCCGTGGGCGTGGCGATGATGATCCCGTCGCCGAAGTAATCCGCCACGAAATCCCCGTCCGACACGGCGCGGATGCTGATGGCGCGGGCCTGGTCCGCGCAGCGGATGACGCAGTCGTTGAGGGCGATCTCCGGGCCGAAGACCGTCTTGCCTCCGCGGAGCACCCGGACCTCGAGGAGCTCCCGCTGGACGAGCCGGAACCGACCCGCCAGGATATCGTCGCAGCATTGGCGGAACTCGGAGACGTCCACCGCGGTCAAAAAGCCCAGGCCGCCGGTGTTCACCCCGATCAGGGGCACGGAATACCGAACAAGCGCGCGGGCGGCGCGGAGCATGGTGCCGTCCCCGCCGAGCACGATGGCGAGGTCCGCCCCGGACACGGCTGAGCCCGCGTTGGAGCCCATGACCAAACGGACCCAGACCTTGCGCTCCCGGAGCAGGCCCACGACCATGCCGGCCACGGCCCTGGCCTCGGCCTTGGCCTCGTTGAGCAGGACCACGGCGGACCTGACCTTGAGCGTTCTAGAGCGGGATGTCGATTTCGGCTTTTTCTCCATCGGTCGTCACCTCTATGGAGCGCCACCTCAGACGAGGGCCGATTATACTATATTCAGCCTCTCCCCGACGGACAGCAGGCAGTTCCCCGGTGAAATCAAAGCATATCTTGCCGGCCATGAGCCTCAGAGCCCCTACCGAGCCATCCGCGGCCACAGGGACCCCCTTGGCCCGGGCTTCCCCGAGCCAGCGGCCGAGCAAGGCCGGGACCTCTCCGGTCGGGAATGTCACCGAACCGACCGGAACCTCCTGAAGCACGCGCGCCAAGCCTCCCCAGCGCTCGCGTCCCAGTCCCGTGACCATGACCCGGTCCAACCGCCGCACCCTCCGGTCCTTCATGACCTGCAGGACCGTTCCCGCCGGACCGCCCGCGTCCACGAGCCAATGCCGGCCGTCCGGGAAAGCCACGAGCGCGGCCCTGCCCTTGGCCAGGCAGATGAACCTGACACGCGTCACAGGCCTGGCCATGCCGGCCAGGACAGTCCCTCCCCAGAGCAACAAACCGCAGGCTGAAAGACACGCGGCAGGCTTCCACCTGGGCAGCACCAACATCCCCGACAGGAGCAGGTAATAGACCCCGAGCTCCACGACGGAGAAGGGAGCAAGGTCCACGGCAGCGCCCGGAAGCGAGGCGAACCAGAAGCAGATCCGCACGAACACCCGGGCGATGCCGGACACGACCCAGGGGAGGAGCCCCCATGGCCCATCGCCCGCGAAGGCGAGGAGGAACCCAGCCCCCATCATGAGTCCAGACGCAGGCACCAGCAGGATGTTGGCGAACACGCCCACCAAGGCGCCTCGGCCGAAGTAAGCGGCGAAAGTCGGCCAGAGCGCGAACTGCACGATGAAGCTCACGGCCAGGACCTGCACCGAGCCCCTGAGCCACCCGGGCCAACGGCCCGGGAGCGCCTCGTTGACCTTCGGCATGGCGAGCACGAGCCCAAAGACCGCCAGGTAAGTCATCTGAAACCCGGCGCCGAAGAGGTCCCTGGGCCGGAGCAGGAGGATGGCCAGGGCAGAGAGCATCATGGCCTGGAACGACCCTGGTTCCCGGCCCATCAACCCGGAACCCCTCAATGCCAGCCACGCAAGGAACGCCCGCGCGTAAGGCGCTTCAGCGCCCACCATCAGGGTGTAGAAGCCTCCGACGACACCGGCAAGCACGAACCGAGCCCCGGGCGGCAGGAGCCGACTCCCCAGCCACTCCCCAAGAAGGAGCACGAACGCCACCTTCGCGCCTGAAGGAACAATAAGGTGCATGACCCCGGCATCCTGGATGGCCTTGTTCGTCTGCCGATCCAAAGGCCCCTTGTAGCCCAGGCACAGCCCAGTCATGATCCTCGCCTCCTCCGGGCCCAAGGTCTTGTCGAAACGGTCCTGCACCATGCGCCGCACAGCCTCGGCCCATGAGCGCAGTCTCCAACCCAAGGGGACCTCCGTTGAAAGGATGGAAAGCTTCCGCGCCTTCATGATCCAGCCCACGCCGCGGTCGTCGAGGAACTCCCTCTCGTCGTATTCCCCGGGGTTGCGGGCCCTGCGCGGGAACCGGAGCTTTCCCTCGAGCCTCACCCGCATCCCGGGCCTGATAAATTTGTTCAGCGGCCCGGCCTTCGGCAGATACGCCAGCACCCTCTGCCGGAAAGGCAGGCCTCCGGCGGTCAATGCCTCCAGATAGACCTTTTCGCCGAGCCGGTTCTCCGTCAGGGGCGAGACCGCCACGGCTTCGACCATCACCCGGTACCGCCACCGCAGGGAACCCATGTCCTGAGGCACGTTCGCGGCGAAGGACCCCCGGCCATGAAGGATCGCCAGGACCAGCATGTAGAGCACGACCAGGCCGAACACCGGCCTCTTCAGATAGGACAGGGGCACAACTTATATACGACTGAACCCGGAAAAAGTTCCCTCAGAGCCTGAAGGGAGGGGCGTAATCGAAGGCGACCTTGCGGGCTCCGGAGGGGAGATGCACCGCCCAGAAAGTCCCGAAAGCCGGCAGGATCTTCGCCGGGACTCCGTCCACCTCGCATTTCCAGAAGGGACTGAAGGTGTTCGTGACGACCAGCAGGGCGGGACCGGCGGCATCCACGGACAGTTCGATGCGGTCCGGCAAGTAGGCCGCGAAGGAGACTTTCCCCTGGCTGAACGGGCCCGGCCCGACTCCTGGGAAGCCGCTCTCTTCCAGGAAGACGGTCTCCCGCATGGTCCGGCTGTGGGCCGCGGCCAGGGCGTCGAAAAGAGGCCCGCTGTCCGGGAAGTAGATGGCCCGGCGGGCGAGGAACGCCCTGGGGAGGACCGTCGTGTTCTCGTACACGAAGATGTGGGTCTTGCCCGAGAAGTTCTCGGCGAGCCTCAGCTTGAGCCGCTCCGCGCGGCCGTCCGGCCACGGCGCGGGGGCGTGCACGAGCCTGAGATCCTCGTGCTTCAGCGGGAGACGCGAGATGAGGTACTTGACGTTGGCGAGAGAGAGGAGTTCTAGGCGGTAGAACTCGGAGAAAGGGAGTCCGGTCCTGACGAAAGGCTCGGCGTCCCTCATGAACAGGTAGAGCTGGTCCGCTCCCCGGTCGAAGTACACGCTGTAGTGGTCGTCGCGGGCGGCCAGGGGCTCGGTCACCTTGGCCCAGAAGCGGTGATAGGCTCCGGAAAAGATGCTCAGGTAGCCGTCCGCGGTCTCGAGACCGTAGGCCTGGGCATAGGCCGGGTTGATGCCGTGGGGGATGGTCGCCACCCTGAAGGGGTCCTCCCGGAGCGACCCCAGGCCCCGCAGGACCGGGCTCGCGAAGTTCGCGGTGTAGCTCCCCCAGAAGTACCACTCCGAGACCTGCCGGATCTTCACTTGGATCGAGAGGAAGAGGAGGACCGCGGCGCCCAGCCCTAACCACCTTCGCCGGCCCGGAAGGGATGCCAGCGCCCGGCCCGCGAAGACCGCGGCGAAAAGCGGAACGAACAGCTCCAGCCTGTCCCATCGGAAGCTCCTCAGGAAGCCGAGGCTCCCGCTCAGATGGGATTGAGGGTAGGACAGCACCCCGGGGACCGCCACGCACGCGATGAGTCCGGCCAGGAGACTCCAGAGGAGACCGTCCCTCTTCTTCCCATAGGCGAGCCCGGCCAACCCCAGCGCCAGGGGCATCTTCGCCAACAGCATGCCCTTCCACGCCTGGGAGAGGGTGCGGCCCCAGGACGGGGCGGCGAACGCCCATCCGGCGCGCTGGGAGATCGGCGCGTGGACCGCCATGGCCCAGGCGATCCTGGCGTGCGGGAGGATGGACACGGCTGAGAAGACCGCGAGCATCCCCAGGGTGCGCCCACGGAGGTCCCTGCGCACCACGGCCAGCCACAGGCCGCAGACCGCGAGGGAGAACGGGAGGACGGTGGAGATCGACGAGCACAGGCCGTTGAGGACCCCCAGCAGGACGACCCATCCCCAGGGGGCGCTGCCGCGCCGTTCCCTCAGCGAGTCCAGGGACCACAGCAGGAAGGGGACCAGGGCGTGGCCCCCGCGAGCCGAGGGGATGAAGACCGTCTCCACGCTCGGGTGGGCCTTGAAGTAGACGAGGACGCACAGCGCCGCGAACAGCGAGGAAGACTCGTCGCAGTCGAGCCGGTCCCGCGCCAGCCTGTAGGTGAAGTAGGAGCAGAGGAAGAACTGTCCGAGCAGGGCCAGTTGGAAGGCGAGCCAGCCCGGCAGGATGAGGAAGAGGCATTCATCCCAGAAGAACGAGACGTCGTTGGCGAGCCGGTCCGCGCCTCCCGCGATGAGGGGCATCCACAGGCTCGTCCTGGGAGAGGACCGTTCCAGTCCGGAGGCCAGCCTGATGGGGATGCGCTGATCGCTGGCGTCCAGGATGTCCGCGTAGGAGAACGGCCCGAGGGCGACGTATTCGAGCCCGATCCAAAGGGAGGCCAGCAGGATGACCAGGAAGGCCGTCGGTCCCTTCGTCTTCATCGGGTCGAGCAGGATTATACCTTACCTGGCAGCGGGCCCGGGCCGCTCCATATGCTTTAATCCCATGGTCGCGGGAACGAAGGACATCAGGAGGCGGCCATGCAGGGTCTTGAAAGTCTGCTCGACAAGATAAGCGGCTGGGTGTGGGGGCCGCCGCTCCTCATCCTGCTGTGCGGCACGCATCTTTTCCTCACGCTCCGCACCGGCTTCATCCAGAAGCATCTGCTCAAGGCCATCCGGCTCTCGTTCTCGCGCAAGCTCGAGGGCGAGGGCGACGTCAGCCAGTTCGGGGCTCTCATGACGGCGCTCGCAGCCACCATCGGCACGGGAAACATCGTGGGAGTCTCGACCGCCGTGGCTGCGGGCGGGCCAGGCGCGGTGCTGTGGATGTGGCTCACGGGCGTGTTCGGCATCGCTACCAAGTATTCCGAGGCCGTGCTCGCGGTCAAGTACCGGATCACCACGCCCGCGGGCGAGATGGCGGGCGGGCCCATGTACGCCCTGGAACGCGGCATGAACATGAAGTGGCTGGCGGTCATCTTCGCCGCGTTCACGGCCCTGGCCGCCTTCGGCATAGGGAACATGGTCCAGAGCAATTCCATCGCGGCCATGCTCAAGGAGAGCCTCGGGCTCTCCCCCTGGATCTCAGGGGCCGTCATGACGATCGCCGCGGGCTTCGTCATCCTGGGAGGCATCAAGTCCATCGCTTCCACCTGCGAGAAGCTCGTGCCCTTCATGGCCGTCTTCTATGTCCTGGGCTGTCTCGCCCTGCTCGTGATGGGGTGGCAGACCTTGCCCGCGACCATCAAGCTCATCCTTTCGAGCGCGTTCACGGGCCAGGCCGCGGTCGGAGGCTTCCTCGGCGCTGGAGCCAAGGAAGCCCTGCGCTACGGAGTGGCGCGCGGGCTCTTCTCGAACGAGTCCGGTCTTGGCAGCGCTCCCATCGTGGCCGCGGCGGCCCAGACCAGGAACCCGGTGCGCCAAGCCCTGGTGTCCTCCACCGGCACCTTCTGGGACACGGTGGTGGTCTGCCTCATGACCGGCTTGGTGGTGGTCAACTCAGGGCAGTGGGCTGTGGCCGACGCTTCAGGCCACGCTCTGCGGGGCGCGGCGCTCACCAAAGCGGCTTTCGCCGGCATCCCGCATGTCGGGCCGCTCATCCTGAGCGTGGGCCTGTTCACCTTCGTGTTCTCCACCATCCTGGGCTGGGAGTACTACGGGGAGAAGGCCGCGGAATACCTCTTCGGCACGAAGGTCGTGCGGCCCTATCGCGTGGCCTGGGTCCTGATGGTCATGGCGGGCTCTGTAGCCTCCTTGCCCGCGGTGTGGGCGTTCTCGGACATCATGAACGGGCTCATGGCCGTGCCCAACCTCGTGTCCCTCGTGGTCCTGAGCGGGGTCATCGCCGAGGAGACCCGAAAGCACGCGGGCGAGGATATCTAGAACGCGAAGCCCTCGTCCGGCGCGGCCTTGATGTCCGAAAGGCTGGCCTTGCCCTGGGCCTTCCTGGGGATGAACGCGAAGGTGTGCAGCCTCTTGGGCCGGACCACGATGGCCTTCTCGGGAAGGACCGGGCAGGCGGCCTCGCAGGCTCCGCACCCGATGCAGTAGTCGTCCTTGAGCTCGGGCTTGCGGACCTTCTTGTGCGGGACCATGGAGATGGCGCCCGTGGGACAACGCTCGTGGCAGGCAGCGCAATCCTTCTCGAACGCGATAGGCAGGCACCACTCCTTTTTGAGGATGGAGGAGCCGATCTTGATCCTCTTCTTGACCGGCAGAGGGAAATACGCCAAAGCGCCGCTCGGACACACGGCCAGGCACGCGTTGCACTCGTAGGAGCAGGCCGCGGGCCCGTAGTTCATCCTCACCTTGCCCATGCCTGCCAGCGGAGAGGCTCTCTTCTGCTCCAGGATTTTGGTCGGGCAGACCGAGGCGCAAGTCCCGCACGCGACACAGCGGCCGTAGAACTCGTCCGAGGCCCTGCCGCCAGGAGGGATGCCGTCCCTGGGCTCTCCGGAAGGGAAGCTCAGGATGCCGGCATGCAAGCGCCGGCCTGTCAACGCGCCCACAGCGACTGCTCCGGCCGCGAGCAGGAATCGCCGCCGGCCAGCAGGGTCAGGCTCGGCTCCTGAAGGCTGCCATGGCCACTTCAAGCTGTAGGAGAGCGTCCCTGTCGGGCACGCGGGCACGCACTCAAGGCAATCCACGCAGCGTGACTCGTCGATCTTCCCGTCTTCCACGCACCGGACAGGGCAGGCACGGGAGCAGGCGCCGCAGGCAGCGCACCCTGGCCCGGAACGCGTCTTAAAAAGCGCCCGGCCCCGCATCAGCATGAACAGGCAACCGGTCGGACACAGGGTGGCGCAGAACCAGCGCGGCCTCCAAAGGGGCAGGGCCAGGACCGCCAGGCCGAAGACGAGCCCGTGCGCGGACGCGGCATCCAAGACCCTGGCCCCCCAGGCCAGGCCGAAGAGTCCGTAGACCCGGCCCAGGCTGCTGGAGTGGTCGAGGAAGTGGAACGCTGCGGACCCGGACAAAAGCAGCATCCAGGCCAGGCCGAAGCTGAGATACCGGAGCCCTGACCTTCCCCCCGAGGCCCTGGCCCGAAGGCGCAGGCCGGAAGAAACCCTCGCGGCAGCATCCTGAAGGAAGCCCACGGGACAGTACCAGGAACAGTAGAGCCTGCCTCCGAGCCACGGCAGCATGACCAGCAGGACCAGGACCGGCCAGAAGGCCGGCAGGTCCAGGGAGCGCACCCCTGAGAGCGCGGGCAGGAACTGTGTCGCGCTATGGAAAGCAGCCACCCTGGGCCAGGGAGCGAGGCCGAAGAACACGGCCAGGCTCAAGATGAAGGAAGCGGCCTGGCTCAGCAGGCGGAGGTCGCGGATCACGCGGCCAGGGAGATCCTCTTGACGGATTTCTTGTCGAGCCGGGAGGAGCCGATCCCGAGTTTCTCAGCCATGCCGATGTGCGGGACTTTGGCTGGATCGAGGCCCAGGGTCTTGACCGCGGCCGTGTCCGCCAGCACGATGTCCGGCGAGAGGATAAGGGTCTTCTTGAGCAGGAGGTCCTCGGTGCCTAGGCCGCGCGGCCCGTTCTTGACCATGACGATGAAGGCGTCCACCACATTGAGGTCCGGCCTGCGCACGAGCGGGAACTCCGCGATGGCCTGGTGCAGGCCGTTGCGGTGCCACCACCCCCGGTCCCAGACCACGCCCATGAGGTTCTTGAGCGCGGCCGTCATGTTGGCCCCGCCGTGGCTCTTGAGCACCGGAACATTGACGACCGCGTCGCAGTCGAGATAGAGCTTGTGGACCGAGACTTCCTTGAGCAGGCTCGCTCCCTTGACCGGCACCTTCCTGTAATCCGACTGGTCCGCGCCAGTGCGCATCTCTCCGCCTGCGGCCTTGACCGCCGGCCCGATGCCCGAGAGCCGGTGGCACTCCTCCTCGAGGTCCACGCAGTGGTCGAAGACGAACACCTTCTTGGCGCCCGCTTGCCGGGCGGACTCCACCACGCGGCCCACGAGCTCGGGATTGGTGCAGGCTCCCTCGTTGGGGGTCTTGGCCCAGCCGATGTTGGGCTTGACCAGCACGGTCTGCCCCTTCTTCACGAACCTGCCCATGCCGCCCAGGGCCTTGATGCCCGCGTCGAACATCTGGGAAGGAGAGCCGTCCTTGACCCCCACGAGGTCCGGCCAGCCGGCTGGGCCGGACTTGAGGCCCGCGCCAAGGACAGGGCCAGACAGACCCTCGAGAAGCCCGGCAGCGCCGGCGCCCAGCGCGGCGCAGGAGCCCAGCAGGCCCATGAACTGCCTGCGGGTGATCTCATTAAAGAAATCTTGGGACATCAGGATAGCTCTCCTTGCTCGGATGTCTCGGCAACCTGATTTTAGTGTATTATTGGCCCACGAGACATCCGATCGAGTCCGAGGAACCGCGTTGAGCACCCTGCCCTGGCTCGCCTACGCCGCGGCATTCCTCGTCGGCCTGGTCTACGCCATCCTGGCCTCCATGGAGCAGGTCTACGAGAGGATCACCCTGCCGCAGGTGTTCTATCTCATCTACCTGCTCCTTTGCGCCACCATCGTCGGACATGCGCGGGACCTGACCGCCACCCTGGCTTTCCTCGCGATCCCGGCAGCGCTCTTCTGTTGGCTCACCCTGCGAGGGGAGCCCGAGCACAGCGTGACGCTCCAGGGAGAGGCGCAGAAGGAACTCGACGAGTTCCGAAAGACCCTCGCGGAAAAACCCAAGGACGTCATCGCGCTCGAAGGCATCGGCGACCTCTACGCCAAGGTCGGCGAGCACCTCTATGCCCGGAAATGGTACCAGAAGCTCGTGGAAGTCTACGCCGCCAACCCTGCCTACTACCGGCTGAAGATCTCCCTGGAAGAGAAGATGTCGAACCTGGAGATCAACCCCATCGCGGGCACGGACCCGAGGATGCCCTACTTCCTGAGAGCCTGTCCCAAGTGCGACTCCATGGCCTTCCGCGCCCAATACGCCTGCCATGTATGCGCGGAACCGTTCTACTCGAACCGGTTGATGTGGAGGGCCGCGACTTTCAACCGGTTCTTCGAGAAGAACGAGCTCGTGCGCGTGACCCAGGCGAGCGTGGTGTTCCTCCCCTTCCTCTTCTACTGCGGAAGCGCGGCCTACTTCGTCCTCCTGGGGATCTGGAGCCTGGCGTTCAGGACCAACGCCGGGATGAAGCTCGCGGTCCAGGGGGAACAGCCCGGCGACTTTCCGAGGTTCCTGTTCCGCGCGGGCATGGTGTCCTGCCTCCTGATCGCCTTCATGGTCCCCGAGTCGCGGATACTGCCCGGCAAGGGGACCAAGTCCGGCAAGCCCGGCAAAGCCCCTGTCGCGAAGGAAGGGCCGGGCAACATCCGGGCCTCCATGAGCCCGCAGGTGAAGGAAGCCCTGACCAGCGCGCTCGCCAAGGGAGACTTCGACAAGGCCTACCCCAAAGGGACCGCCATGAGATACGCCATCGAGGAGATGGCAGCCAACAACGCGAGCCCGACCCTGGAGAAAGCCATGGCCGAAGCCCAGGCCGAGGGAGCGCTCGACATCCCCTACCTCAAAGGCGCCACCTTGCGGCAGGTGCTGGAGGAGATCAGCGAGGGCCGCTCGAGCCCGACCCTGGAAAAAGCCGTTGCCCTGGCCGAAAAACGGGGAGACCTCGACAAGCCTTTCGCGGGCGGGGTCACCCTCAAGCAGATCCTCAACGAAGCCAGGCAGGGCTATGCCGGCCCTTCCATCGACAAGGCCCTGGCCGCGGCCGAAGCCAACGGAGACCTGGACAAGATCAAGGTCATGGGCAAGTCCCTGCGCCAATACCGCGACGAAGCCCTGGCCCTCTCGGCCCAGGCTGACGAGAAGGCGCGCCAGAGCGAGGCAGCCCAGTCCGAGGCCCTGGGCGTGGACGTCTCGCCCCATGACCCCAGGGCCATCGCGGCCGAGATGGCCGGCATCCTGCGGAACCCGAAGGCACTTGCAGACGACCGTGTCCAAGCAGTGCAGACCTTGAGCGACATCCGCATCGCGGCCAATGCCGAGGACGCCATCCCCGCGCTCGAAGCTGCCCAGAACGACCCGGACCAGGATGTCCAGGGGTTCGCCAAGATCGCCCTGCAGCGCATCCGTTTTTGCCAGAACAGCACGCTCTGCCAATCAAAATGGCGCCAGAAATAACATTCGTGGAGAAGCTCTGCACCCCTGTCACGGTCACCGCCTACGGAGTCACGGGCGGACAGTCCGCGGCAGGAATGATCGCTGACATGAATTCGACCCCGGGCGCTGCCATGCGCACGACCGTCTTCAAGGTCGAGAAGGAGACCAAGGCTGCCGGCGGGACCGAGGTCTCCATGACCATCAAGGAGAGCGTGCGGGGCCGCAACTCGGCCATGAACCCCCTTCCTCCGCCCCGCACCTACACGATCAAGGTCAAGAAGACCGGCGCGACCTGGAAGCTCGTCGACCTGCCCGAGTAATAGATCACCCCGCGCCGTAGCCCTTGGCCGCGGCCGCGTAGATGGCCGCGGCCCGAGCCACCTGCTCGAGGTCCACGGACTCGTGGGGCCCGTGCGCCTGGGCGATCTCTCCAGGGCCGAGCACCACGCAGGGGATGCCCCCGAAGTTGGCCAGCAGGGCCCCGTCCGTCCAGGCCGGGAACACGGCCACCCGGTCCGGCTCGCCGGTCACTCCGCGGCAAGCGTCCAGTACCGCGCGGGGGAGCGGGTGCCCCGGCTCGGTCATGAGCGCGAGGTGTTCCAAGGTCGCCATGCCGCCTGATACGCGGCGGATGCCTGCCTTCAAGCCCGGCATTTCGGTCTCAAGCCTGGCGATGAACCGGTCGAGCTCCTGGCAGACCGAGGCGTAGGACTCGCCGGGCAGGAGGCGCCGGTCCGCGGTCAGCCGGCACGAGGCTGCCACGGTGGAAGGCCCATCCCCGCCGCGGATCGTGCCGAAATTGATGGTCCCCGGCCCGAGCAGAGGGTGAGGTCTGGCCTTCAAGACCGGGACATATTCCTCTTCCACGACCCTGATGAAGCGCGCCGCGGCCGAGATGGCGCTCAAGCCCGCCTCGGGCGTGCCGCCGTGCGCGGCCTTGCCTGAGAACCGGATGTCGATCCACTCAAGGCCCTTGTGCCCGAGGCAGAGCGCGTTGGCCGTAGGCTCGCCCACGATGGCGCCGTCCGCGCAGAAGCCCCCCTTGACCATGGCCTCGGCGCCCAGGCTCTGCATCTCCTCGTCTACCACCGCGGCCAGGGTGACGGCCCCCCGCTCCAGTGCCCCGGAGCGCTTGAGCGCCGCAAGGGCTCCTGCCATGGCGGCCAAGCCCCCCTTCATGTCCGCGGTGCCGCGGCCGTACATCCTGTTGTCCTTGATCCTGGCGGAGAAGCCGTCCCCGGGATCGCCCTCGTTCAAGGGGACCGTGTCCGTGTGCCCGAGGAGCACCAGGTGCCGGCCCGGCCGCCTGGCGCGCAGGGTGCAAAAGAGGTTGGGCCTTCCCGGCGCGACCGGGACCTTCTCGCAGACCAGGCCGCGCTTGACGAGGAAGGCCTCGAGGGCCTCCACGACCCGCTCCTCCTGGCGCTCGAGCCCGGGGTGGCTGGGGATGCGCACCAGGTCTTCAAGGAGAGCGACCACCTCATGGGAATCAACGCCCATGTCAACCGGCATCTTCCTGCGACTATACAATAAAAGTCCGGTAGCCTGAGCGGACCGGTGTTATCTACAATAGATGCGCCGTCCCGACAGGCTCAGCACCCAGGAGGCGACCCGTGAAGGAATGCAGCGCCCAGAAGAACAAGAGCCGGTGCGCCTGCACCTACGACCCCTGCTCCCGCAAGGGGATCTGCTGCGACTGCCTCGACTATCACTTCAAGAACGGGCAGCTCCCCGGGTGCCTGTTCCCCAAGGACGTGGAGAAGACCTACGACCGCTCCATCGAGAAATTCATCGAGACCTATCAGAAGCGCGGCAAGTGGTGGTAGCTAAATCCCGATCCAGAGATTGATGGCGTCGTAGCCCACCTCGGGATGGACGGAACGCCGGGGAGACGCCGGAATCCTCCGCAGCTTCACCAACCCGTGCCTTGAGAGCAGGTTCACGTCCCGCAGCATGCTAGGAAAACTCCTGCCCGCCAACTTGGCCAAACGATAGATGCTCTCAGGAGCCTTCTCCTTGATAAGGCGGATTGCCTGGAGGCGTTTGGGGGTCAGGAAGTTCCTCGCAGCCTCCAGACTCGTGAAGGACACCTCCTCCCCAACCTTGACCGGAAGCCTCTTCTGGGCTGCATCGAAAGCCGTCGCGAACTCCCGCATGGCCTCCGGCTCGCTCTTGATGCCGATCGTCACCACTCTCATATCAGCCTCCCGCGCGCCTTCCACTCAAAGACATCCTTCCTGAAATCCTCGACCAGGCCAGGAACCCCGTGGAAATCATAGGGTCTCTCTCGCCCTCCGACATGCCGGTGATGGCCTTTGGGATGGTGGTTGTCATACAGCACGAAGGGATGACGGTGCCCCCGCGGGATGAAAGCCAGGCTGTACCGCACCCCTTCGGGATGCCTCACGTCAGCCGGGATGCTCCAGACTTTCATTTCCATAAGGTCTCCGTCAGCGTCAGTCAGTTTCTGCCGTAGGAAACGCTTGGCCTTCATATATAGTCTACAGTGATATATATTATCTGTCAATACCCATATATGCCACGACATCCAAGACCACGACTCCGGAACAAACCCGGCAATCATAATACGAGCCAGGCCCGGAAAAGTTCCCTGGCACCCTTGGTTTTGGTAGACTAACAACACCATGGCTACCGATCTCGAAGAAGGCGGCATCGATCTCGCGGCGATGACATCCCTCATGCGGCACGAGGTGGCCAACCCCGTGGCCGTCATCGGCAACTCCTCCTATTTCATCAAGAACAGGCTCTCGGCCAAGGTGCCGGCGGATGAGAAGGCCGCGGCCCTGCTCGGGGGCATGGAATCCGCGATCCGCGAGGCCACGGCCAACCTCAAGAGCATCCGGCCGGAGCTTGGCTTGAAGCCCGCGATCGCCAAGGCCATGGAGCTCGACTCCTCGCTCAAGGCCCTGGAGAAATCCCTCGCCAGCCTCAAGATCAGGGTCGAGGGCAGGCCCCCCGTGGATGAGAAGGTGGCCAAGCACCTCAACATCATCGGCATGGAGATCACGCGGGCCTACGGCATCCTCGAGGCCATCGATTTCTACTTCAAGCTCAAGAGCCTCTCTCCCCAGCCCGCGGACCTCGACGCCTTCCTCGAGGAGATCCTCTCGAGCCACCCCTTCCCGGACGGGGTCAAGGTCAAGAAGAGCCTGCAGAGCAAGGCGAAGGCCTCCATGGATGGTCCCCTCCTGGCCCGCGCCCTCAAAGGATTGCTCGAGAACTGCTGCGAAGCCCTGGCCTCGGTCGGAACCGTCACGGTCTCCTCCAGGACGGAGAAAGGCCAGGCCGTCATCGAGATCCAGGACAGCGGGCCCGGGTTCTCCCCCGAAGCCCTGGCCAAGGCCTTCACGCCATTCTTCACCACCAGGGAGCGCAAGCTCGGCATGGGGCTGGCGATCACGCGCAAGATCGTGGCGCTGCACAAGGGCAAGGCTCTTGCCGTCAAATCCAGCGGCGGAGCCCTGGTGCGGATCTGCCTGCCCGCGCCCGGCGTTGCTGGCGCGGGCGTGCCCGCCGCCTGATATGCTCGCCGTCGGTCTGATGTCGGGAACCTCCGCTGACGGCATCACAGCCGTCCTGGTGGAGACAGGTCCCCGGTTCAAGGTCCTTGCCTGCAGGACCTCAGCCTATCCCGCGGCGGTCCGCAAGAGGGTCCTGTCCGCAGCCGGACTGCGCGCCCCGGAGCTTTCGCGGCTCAACATGGAACTCGGCGGTCTTTTCGCGGACGCGGCCTTGGCTGTCATGAAAGGCCGCCGCGTGCGGGTGATCGGCTCGCATGGTCAGACGGTCTGGCACGGACCTGACGCTGACCCCGCCAACACTCTTCAGATCGCGGAGCCCTCGGTCATCGCGGAGCGAACGGGCGTGACCGTGGTCGCGGACTTCAGGCCGCGCGACATGGCCGCAGGAGGCCAGGGCGCGCCCTTGGTGCCGGCCTTCGACGCGTTCCTCTACGGCTCGGGGCCGCTCAAGGCCTTGCAGAACATCGGCGGCATCGGAAATATCTCGGTGGTCGGGAAAGGAAGGATGTGGACCGCGTTCGACACGGGTCCGGGCAACTGCCTCATGGACCTGGCCGCGTCCCTGGGAACGAACGGCCGCCTGGCCATGGATAAGAACGGCCGCATGGCCGCTCGCGGCCATGCGGCCGAAAGGAAAGTCGCCTTTCTTCTCAAGGACTCTTTCTTCCGAAAGTCTCCGCCAAAATCCCTTGACCGGGGATCGTTCGGCGAAGCCTACCTGCGCTCTCATTTCGGCCGCATCACGCGGCAGAATCTTCCCGACACCCTGGCCACCCTGACGCTCCTCACAGCCCGCTCCATCGAGGACTCCTACCGCCGCTTCATCCTGCCCAAGCACGCTGTCCGGCAGGTCCTGGTCAGCGGCGGCGGGTCGAGGAACCCCGTGCTCATGCGCCTGCTCCGGGACCTGCTCCGGCCCATCCCGGTTTCGGTCTCGGACCTCGCTGACATGCCTGCAATGGCCAAGGAAGCGGCCTGCTTCGCGTGGATGGCGGCCAGAGCCATCCAGAGGAAGCCCAACAACTGCCCGGCTGCCACAGGCGCGGCCGGCTCCAGAGTGCTCGGCAAGATCATCCCAGCCTAGGAGAGTGCCATGGGACACGTGGTCTGGACTTATGAAGACACGCGGAAGGCCCTGCCCGACGGGGATGCCTTCTGGCTCAGCGACTGCAGTTGCCGCAAGGATGAGGGCGGCGGGTGCAAGAAAGGAATGCGCGTCTGCCTCGGGTTCTCTCCGGAAGCGACCTCGACCCCTGACAACCGCAGCCCGGTCGGAAGAAAGCAGGTCGAGGACCTCTTCAAGTTCGCCCGAGCCGAGAACCTGGTTCCCAGGCCGTGGGTGACGGACGACGGCAAGGTGACGGCCGTGTGCTTCTGCTGTCCCTGCTGCTGCACCTACATCCTCGGCAAGACCGGGAACGCGGCCGGGCCCAAGATCGAGTCCACCATCATCGAAGCCTGCACGGACTGCGGGGCCTGCGAGCCGGTCTGCTATTTCGGCGCCAGGAAGATGTCCGGAGGCAAACTGGAGATACTGCGGGACAAGTGCTTCGGTTGCGGGCTTTGCGCGCCCGCCTGCCCGGCCGAGGCCATCCGAATGGCGCCCCGGTGAGGCATCCTTCGAGCCGCAGCACCCTGCCCTGGCTGGCCTTGGTCCTGCCGGGACTGGCCCTTGCCTTGTCCTCGGGCACTGCCGGGTGCGCGACCGTGGCCGTGGCCGGCGCCAGCCAGGGCATCAACTACACCATCACCAACGTGGCCTACCGCACGTTCACCGCGCCCATGGCGCCGGTCCATGCCGCGACCATGCGGGCCTTCAAGAGGATGCAGATCGAGTGCCCCAAGGGCTGCGAAGAGAAGACCGGCGAGGGCTTCAAGTTCAGGGCCAGAACCAAAGAGCTCGACATCTTTGTCAAGCTGACCCCGGTGACGCCCAAGGCGACCAAAGTCGCCGTTGACGCGAAGGAAAACTTCTTCGTCAAGGACAAACCTGTTGCCTTCGAGGTCATCAACCAGATCGGTCTGGTGCTCGGCCTCAAGTGACGGGTTGAACCCCGGCCAGGGCAAGGTGTAGACTAAAACCATGAGCAAACCAAAGCTTCCCTCCCGCGTCCTATCCAAGATGAAGCTCCACCCGGCCTTCCATCAGGCGGTCTGGCGCGCCTGCGCCGAGATCCCCAAGGGCCAGGTCCGCACCTACGGGTGGATCGCGCGCAGGATCGGCAAGCCCGGCGCCGCACGCGCCGTGGGCCAGGCCCTGGGCAAGAACCCCTTTGCCCCGCATGTGCCCTGCCACCGGGTCGTGGGAGCGGACGGCAGGCTCACCGGCTTCTCCGGCCCGGGCGGGATCCAACGCAAGCGCAGGCTCCTGCTGAAGGAAGGCGTGCCCCTGCGAACTTGACCGCTGAACTCACGGCCTGGGTCATGACGCGTCTGGCCGAGCACGGCCCGGCAGCCGTGTTCCTCGGCGTGTTCATCGACACCTTCCTCCTGCCCTTCCCCTCCCAGCTCGTGGTCCTCGCGGCCGGAGCCCTCATCATAGAGCCGGGCCTGTGCCCTGGGCGCGCCTTTGTCCCCATCCTGCTGAGGATCGTGGTCCCAGGCACCCTGGGCCTGACCCTTGGAGCGTTCTTCCCCTACGGCGTTGCCTACTGGGGAGGAAAGCCGACCATCGACCGGTTCCAGGGCATGCTCGGGTTCGGGTGGGACGATGCCGAGGCCCTGGGAAGCCGCCTCAAGAGCCGGGCAGGGCTCATGATCTTCGTTTCCCGGACCCTGCTTGTGGTCCCCCTCACCCTGATCTCAGCCGCGGCAGGCATCCTGCGCATGTCTGTGCCGCGCTTCACGGCCTGGACCATCCTGGGCTCAGTGCCCCGGTGCCTGCTCCTGGGCTACCTGGGATACCTGTTCCGCGACGCTTACCAGCGCCTTGCCGCTGGTCTGGGCACGGCCCAGGCCTGGACCGGAGCAGGGGCTTTGGTCCTCATCCTGGCCGCTGCTGCCTGGCTCGGGCATCGACGGAAGAGGAAGGCCGCGTGAAAGGCTCCATCCACGCGGTGGTGGCAGTCCTAACGCGAGAGATCAAGCGCTGGAAGGTCCCGGCTGTGGGCGTGGTGGCTTCCGAGACCCGCGACCCCTTCCAGGTCCTGGTGTCCACGGTGCTCAGCCTGCGCACCCAGGACAGGACCACGGAAGAAGCCTCCCGCAGGCTCTTCCGGGTCGCGCGCACCCCTCGGGCACTGGCCGGCCTCGATACCAGGAGGCTCGAGAAGCTCATCTACCCGGTCTGCTTCTACCGCAACAAGGCGCGGTCTCTCAAGGAGATGTGCCGGACCCTGCTTTCAGGCTACGGCGGAAGGGTGCCGGATGACATCGACGAGCTCCTCAAGCTCAAGGGCGTGGGACGCAAGACCGCCAACCTCGTGGTGACCCTGGGCTTCGACAAGCCAGGCATCTGCGTGGACACCCATGTCCACCGCATCATGAACCGGCTGGGCTATGTCCGGACCAAGGCCCCGGACGAGACGGAAGAGATCCTGCGCCGCAAGCTGCCCAGGCCCTACTGGAACATCATCAATGACCTGCTCGTGACCTTTGGCCAGAACCTATGCAGGCCCGTGTCGCCCTGGTGCTCCCGCTGCGCCATCTTCCGCCACTGCCCCAAAGTCGGAGTCTCGACGAGCCGTTGATTTTCCAGGGAACTTTTTCGCGCCTCGCTCGTATATAGGTGTGGGCAGCGCCGCGCAGTCGCCCACCCCTCGATAGCGACTCGCCGCGGCGCTGCCCGCCCTATTTGGCGACCCTCTTGACCACGGCCGAGAGGAACCGGACGTACCAATCGAAGGCCTTGAGGGAGATCCTCTCGTCCTTGCCGTGGACGCGGCTGCCATCGTCATCCGACAGGGGCAGGTCGAGCCCGTAGACCACCGTGCCTTGCCGCCGCAGGGAAGCGGCATCCGTGGTCCAGACCGCCATGAAGGGCATCACCGGAGCCCCGGGAGCCAGGCTCGCGGCGGTCTTGCGCAGGCCGCGGTAAAGGTCCGTTTCCACGGGCATGGGCCCGGGCGGAGGCGGAACGGGTTCGGCCCGGATGGCGACCGAGGGATCCGCCGCCACCGCGGCCAGAAGGGCCAGATATTGGCCGGGCAGGGTGCCTGGCAGAAGGCGGGCGTTCATGACCGCTGAAGCCGTGGTGGGGACCACGTTGGACTTGTAGCCGCCCTGGATCATGGTGGGCGTGATGGTGTCGCGGAGCATGGCCGCGAAATCGAGGTTGACCGCTTCCAAACCGTCTGCGGCCGCGTCCAGGTCCGCAGGCCCTGCCTTGAGGACCGCGGCAATGGCCGCCCCGGTCTCCTCATCGGCCAGCGATGCCTGCCGCTCCAGGAACTCCCTGACCATGGGAGAGAGCACCGCAGGGGAGCGGTGGTCCGAGAGCCTGGTCACGGCCCGCGCCAGGGAGGCCACGGCATTGTCCTGCCTGGGGATGGAGGAGTGGCCTCCGCTGCCCCTGCTCGTCAGGGTGACATCCAGGTAGGTCTTCTCCGCGGTCTGGACTCGGATCTCAGCGACCTTGCCGTCTTTCCAGACCGTGTTGCCGCCCTCCATGAGCCCGAACTCGGCCTTGAGAGCCTCCCCTTGCCGGTCCAGGAGCCAATCCAGGTGGCGCTGGCCCGCGCCGGTCTCCTCGTCCGCGTGGGCCAGGAACACCACGTCGCGGGTCCGCGGGCCTCCGGCGCGCTTGAGATGCGCGAGGACCGCGAGCATGGCCGCGCACATGGATTTGTTGTCCCCCGTGCCGCGGCCGTAGAGATAGCCGTCCTTCTCCACGGGCTCGAAAGGCGGGGTACCCCATTCCGAAGCCTGCGCCGGAACCACGTCCGTGTGGCACACCAGGATGATCGGCCGCTTGGCGCCGCTCCCCTTGAGCGTGGCGATGAGGCTCGACCTGCCCTCGGCGAAAGGCACCACAACCGCGGGGATGCCCTCGCGCTCGAGCCTGGCCTTGAGGTAGTCCACGACCCTGCCTTCATTGCCCGGGGGATTCGAGGTGTCGAGGCCCACCAGGGCCCGGAGGTGCTCCCGGGCCTCGGAACACAGGGCCGCGGCCTCGGGCCCCAGGGCGAAGGCAGGGCTCCGACCGAAGAGGGCGCACGCGGCCAGGAGCATGGCCAGGGCTGTCTTCATGGCGCGGTCAGGGGCCTCAGCGGATGGTGAGCTTGAGAACGGCCTCGCCCCAGCGGCCCTTGGCCGCCTTCGCGGCCGTGACCTTGATGTCGCGGGTGAGGACCCCGAGGTCCTTCTTCACCGGCGAGAAGGGCGCGTCAGCGCTGGGCTGGCTCATGGCGTCCGCAAGCTCCACCACCGGCTCCTTGGACACGATGGCCCGGACGAATTCGCGGCCCGAAGGCCCATCCACCTCGAACTGGAAGCCCGCCTTTTCCGGGTCCGGGATGGTGTAGGTGACGCCCGCCTTGACGTCGTTGGAGGAATGCCAGAAGTTAGGGAACAGCACCGTGGCCTTGCCGCTCGTGCCCACGTCGATGAGCGTGAGGTAGCAGTCCTGGCTGGCGCGCACGCTCACCGACATCTTCTCCCCTGGCTTGTACTCAAGCTTGTCCGACCAGATCTCCACCGAGAGGTCCCCGGACTTGGGCGCGGCTTCCTTCGGGGCCGCGGACCGCAGGGCCAGCCTCCGGAGGTCCTCGGAGAAGCGGACCGTGGATTCGGCCGCGGCCAGGACCACTCCGGTCTTGGCGTCTAGGAGCTTGGCCTGCAGGAGGAGCCCGCCCTCGCGCTCCGCGTACCTGCCGAGGGACAGGATCTGCGCGCCCAGGAGCTTGCCCGCCTCGATGAGCGAGGAATCATCCACCCTGCCCTTGACGCTGAGGTCCCACTCGGACACCATGTCGTCCATGTTGGAGCTGGACACGACCTTCAAGGCGCCCGCGGCCCGTTCCGAGAAGCTCATCTCGAGCCGCTCCGCCACGAAAGCCGAGAGCGCCGTGACCCGGCCCTCCGGGTCCCTGAAATCGCCCACTGCCAGGGTCTTTTCCCCCATCCCCGCCTTGGTCAGAAGCTCGGCCACCAGGCCCGGAGCGGAAGCCTCGAGCGTGGGGAGCCGAGCGGTCTCCGGCGCCGGGGACCTGCTCTCCCTGACTCCCGAAGCCTTGGAAGAGGAACACCCCGCGGCAACGGCGCAGGACAGCGTGATCGCCAGGAACGACGAGACCGGTGACTCCATGGTGGACACCTCCGCCAAGACGATATCAAACTGACCATGCTGCGACAACCGACTTCTTCAATGATAGAATGGGGCGGTCGCCAGCCTGAATCGAGGAGGTTCAACCATGGGGATCGTGAAGACGGTGAGGGTGGGTGCGGTTCTGGGCTTGGCGCTGCTGGCATGCGGCCGCGCTTTCAGCGCTGAGATCAAGGACGCCATCAAAGCGAACGATGTGGAAGCCGTCAGCAAGGCGGTCAAGGCCGAGCCTGGCCTGGTGAACCGGAAAGACGCCGCGGGCTACGCGCCCGTGCACTACGCGGTCATGAAGGGTTCCAAGGCCATCCTGGAAGTGCTCCTGGCCGACGAGGCCGAGGTCGACGCCAGGGATTCGAAAGGCAAGACCCCCCTGATGATCGCCGCGGGATTCGCTCCCAAGGAGATCGTGGAGCTCCTCCTCGCCCACAAGGCGGATGTCGACGCCAAGGACGAGGCCGGCTATACGGCTCTGCAGGGCGCGGTGTTCGAGAACCGGAAGGACAATGTGGAGCTTCTTCTGGCCGGCCATGCGGACCCTGACAGCAGGGGGAAGGATGGGATCACCCCGCTGCAGACCGCGGCGTACCACGGCCACAAGGAGATCGTCGAGGTCCTCATCGCCCCCAAGGCCGACATCGACGCCAAGAACGACAAAGGCGAGTCCGCGTTGAAGCTGGCGAAGAGCCAGGGGCACAAGGACATCGCGAGACTCCTCCGTCAGCGGGGAGCCAAGGAGGATTGATGAACGGCACCGTGGAGGAACTCAAGGGGTCGGCCCGTCTCACTCTCGCCCAGGCCCTGTGCGGCTTGGTCATCGGTGTTCTTGTCGCCGCGGAACACGCGGCGATTTCATACCCGGACTTGCACTCCTTCGTCATGACCCACCGGATGTTCGCGGACTTGGGACGCGTCGAACTCCTGCGCCGCTTCCTTCACTTACTCGACCCTCACGGTTGGGTATGGTTAATCGCAATGCCGTTCACTTAAGCCGGGTGCCCGTCGTTGCGCAGATAGCCGCTCATCTTGATTTTGACATGACGAGGGTAGCGTCGGTCGGTTCGTCGCTCGGGAAGAAGGAGCTTCCCGACGTCGAGGCGCATCCTC
>JACRNU010000109.1 GCA_016234805.1 Elusimicrobiota bacterium
GAGAAGAAGCTCAAGGCGAGGCACGGCAAAACCTGGGACGAGATGTTCCCCCAAGAGGAGTACTACCAGGTCATGCACCTCAAGCTCTTCCCCAAGAGGCTCGTCCATGCCGAGAATCTCGGGGGGGACATCGAGCATCTCAACAACAGGCGCGCTTGGATCGGGTGCTTCCCGCTCCGGGGCATGGAGCTCGAGAGCGCGATGTGCCGGATCGTGGCTTGGACGAGGTGACGGACATGGCTGGTCTTCCGCGTTGGTTGTTCCTGACTCTGTTCGGTTGTGCGGCGTTCATGGCCGGCGCCGGTTCCGTGATCGTCGCGATATGGCTGTTTTTCGGCGATGGGAGCACGCGTGCCGCGGGAAATCCTGCGTCGGCTGACGGCGTCGCCGGCGACGCGGCGCAGGACGAAGGGCCGGCGGCGGAAGCCCCGGACGTCGCGTCCGGATCGGCGGAGGAAGAAGCCTGCGACGTGGCTCCGCCGGCGGCCATGCTCAATAGGCATGCGTACCGGGATTATCGATCATCCGGCGGCGGGGCTTTCTTCAGCGAGGTCGTCACCCTCTCCCCGGGCGTCAGTCTCGAGGTCACCGGGGAGGGATGCCGAGGCACGGTGTCCCGTGCGCTGGTTTTCAAGATCGACAAGCCGGGGTTTGCGCTCGCCGACGATTCCTCCTGGGCGCGATTCGTCCGCAAGCAGTTGAAAGGCATCAAGTTCACCAAGGACCTTCAATCCATGGAGGATTCATGGGCTTTCAAGGGGTTGGATGCATTCCTTAGGAAAATCCCATCCCTGAGACCGCTGAAAGAGCAGACGACGCCGGTCCATCGCGCTTTCGGATTATGCGACAATGGCGACGAGCCTGTGGCGGCAGGCTGCGGCCAGGGCACGCGGGGGGGCATGTGGTTCGACATCGATGCGGACACGGTACCCTTCACCATCGCCATCAGGCGGAGCCTGGACCTATGACTGCCGACCGAGCGGAATGACATGCCCATCACTCACGAATTCGACTATCACAAGCCCGCGGACCTCAAGGAGGCGCTCAAGCTTCTCTGGGCCTATAAAGGTCGCGGCGCCTGAGGCGGTCGTGGATCTCAAGGGGGTCGCCGAGCTCTCGGAGCTCGAGTTCAAGGATGGGGTCCTCACGGTGGGGGCGCTGACGACCTTCACCCAGCTCATCGAGTCCGAGGTCGTGAGGACGAAGTTCCCGATCCTCTGGGAGTCAGCCAGGACCGTGGCTTCCCCGGGCGTGCGCAACCGCGCGACCCTGCTGGGGAACATCGTCTCCGCGGTCCCGTCCCTGGACGGCGGGCCCGCGCTCCTGCTGCACGAGGCCAAGGTCACGGCGCACGGCAAAGCCGGCCACCGGACCATCCCGATGAGGGCCTGGTTCGCGGGTCCCAAGAAGTGCGCCCTGCTCGAGGATGAGATCGCGACCGGGATCTCCATCCCCCTGCCGGAGAAGCGCTACGGCGGGGCCTACCTCAAGCTCGGCCGCTACCGGGGCGAGGACTTGGCGCAAGTCGGGGTCGGGGCCATGGCGCTCGAAGGCGGCCTCTACCGGGTGGCCTTCTGCGCGGTCGGGCCTGTCCCGACCCGCGGCGAGAGCATCGAGTCCCTCCTGAGGGGCAAGAAGCTCGGCGACACACTGCTCAAGAAGGCCAAGGCCCTGGTCCGCGGGGAGATCCGCCCCATCACGGACATCCGGGCTTCGAAGGAGTACCGCGAGCACATGGCCGGGGTCATGCTCGAGCGGGCCCTGCTGGCCGCGGTCGCCCGGCTCGAGGGCCGGGGACCGGCTTACGGCACGGAGCAGCTCTGATGAGAAAGATGACCATCGGTCTCAAGCTCAACGGCGTCCTTCGCAGGGTGGAGGTCGCGGCCAACGACACTCTCCTCGAGGTCCTGCGCGACAAGCTCGGGGTCAAGACCGCCAAGGTCGGGTGCGACCGCGGCGATTGCGGGACCTGCACGGTCCTCTTCAACGGCCGCACCGTCCGCGCCTGCCTCGTGCTCGCGGCTGAGGCCGACGGCGCCGAGGTCTCTACCCTCGAGAGCCTTTCCAAGGGCGGGGGCACGCCCCTGCAGAAGGCTTTCGTGAAGCACAACTCCTTCCAGTGCGGCTTCTGCGCTCCGGGAGTCATCCTGTCCGCCACGGAACTTCTGGCCAGGAACTCCAAGCCGACCCGCCACGAGATCCAGGAGGCCATCAGCGGCAATCTCTGCCGGTGCACCGGCTACCTGCCGATCATCGAGGCCATCGAGGACGCGGCCGGAAAGGGAGTCTAGAATGGCCAAGCTCAACGGCAGGACGAAGACGAAAAGGCGGTCAGGGGCCCAGGGACCCGACGGCCAGAGGGGCTTGCCCCTGTCGTGGCCCGATGGGGCCGAGGCGCGCGGGAGCGCTGCCCGCGGGAGCGCTGCGGGCAGGGAACCGGCCGGGCGGAGCGCGGCGGGCCAGGGGGATTTTCGCTCCGTGGGTCGTTCCACCCAGCGGGTGGACGGCTGGGAAAAGGTCGCCGGGGTCGCCCAGTTCGTAGACGACATCGAGTTCGGGCCAGGGCTCCTCTACGCCGCGCTCGTGGAGAGCCCCCACGCCCATGCCCGGATCCTGCGCGTGGACACGAAAGCCGCGGAATCAGTCGCCGGGGTGGTGAAGGTCCTCACCGGCAAGGATTTCCCGTTCAAGTTCGGCCTGTACATGAAGGACCGCTTCGTCTTCGCCCAGGACCGGGTGCGCTTCGTGGGCGAGCAGGTGGCCGCGGTGGTGGCTTGGGACGCCAAGACCGCCCTGCGCGCGGCCCGACTCGTGAAGGTCGAGTACGAGGAGCTTGCGCCCATCTTCGACCCCATGGCCGCGATCGCCAAGGACGCGGACCTCATCCACCCCGGCATCGGCGAGTACGGCCGCGTGCCGTGGTTCTTCCCCAGGGCGAAGACCAACATCGCGCACTGGCGCAAGACCCGCAAGGGCGATGTCGGCAAAGGATTCAAAGAAGCCGACATCGTCCTCGAGGACACCTACACGGTGCCGCGCTACGCGCACTGCGCCATCGAGGTGCACGGCGCGGTCGGGCTCTACGACAACTCGGGCAGGCTCACGGTCTGGACCGCTTCCCAGTCGCCGTTCACCCAGCGCCACCTCTTCGCCGAAGCCCTCTCGCCCCTGGGGCTCACGCACAAGGACGTGCGCGTGGTGACCCCGTACATCGGCGGCGGATTCGGCGGCAAGGCCGGGGTCTCCATGGAGATCCTCGGCGCGGCCATCGCCGTCAAGGTGCAGGGCCATCCGGTCAAGGTCCTCTGGACGCGGGCCCAGGAGTTCGTCAACACCTATCAGCGCCAGGGCGTGGTGGCCCGGATCAAGCTCGGCGCGAAGAAAGACGGCGCCATCACGGCCCTCGAGCACAAGCTCTACTGGGACGCCGGAGCCTACGTCGAGTATGGGGCGAACGTGGTCAACGCGGCCGGGCTCTCGGCCAGCGGCCCCTACCGTGTGGACAACCTCCACATCGACTCGGTCTGCGTCTACACCAACCTGCCGCCCGGCGGGCCTTACCGCGGCTTCGGCTACTCCGAGTTCATGTTCGGGCTCGAGTCCCACATCACGAGGATGGCGGCTAAGCTCAAGATGGACCCTGTGGAGTTCCGCAGGAAGAACGCCGTCAAGGAGGGGGACATCCTCCCTTATGGGGCTCACATGAACCCCACCGGCATCCAGGAGGCCATCGACAAGGTCGCCTCCGAGGTCGAGTGGGGCAAAGCCGTCCCCTCGAAGGATCCGAGGAAGGCGGTCGGCAAGAGCGTGGTCCTGTTCTGGAAGTCGCCGGCCATGCCGCCCAATGCCTCGTCCTCGGCCTTCCTCAAGTTCAACGAGGACGCGAGCCTCAACATCCTGGTCTCGGGCATGGAGATCGGCCAGGGCCTCTTGACCGCGGTCGCGCAGATCGCCGGCGAGATCCTCTCGGTCCCGGTCTCGAAGATCCGGGTCGAGACCCCGGACACGGACCGCAACCCCTACGAGTGGCAGACCGTGGGCTCCCACGTCACCTGGGGCTGCGGCAACGCCGTGCTCAAGGCCGCGGTGGACGCGCGGGAGCAGATCTTCGACCTGGTCGAGCGCTCCCTGCACCTGGACCGGGCGTCGCTCTACCTCGAGGATTCAGCCGTCAAGTCGCGCAACAAGCCGGGCTGGTCTTTGCCGCTCAAGAGCTTCGTCATCGCGGGCATCCAGGTCGAAGACCACACCTACAAGGGCGGGCCCATCATGGGCCGCGGGACCTTCATGCCCGAGTTCTCCTCGGCCATCAGCGACCCCGAGACCGGCCAGGGCGGGCACCCCAACGTCCATTACACGACCGGAGCGGCCGGCGTGGTGGTGGAAGTCGACAAGGAGACGGGCAAGGTCCGCATCCTCAAGGCCGTCCTGGCCGTGGACGTGGGCAAGGCCATCAACCCGGGCTTGGTCGACCAGCAGATCATCGGCGGGCTCGTGCAGGGCTTCGGCACGGCGCTCTACGAGGACATGCGCTTCGACGCCAAGGGCCGCATCTTGAACGCCAACTTCTCGGACTACAAGATCCCCACGGCGTTCGACATCCCGGACAAGACGGTGCCCATCATCGTGGAGACCGCCCAGCCCGACGGGCCCTTCGGCGCGCGCGGGGTGGGGGAGCACACCATGATCCCGGCCGCGCCCCTCATCGCCAACGCGGTCGAGGACGCCGTGGGCTGCCGGATCAAGTCCATGCCCGTGACCGCGGAGAAGATCGCGCTCGCGCTTAAAACCGGCGGCCAGGGCCGGGCCCCGAAAGGCGCTTGACCGAGTGAATCCCCGGCTCGCGCTCGCGGCCGTCCTGTTGCTCGGCGGGGCCGTCTCCCCCGCGGGCGGGGCCGAGTGCGCCCTGGCCGAGGCTTCCCTGGCCGGGGATGTCCGCAGGGTCGCGGCTCTGCTCGCGGAGGGGGCGGATCCCGACTGCAAGGGCGGCGGCAAGGCTCCCCTGTCGGAAGCCATCGACGCGGAGAAGCCCGCGGACGCCCTGGCCGTGGCGAGGGCCCTGGTCGAGGGGGGCGCGAGCGTGGATGCCCGCGACGGCGGAGGGGCCACGGCCTGCAGGAAGGCGGTCTCGCGCTGGATGGCCGGCAAGGGAGACGCCTACAAGGAGATCGCCAAGCTCCTGCTCTCCCGCGGGGCGCGGCTCGAGGACCACGCGCCGGCCTTCGAGTTCTCCATGAAGACCGTCTCCGAGGAGCTCGTGCCCCTGCTCAAGCCCAAGCCGTCCCTGGTCCGGCATTGGATCTTCAGCCTGGCCTACATGCGGGGGGACTTGGCCATGCGCACCCCGAGGTCCCTCCGCCTGATCGGCATGCTGCTGGACAAGGGCGTGCCTGTCAACAGGACTGACCCCAAGTCCGGCGACACATTGCTGCACATCGCGGTGCAGTTCCGGGACGCCGAGCTCGCCCGGCTGCTCAAATCCCGCGGCGCTGACCCTGCGGCCAAGCACCGCCGGAAGGGGCCGACCCCCATCGGGATGGCCGAGGCCGGGCTCAAGGGCAGGTACGCGAAGGCCTACCGCGGGCTGCTGGAGATCCTCAGGGAGCCATGACCGGGGATACCGTGCCCCTCGTGCTTTGGGATTTCAACGGGACCCTCCTCGATGACGCGGCCCTGTGCGTCTCCTGCCTCAATGAGACGCGCCGCCGCCGGTCCATGCCCGAGGTCTCCCTGCAGTACTACCTCGATCATTTCGGGTTCCCGGTCGTGGACTTCTACAAGAAGGCCGGGTTCACCTTCGAAAGGGAATCCTTCGCCGACGTGGCGCGGGAGTGGAACGACCTCTACCACGGGAAGGTCTGGACTTCGGCGCGCCTGCACGAGGGCGCGGTCCCGGTGCTCGAGGGGCTGGCCGCGTCAGGCGTCCGGCAGGGCATCCTCTCCGCATACCATCACGGGATGCTGACCAAGGCCCTGGCGGGCTTCGGGGTCAGGGTGCCGCTCGACCCGATCCTGGGACTCGACGATTTCCACGCGGACGGAAAGGAAGACCTGGGACTGCGCTGGGTCGAGTCCTCGGGGCTCGACCGGAGAGGGATCATCCTCATCGGCGACACGCTGCACGACCGCGACGTGGCCGCGGCCATGGGCATCCGCTGCGCCCTGGTCTGCCGCGGTCATCAGGCGCCGGCGAGGCTTTCAGGCGCGGGCGTGCCCGTGCTGGCGGACATCCGCGAGGTGCCGGGTTTCCTCGGACGCCGACGTTTTCCTTGATCATGGACCTCGGATCCCTGCGGACCAGCCTGCTTCAGTGGTATGGGGAACGCGGACGCGACCTGCCCTGGCGGCGGACCAAGGACCCCTACCGCGTCTGGCTCTCCGAGGTCATGCTCCAGCAGACCACGGTCGCCGCTGTCATGCCCCGGTTCGAGCGCTTCCTGGAGACCTACCCCACGGTGCGGGCCCTGGCCAAGGCGCGCAGGAGTTCGGTGCTCGCTTCCTGGTCCGGCCTGGGCTACTACCGCAGGGCCGCGTCCCTCCACGAGGCCGCGGGGCTCATCGTCAGGGACCATGGCGGGGTCTTCCCAGCCGACCCGGGCGCGCGTTTGCCGGGAGTAGGGGACTACACCCGGGCCGCGGTGCTCTCCATCGCCTACGGCATGCCTTTAGCCGTGGTAGACACCAATGTCAGCCGGGTGCTCTCAAGGCTCTGCGCTCTTAAAGGAGAGGCCTCAGGGAACGCCGACCGGCTCAAGGCGTTGGCCCAGGTTCTTCTGCCGACCGGCAAAGCCGGTGATTGGAACCAGGCCTTGATGGACCTTGGCGCCATGGTGTGCCTGCCCCGCGGCCCCAGGTGCGGGGAATGTCCCTGGTCCCGGCAGTGTGAGGCGCGCAAAGCCGGGCTCCAGGACAGGATACCGGGCCTGCCGGCCCGCCAGAGGCCTGTTCCTGTCCGGCTCGACTGCGTCCTGTGCGAGCGGCAGGGGATGGTGCTCGTGGAGAAGCGGGCGGCCGGGCTTCTGGCCGGCCACTGGGGATTGCCTGGGTCCAAGGCGGGTCGGGTCCTGGCCACGGTCCGTCAACGCATCACTCGGCACTCTGTGACGCTCGTCCTTCGGAGGGCTGCTGCCCCGCCTCGGCCGCCCGGAGGGGGGCTCCGCTGGGTTCGAAAGGCGGACCTGGCCCGTTATCTGGTCTCGAGCCTCTGGCGCAAGGCGCTCGAATCCGCGGGCTGCTGAAGGCCGTTCACCTCCGGAGGCCTGGACTTGTCCGGGACGGTCTTGGGCAGGTCGGTTGGAAGGCCAAGGTGTTTGAGAGCGTGGTCCAGGAGCAGGCTCGAATGCTTGCAGGAAAAACCCGTGCCATTGTATGCTTTGCCCATACAGCGTAAGATCTGCCGACCGCTGCTCACTGAAGGATTATTGCCTTGCGTATAATTAACTGGAACTTCTCGGAATAGTGTGAAGCTCGACGAGGAAATAGGGGTTCAATCCCGATCAAACGCCGCCTCCCCAAGCTTGCCGCATTTTCGCAGGATTTTGAGGCGGAAGTTCTCCCAATCATGAAAGCCGTAGGCGTCCTTCTTGATGGTCTTCACGACGTTGTTGAACCCCTCGCTGAGCCCGTTGGTCTTGCGGTGTCGGAAGAAGTTCAGGATGCCGAAACGATGCCGGTCGAGCATCTTGACGTACTC